>NZ_JBHMQT010000048.1:0-632 GCF_042435035.1 Sphaerimonospora cavernae
TCCCGCTCGATCTGACGCTCCACAGCGGCGTCGACGTAGGCCGAGAACCCGCGCGCGCCGACGCGTTCCTTGATCGCGCGGATGTTGCCGGCCCGCAAGGAGACGCTGACCTTGGCCGCTGGCCCTTCCCCCGGCGGGAAGGCTCGTTCAGGCCAGGCCGACGGGGCAGGCGACGCCGGTGCGGCTGAGACCACAATACCCATTTGGCACTTTAAAAAGGTATTGCTGGTGGTAGTCGTATCGCTGAAGCAATAATTCAGCGCCTACACACATACGAGGCGCACTGCCTTGCCGCAAAGCTTGTTCATGTCGTCCTCGTCCGAGGTGAGGATGATGACGGGACGGGCGGAGCGAAGAGCCGTGGCGGCCACGACGGCATCGATCGCGTACTTGTGGCCATGGAGACCACTCTCACGAAGCAGGTCCATCGCGCAGGCGGAGACCTCCTCGGTCACCGGTTCGACTCGCAACCGGGACAGGTACCAGCGCAACCGATCGTTCGTCACCCGGCCGTCGAAAGCCTCGATCGGCGTCAAGGCGCTGATGACGACGCGGAAGTCATTGTTCTGCGCCTCTCGCACTATCGCCGTGACACGTTGATCTGCCGCATACCATTTTGAGAGGCCCTCGGA
>NZ_JBHMQT010000049.1:0-4801 GCF_042435035.1 Sphaerimonospora cavernae
CGCTTCCGCTCCCACCACGTCGACATGGCCGACGACGCCTCCATCGTCGCGGCGGTGCGGGCCGCGGCCGAGGATCTCGGCGGCCGCATCGACGTGGTCTGCAACATCGCCGGGGTCACGCTGGCCACCCCGATCGACGACCTGGACATCGACCGGATCCGCACCATCACCCAGGTGAACTTCATCGGCCCGCTCCGGCTCATCTCCGAGGCGCTGCCGCACATCCCCGCGGGCGGCTCCAGTGCGATCGTCAACGTCGCCTCCACCTCGGGAACCCAGGCGATGCCCACGATGGCCGCCTACGCCGGCTCCAAGGCGGCGCTGATCTCGGCCTCCTTCACCCTGGCCGTCGAGCTCGCCCCCAAGCGGATCCGGGTCGTCCCGATATCCCCGTCCGGCGTGCAGACCAAGATGAAGGGGGATTTCGCGAAGCAGTTGCAGGGCTACCGAGGTGGCGACTGGTATTCGCGGCTGACCCTTCTGTGGGGCCGGGAGACGATGGGCCAGGCCGACGACCTGGCAGCGTTCATCGCGTTCGCCGCCTCGGAGGAGGCCAAATACTGGAACGCGTCCGAACTGCGCGTCGACGGCGGCACCCGCGCCTCGTTCTGAAGGAACGTGCCTGCACGTCCCGCCCGCGTCTCCTCGCGATCCTCCGACCTCGGCGGGCCGGGGCGCCCTTCGGGAGCGGACGATCGCCGCCGCTCTTGCCGGACGCCCCAGCCATTTACGCGGATCGCTACCAGCAGGCGGGCTACCTGCTCAAGACGAATCCCTCGTAGCCGGCCTCGACCTGCTCGTTACACCGCTGGATGTATCGGTCGAAGCCGCCGACGTAGACCATGAACACGCGGGGCTTGCCGGGGATGTTGGCTCCCAGATACCAGGAGTCCGCCTTCTTGTAGAGCGTGTAGTCGGCGACCATGTTCACCTCGGCACTCCAGTTTTCCTCCCATTCGGAGGTGGTGTCGACGCGCCCGTAGCCGTTCTCCTCCATGTGCTCGACGAACTTGACGACCCAGTCGACCTGCCACTCACCACTGGTGATCATCTGGGCGAGGACCGAGGGGCTGCCGGGGCCGTGGATCATGAACAGGTTGGGGAATCCGGCGACGAAGTAGCCGAGATAGCTGGTCGGGCCGTTCGCCCACTTGTCGCGGAGATCCATGCCGCCGACGCCGGTCACGTTCATCCTGGTCATCGCCCCGGTCATCGCGTCGAAACCGGTCGCGAAGATGATGATGTCCAGGTCATAGGCAGTGGCGGTCGTCTTCAGCCCGGTTGGAGTGACCTCGGTGATCGGATCGCTGCGTACGTCGACGAGGGTGACGTTCTCGCGATTGAACGTCTCGTAATATCCGGAGTCAAGGCAGAGCCGCTTGGTGCCGAACGGGTACGTCTTCGGGCACAGCAGTTCCGCTACAGCCTGGTCCTTGACCGTCTGCCGGATCTTGTTCCGGACGAACTCGGCGACGATTTCGTTGGCCTCCGGATTCACCATCGTTTCCCTGAAACAGCGGACGAACTCGAAGCCGCCCTTGGACGCCCACGCCTCGTTCAGGATCTGCTCGCGTTCCTGGGGGGTGAATTCGAATATGGAGCGGCGGTCTGCCGGATTCGCCCAGTAGACCGCGCCGGGGTCCTGGGAGATGGCGGCGCGCCGTTCGGTGTAGTTCGCCTTCCACTCGCGTTCGTACTCGGGTTCGAGCGGCCGGTTCTTCGACGGCAGGCTGAAGTTCGGCGTGCGCTGGAAGACATGGAGGTGGCCGGCCGTTTCGGCGACCACGGGAGCGATCTGGATCCCGGTCGATCCGGTCCCGATGAGCCCCACCCGCTTGCCGGTGAAGTCGACCTCCTCCCTGGGCCAGTTCGCGGTGTGGTACCACTGGCCCTGGAAGGAGTCCAGGCCCGGGAACTGCGGAATGTTCTCGGCGTTCAGGCTGCCGGCGGCGGCGATGACGTACTTGGCGACGACCTGGTCGCCCCGATCGGTCCGGACGTGCCAGCGGTTCGCCGCCTCGTCGAACCGGAGCCGGTTCACCCGGGCGCTGAACTCAATCCGCTCACGGAGGTCGAACCGGTCGGCGACATGGTTGGCGTACGCCTCGAGATCGGGCTGGGGGGAGTAGTGCTCGGGCCACCTCCACTCCTGCTGGAGGTCCTCGTCGAACGAGTACGAGTACTGCATGCTCTCGATGTCGACCCGTGCCCCGGGGTATCGGTTCCAGTACCACGTGCCGCCCACTCCGTCGCCCGCTTCGAAGCAGACGACCTTCGCGTTCAGGTCACGAAGCCGGTACAGCGCGTACAGCCCGCTGAAGCCCGCGCCGATGACGACGACGTCGTATTCGGCTCCGGTGATCGGTCTCGCGGATTCCATCGGTGTTTCTTCTACCGTCGACATCGAGATATTCCTTTTCCACTCTGGGTGCTCCGGTTTCGGCCAAAGCGGCCCTACGCCGCGGTGGGGCGGGGCGCCAGTCCCCGGCGGGTGGCGTCGATCAGTTCCGCGCGCATCCGCTGCGAGACCCCGGCCATCGGCAGGGCGCCGCCGGAGCCGTGGAACGTCCCCGCGAACAGGTGCAACTCGGTGGGCACTCCATGCTGGACGAGCCGCTGCGCGTACGCGATGCCCTCATCGCGCAGCGGGTCGAACTCGCAGACCGAGACGTACGCCGGGGGGAGCCCGGACAGGTCGGTCGCGCGGGCGGGCGCGGCATAGGGCGAGACCGGGTCGTCCTCCTGGCGCGGGCCGAGGTAGTGCCGCCAGCTGTGGATCGCGTTGGGGCGGTTCCACAGCGGCGTGTCGGTGAACTCCCGCATCGACGGGCTGTCGAGCCGGTCGTCGAGCACGGGGATGTCGAGCAGCTGGAAGCACAGCTCGGGGCCGCCGCGGTCACGCGCGAGCAGGGCCGTCGCTGCCGCGAGGGCGGCGCCGGCGCTGACCCCGCCCACCGCGATCCGAGCCGGGTCGACGCCCAGGGCGGCGGCGTTCTTCGCGGTCCACCGCAGCACCGCGTAGTAGTCCTCGACGGGGGCGGGGAAGGGGTGCTCCGGCGCCAGCCGGTAGTCGACCGAGATGACGACGGCGCCGACCTCGGCGGCGATCTGCGCGGGAAGGGCCTTTTCGCCTTCGCTGTCGCCAAGTACGAACCCTCCGCCGTGGCCGTACACCAAGGCCGGCCGCTCCCCGTTGTGCTCGGTGGGCGCGAACACCAGGATCGGGACGTCGGGCGCCCCGTCCGGGCCGGGCACCGTCCGCCGCTCGAGGGTCAGCCCGGCGGGGAGCTCGAACGGCGGCAACTGCTCGATCATGGCCGCGGTGAAGGCGCGGGCGGCCGCGAGATCGGTGACGTCGAGCGTGGGGAGCATCGAGATCCACGGCCGGATCTCGGGATCGTAGGCGTAGGTCACGGCAGTTCCTCCTGGAGCGACGGGGGAGTCAAAATTTGTGGCGGAATGTGAGCTTTGTCATTAGTCATGGCAACAGCCGGCTTATCTGCCGTTCTCTGGCTTCGCGGGCGCGATGCGGCGCTGGAGCAGGATGAGCGGGTCGTGCTCGTCGCGCCGTCCCGTGGGGCCGTCGCCTTCCTTGGCCACGAACCGGCCCGCCTCCGAGCGGGTCCATTCGCGTACGGCCCAGCGCTCGGAGATCGCCCAGCGGCCGTCCCGACAGGTCATGTGGTCGACATAGCGCGCGCCGCTGGTGAAGTTGACCCGGGGGTCGTCGGCCGGCTCACCCCAGTGGACGAAGGTTCCGTACGTCTCCGCGATCGCCACGTCGCCGTACAGCTCGACGAGGTGGTTCCCCACGATGTGCATGGTGCCGCCGAGACGGGCCCGGAGCTTGGGCTCGACCCAGGCGAGGAACTCCTCGACGGTCCCCTCGAAGCCGGTGTGATGGTCGATCGCGCCGGGATGGTAGGCCGAGCGGACCAGGTCGAAGTCGAGCCGGTCGATGCCCCTGCAGTAGCGCAGGACGACATCGTGGATCTCCTGGCGGTCCGACCACTCCGAACGCTGTCGCGCCACGGTCATCCCTCCTCATCTCAGCAGGCAGTGGCGGGCGAGGGCGCCCATTGGGCGTACAGCGGGCTCGCCCGGGTCCGCGGAGAACTCGTGGCTGAGTCGAGTCTCCGCGGACCCGGGGCACGCGCCATCCGAGCGGCGCGCGGCAGGATGCGTGCGATCGTCAGAACGAGGCGCGGGCGCCGCCGTCGATGCGCAGTTCGGACGCGTTCCAGTACTTGGCCTCTTCCGAGGCGGCGAACGCGATGAAGGCGGCCAGCTCGTGGGCCTGACCTGACTCCTGCTGACCCCACAGGTGGATCATGCGGGAGTACCAGTCGCCCTCGTAGTCCTTCACCTGCTCCCAGATCTCCCACATCATCTTGGTCTGCACGCCGGACGGGGAGATCGGGACGACCCGGATCCGCTTGGGGGCGAGCTCGACGGCCAGGGTGAAGGAGGCCGAGACCAGGGCCGCCTTGGAGCCGGCGTAGGCGGCCATCGTGGGCACCGCCTGGGTCGCCGCGTTGGAGGCGACGTTGATGATCGCGCTGGCGCTGCCCGCGGGGATGTGCGGCAGCGCCTCGGAGATGAGCCGGAGCGGGCCGATGAAGTTCACCTGGGTGATGGTGCGGATCCGGTCGATGTCCAGGTCGTCGATCGGGGTGGCCAGCGTGACCCCGGCGATGTTGCAGACCACGTCGATGCGGCCGCCGAGATCCTCGGCCGCCGCCCGCACCGCCGCGACGATGGAGGCGTCGTCGGCCATGTCGACGTGGTGGGAGCGGAAGCG
>NZ_JBHMQT010000050.1:0-100719 GCF_042435035.1 Sphaerimonospora cavernae
TGAACTCACGCAGCTCGACCTCGAAGTCGGCGCACACCTCCCGCATGATCTCCCCGCAGCGGACCAGCATCGGGCCGGTGAACACCCCCCGCCGATACTTTGTGACGAACACCAAATGCGCGTGAAGGTGGGAGACGACATGGCGTCCCCTCCGGACGTCAGGGTTCGGTTCCCATCGCGGTGACATAAACCAAACGATACGATCAGGGTGTGGAGTTGGTGAAGCAGACCCGGGCGCACGTGGCGCGACTCGACCTCAGCGCAGCCCAGGTGGCTGTGCTGGACGGTCAGGCGCACACCGCCCGCGCGCTGTGGAACCTGCTGCACGAGTACTTCACCTTCCGACAGGGCCGGTTCGCGACGGTGAAGGACTGCGACGAGGCGATCCGGGCGGCCCGCCGCGAGATCGACTGGATGGGCCAACTGCCCGCCCAGGCAGCGCAAGCGGTACTGAAAACGTATCGGCAGGCATGGGCGAACTTCTTCAACCCCGGCCACCCCGCCGGACGCCCCACGTTCAAGGCCCGGTTCCGATCCCGGCCGGCCGTAGACGTGCCCCAGGCCCGCGACCTGCAGATCAAGCGGGTCAACCGGCGATGGGGCGCAGTCAGCCTGCCCAAGGCCGGGCGGGTCCGGTTCCGGTGGACCAAAGACCTGCCCGGCGTCACCAGGGGCGGCCCCGCCGGGCGGATCACCGGAGCCCGCCTGGTCAAAGCAGCCGACGGCTGGCACATCGTGTTCCGTACACCAGATCCTGGAGAAGATCGGAGACGCCCGGGGAGGCACCGGCGTCCGGTACGGCCCGGGCCCTCGCTTTCCCGGTTGACATCAACGTCGAGGAAGAAGGCGTAACCGACCGGACAGTTCCGATGCGGCGTCACGGCCCGGTCAGGCGGCGCTCGCCGCGAGTGGTGATCACGTACACCTGCCAGTTGTAGTAGGCGTAGTAGTTCCTGACGTCCCGCTTCATCTGCCGCGCGTGCAGCAGGACCGCCTCGACGTACGCGTTGGAGTGATTGTAGGCGTACAGCGCGCGCCGGTAGTCACCCGGCGCCCCCGACGCGTGCAGGTAGTTGGCCGCGGCGAGCAGGGCATCGCGGGTGTCGTGGACGTCACCGCCCATGCCGTACGCCTTCCAGGTGCCCGGCATGAACTGCATCGGCCCCTCGGCACCCGTGTGGCTCGGCGACCGCACCCGGCCGAACTTGGTCTCGACGAACATCACCGCCGCCAGGACCTCCCACTCCACGCCGAACCGGCGCTCGGCCCGCCGGAAATGCCTGAGCAGCACATCGGCCGGCTCGGGAGGCTTGAGGCGGAACTTCGCCGTCCCGCTGACGGGGTGGGCGAGGGAGAGCAGGCCCCGCACGGCCGTCACGTTGTCCCGGGCCCGCCCGGCCAAACCCTTAGGCAGCTTGTCGTACGTCCGGGACGCGAGCTTCGGATCGCGGGCCAGGCGCCGGTAGACGCGCTGCTCGTACAGCGCCGGCAGGACCACCGACTCGGGCGCCTGTCCCTTGGCGGGGCCGCCCGTACGGACCCAGTCGTCGACGCTGTCACGCAACAGCGCGACGGTACGGCGCAGGGCGTCGGCCAGCCGCGCGGGATCCTTGGGGATCGCCGCGTCCGGCGCGGGCAGACCGGCCGCCGAAGGCCTCAGCGACGGCACCGCCGAAGGCTCCGGGGTCGGCCGTACGGTCACCGGCCGCGTCGCGCTCTCGGTGACCGGCGCGGCATCCCCCTGCGCCCCGGCACAGCCGGAGACCGGCACGAGCAGACCGGCGAGCACGGCGACGAGCAGTCTGGCGGGCAGTCTGGCGGGCAGTTCGCGACGCCACCGGCCTCCGTACATCCCCGGCCTGCCGCCCGGCATATCGACGACTCCCTTGGCGGGCAGCGCCCACCCACCCGGCCTGCGGCGACGTCCCGGCCGCTCACTCCCCGCACACTGATCCCTCATCGTTCCCAACGTATGCCCAGCGGAGACCCGCCACGCCGCTTTCCTGGACAAGGCCGGCAGGCCGGCGAGGAAACCCGGAGATGAGCTAAGTCAGATCCAGGCCGCCGGGGCAGCCGCCGACCCGCCAAGACTGGGGACGACTGGCCACCCACCTTCGCGCCGCGTTGACCCACCGCATCGACGAACTGTTCACCCTGCTCGACCCGATGACGGTCTGGCAGCCTGACGACTAGAGGTTCATCTACGAGAACAGTTCGCCAGGCTCAAGGTTGCAGGAGCACCGCCGCAGCGGCTGCACTCACAGGCCGAGCGACATCTGCCCTTCCCACAGTGACGACGGTAGGAAGATCGGGCCTACCACGGCCCGAGCTCCCGATGCATAGGCGAGCCACCTCACGTCATCGGCCTGAAAATTCGGCTCGTAATTCGAATCAAGCCAGATCTGCGCAATAGACCCTCCAGCCGCTGTTACGTCCCACCATGACCATTGACGTGTTCCCGATGCGAACTCCCATAGCCAATCCTGCAGATCCCAGGGCTCTTCACCACAGTGCTCGATATATCGGCGGCGCCCTTCGAGAACTTCAGGCCAAGAGTCCAAAGCCGGCGCCTGCTCTCGGCATGCGGCAGAGAACCAGACGGGGACGTTCGATTCGCTCAACTCCTCGGCGTCGGACTGCCCTTGAGCAGCGAACTCCACGCCTGCGGCCAGCGCTACGCGAATACGGCTGGCATACGCGTTCAGATTCCCGATTACTTCCACCACGAAGGATGACAGCCGGGAAGGCGTTCCCTCCCGGACCGGTCTCCCGTGCAAGCGTTCCATCTCGTCCCGCGGCTGGAACCCGTCCACAACTCACCATCCTCAGAGCAGGAACCTCCGGTTCTACCGGTGCCCTGGACGGGCCCCGGATGGATCACGTCGGGCGCAACTACGAGAATCAGCTTTTCGATGGCATCATCACCGACCCCGAAAGTCACCAACCAGTCAGCGACCAGATATATCTCCTCGAACTGATCGTTGCCAAGAAAGTAGTGATCGATGAGGTGGTCAGCGGGCGGACGTGCTGTCGGTACGGCGCGGATGACTGAGTGGCCCTTCACGCATATTCGTCTCTGAATCCACCAGTCCGACGGACCTCGGAATAAGCCGTATCGAGCACTGATTCCGCATGTTCGAGATCGACCCCGGTCGGACGGGCCCTCAGGATGACCCTGGCGACCCGGAAACGCACAGCCGCGCTCTCATCAGCGAGCAAGTCCGCGCATAACTCTGCGGCGCGCTCAGCGCTTTCCTCAGTGCGGATCGCGGCTGCAGCCATCGCGGCGGCAAGATCAGCCCGCGCAGAAGGGTCGTTCTCAGAGGCGAGCCGTATGGAGAATCGTCGTATCACCTCCTCGGCCTCGCCCGCATCGCCCAGCAACTCGATACAGGAGCCGCGAATGTTAACGTCTCCAGCATGCTCGGCAAGCTCTGCGACCAAGCCGATCCCCTTCTGAATCGCGATCCTGCACGCATACTCAGCAGACGCTCCGCGAGGCGCTAGAGGCGGCGCGTATACTCCTCGGACGACCGCGACGCAATCGATGAACTGCACGACGTAATGTCGCCAGTGAAACGATTGGTCGGCGACCAGCGACCACAGGATCTGGATCGCCGGAGCCGTCGCATCGACGACTTCAAGTCCCCCGTGGCAGAGCCTCTCGTTGAGCTCCCATGCCGACTCTGCGGCTTCGTCCCGCGTCGACGCAGATTGCAGTCTGGCGACTATGTGAGGAATATCTGACGCGCTCCCGATATTGTGACTCAATGAGCCCCAATCGATCCTTTCCTGTGTGAAGTTATCTCGATTCATCTGAACACCGCGACAGGAGCGTCCAGCGGGTCCTCGCCGTCGCTGTCGGGGAAGAGTGCCGCGATCTCGGCGTAGCGGGCGTTGGGGGCGATGACGGGGAGCCGCCCGTCCCCGATCGCCGCCAGCTCCGACTCGGCGAGCCCGCGCAGGTCGGTCTCGGATGTCGGGACGGCACGCGGCCGCGCCTCGCCGTACCGGGCCTTCCACAGTGCTCGATAACGGATTCAGCTCGAAAGCCTCGCGTGCCCCCCGAGATGCCAGCACCGCCGAACTCGGAGAGGAACCGGGCGGCTGCGTCACGCATATCGAAGCCGGAAGCTTCGAGCGAAGCACGCCACCCACCGGTGCAGGCCCTTCTGCCGGGCTGCCATCCCGCAGCCAGCAGAGCACGCTCCGTTTCCGCCACGCTCATTCATTACCCGCTCGCCATTAGATTCAACACCTCTGCTCGATGCCGGCCGATTTTGCGAGACCCACCTCTGAGAACAGGTACGAGTTCGGTCCCGTCTCCCGACTCTCCAATCAGCAGATCAATGTCGCCGATTTGCGCCCTGATCTCTTCGTTGACGAACGTCTCCCCAGCACCTGCAGCCTCATCGAGAAATCCCGCCGAATTCAGCAGGTGATTGGAGCAGTAAGTGATGTTCAACCTGTCATCGGATACCAGATACGCGTACGAATAGAACATGGCGGCGACCGCATCGTACGCATAGGCGAATACCCCCGGCGGTTCCTCCTCTTGCTGCAGTTCCCGGAAACCGGCTGCTATCTCTTGGCACCTGCGCCTTTCATCTCGTGGCAAACTCTGAAATTTCCAGAGACTTTCGAGCAGTTCCAAGAACTGGTCTGCGTCCGCCCTTCTAGTTTCATCAAGCGACATGGCCAGGAAGAATGCAACTGAGGCCCGCTCAACACAGCTTGCTGCAAAATATGTGAGCTGAGGACCGTCCGCCTCGTTGAGGAAGCGAGCAAGGCTCTGATCCACTGCTACCACTCAAAGGTCCTGATCATCGTTCCGCTCTCTCGCCGATAAACCTGCCCCGTGATTCGGCCACCCGCCGCGAATCAATGGGGCACAGTTCTCGGTGCCTAAACTACGCGAGGCTGCGCCCGCGACAGGAGTCCAACCCATGCAGTTGATGAACAGCAAAGCATTCTGCTCTGCGTGTTCCCAGGGAGGAGGCAACGCTGATGACCACCGGTCAACCGCTATATCAGTTGCCGGAAGGGATATAGCCCGGCCTGTCGGGATCTGGATTCACTAAAGTAATGACGTCGACTCGTACGTCGATCGTCACCCAGTAATCCCGTCCACAGAAATGGCACTCCACGTATCCTTCACCGCTGAGGTTTCCCTCTTCGGGGCGCCGCCGCGGAGAGCGATCTCCTGTGACGCCCCATTCTAGGTGATCACCGATTTCATACTCTCGGAACTCGAAGAGACCGAAACGAAATTCGGCACACACTGATCCCAACTTATCGCAGCGCGGACACATCAGTACTGCCTTGAGTAGGTTATATCCGCTCACTACGGCGTCGCTCTCCGAACATCAGCACCCGGGATTCTGGCCGTCTGTGTAACGAAGTTGGTTAGTCGCTTCTCCATCGTTACCGCGGTTCTTCCACTAGCGGCACCGAACGCGATCAAGGCGGCATCGCCCCGGCGATTCCATTGCCTTCCGTAGAGGGATTCGACCTTTTCGTCAGCGGAGCGTTGCTGAACAACTACCTCGCCGCACCTCCTTCGCTCAACTCACGGATCGAGGCGTGAATGACGTCTCGATGGCCTTCCAGGCCGTCCAACTGAAGTGCCTTCCCCAGGAAATACACCGATCGCCCCCTGAGCCTCTCATCTGAAAGTCCGCACGCGAGAATCAGATCAATGCAGGCGGTTCGAGAGTGAATACTCTTTCCAGCCTCAAGGATCTCGACATACATCGGGAAGCCTAGCCTTATCTCGCTAAGGCATTGCTCCTGACTTATCGGTCCGTAAACAGTCGGATCTTCCTCATCGACAACGGCCACAGAGATATCCGAGAGCATGCCGAGAATCAGATCCTCGGCATGCTCGGACCGGCGCCACAGGCAGTGGACCAGAGTCGATGCCGCTGCAGCCGAGGCCTCGCAGAGCAATCCCTGCGCAAAGATCACTCTTTCCACACGGCGTGCAGCTTGGACTGCCTCATCTCGGTCGCCGGCTTGAGCAAGTGCGCGAAGGGCGGACTCAAGGGCACCGGCATCGCCTGACACTCCCTGGAGTGATCGCCATTCATGCCGCTTCAGTTCCAGTTCCAAGAGCTCGCCCCTCGGTCACACTTACCATTAGTCATCGAAAACCCTAAGCACGTCTGAATCGAATATTGTACCGGGCTCCTTGAATGGTTTACGCCCGAACTGACCTTCGCACGAGACGCAGATGTTTATGGATTGCCCGGTCCGCGGCCGGACAGCTGAGGTGAACACAATCTTCGAAGGGTCACCTCCGAGCTGGTTGACGACACAGACCTCTGCACAAACTCCCTTAGCTGATGCGCCTGCCGCATACTGCCCAGTTTCAACGTTGTAGCCAGCCGTAACTGTCGCAGGCCGCTTTCGATTCGATAGCTTTGCCATTTCGCCGGCGTACCCGTCTCGAAGGTCCTGGGCCCTCGACATGAGTTCTTCGGGAGTAAGGCCAGCGCCATCCTTTGGACCAGTACCGCAGTTGTGCACGAGGACCGGCGTGGCACTTGCGAGTACATAGTAGGTGTGGGTGTCGGCGATGGTGAGGTTGTGGACGCGCTGGTCGCTCTTGGTCCAGGTCTTGATTGCGGTGACCTGGACGTGGGTGCCGGCGCTGGTGCGCAGCCACATGCCGGGCTGGAGTTGGTCGGCCTTGAGCCAGGCGCGCGCGTTCTCGACCCAGAAGGGGTGGCCGTCGGTGGCGACGAGTTGGCCGGTGGCGGTGCCCTTGTCGCCGTCGGTGTCGACGGTGACGCCGACCAGGTGTTTGTCGCCGTCGCCGGTGATCAGTCCGACCACGGGTTCGGCTGCGGTCTGACCGGTTTCGGGATCGGTGGCGATCACGGTGTCGCCGAGGTCGACCTCTTCGATGGGTTTGGCCGTGCCGTCGGCCATCAGCACCAGCGTGCCGGGGACGAAGCTGTTGCCGCCGACGGTGGCCGTGGCCAGGCTGTTGTCGAGGTTGTAGGTGAAGCGATCGGCGCCGGCCCGGATCTGGTTGCCGTTGACGTCGTAGGCGAAGTCCTTGGCCGTGCTCGCGCCCGGCCGGGTCACGGTCTCACGGGTGAGCTGGTCGGCGACGTCGTAGGCGTAGGTGGTGGTGTCGTTGCCCTCGCTGCCGGTCCGCTTCTGGGACAGGCGGTTGCCGACCAGGTCGTAGGTGTAGTCGATCCGTCCGGCCATCTGCGAACCGGCCGCGCAACTGGTCGCCGAGTAGCGGTGGCTGTCGGCGTCACCGGTGCCGCGCTGGGAGCACACCAGCGTGTTGCCCCGGTACCCGTCCCAGATCACCACGCCGTCGGGGTCGGTGGTGGTCGCCTCCTGCTTGGCGGCGTTCCATTCGAAGGTGGTCTTCTTGCCCAGCGCGTCGAGCTGGGCGGTCATCCGGCCGTCGGGGCCGTAGGTGTTGGTCACGATCGCCACGCGGTGCGGATCGATCACCTGGGTCAGCAGCCCGTTGGCCTGGTAGACGTACTTCCAGGTGAACCCGCGGGCGCCGATCACCGACGTCAGCAGCCCGCCGGTGTAGAAGTACGACACGTGCCGTCCGTCGGGCAGCTTGATCTGCTGGATCAGCCCGCCCTCGATCCGGACCTCGGCCCTGCGGCCGGAGGCGTCGGTGATGTTCCGCTGGTCGCTTGAGGTCGACAGATCTCACGCGGCGTCAACAGGCAAGAAATACGCCCGACCGAAAGGCGCGACCATAATTCCGGGGTAGGGACAAAGAGGTATGCCTGCAGCAGGCCGACCGGCTCCTTGTCCCTTCGAAACCGAGGCCGGCCGGGCACCCGGACCGACAACACGGTCAAGGTCCTGGCCGGGGCGGGCCGTTGTTGGCGCAGACCCCTTCACGCCAGAGGACGCTGGTCGGCGGCCTGCTCGATCAACGCGCGGGTGCGCAGTGGCAACTGTTCACGGAGGGAGATCACCGTGCTGGTGCGCACGACGTCCGGGACGGCGAGGAACTCTCCGGAGATGCGGTGCAGGTCGGCGGTGTCGCGGGCGACGACCTTCAGCAGCAGGTCGGCTTCGCCCGTGGTGGAGTGCATCTCGATGACTTCGGGAAAGGCCGCGAGGGCGGCGGTCGCACGGTGCCCGGTGGTCTGGCTCAGGGCGATGGAAACGAACGCGACGAGGCCGTAGCCGAGAGCGGCGGGGTCGACGCGGCGGGTGAATTCGCGTACGGCACCGGCTGCTTTGAGCCGCTGCAGCCGGGCGTGAAGAGTGTTGCGGGCGATGCCGAGCCGCTTGGCCAGGGCGAGGCTGGGGGCATCGGGGTCGTCGTCGACAGCGAGAAGGATTCGGGCATCGAGCGCATCCACACTGACCATTATGACAAGTCTTACCCCCGTATGAGTATCGTTCTGCTCAACGAAACAGTGCCTTCTTGTGCGTATGCCCATACTTCAGCACGCTGTCGGCATGACGCGTGCGACAGACCACCTCGTTCCAGAATCGCTTCGTACCTCGCCTTCGGCGCTCACCGACCGGGCGGGAGTCCTCGAAGGCCTTTCCCACTACCTGACAGCGGCATGGGAGTCGTTCGACCGCCCGCGACCGTGTGAACCGGATATCGACGCGGACCTTGTCGGGCGCCTGCGGGCCGCGCTGCCGGAGCAGCCGGACGACACGCGGGCCGCGCTGGATGACGCCGTCCACATCCTGGAGGCCAGCGTGTCGCCATCTCGACCGCTGTACCTCGCCTATGTCGGCTCCAGCGGACTGGAAGTAAGTGTGCTGGCTTCCGCGCTGTCCGCCGCCTATGACGCGAACCTGGCCACCGCCGCAGGGGCTGCCGACCTTCTCGACCAACAGGCTGTGCGCTGGGTGGCCGAATTCGTCGGCTTCCCGCTGGGGGAGGGACACTTCACCAGCGGCGGCCAGACGTCCAACCTCACCGCCCTGCTCGCGGCGCGGGAGCAGGCACTGCCGGGCGCGCGTGAGGAGGGAGTCTCCGGCTACCGGGCCACCGTCTACTGCTCGGACGAGGCGCACCACTCCGTCGCACGCGCTGTGGAGGCGGCGGGCCTGGGTCGCCGAGCACTGCGCCGGATACCGACCGACGAACGGCGCCGGATGCGGGTGGACGCGCTCCGAGACGCCCTCGAGCGCGACCGAGCGGAGGGCTTCACCCCTGTGGCGGTCGTCGCGACCGCCGGCACCACCCTGACCGGAGCGGTCGACCCCCTCGCCGCGATCGCCGACGTGTGCGAGCGCGAGGGGGTGTGGCTGCACGTCGACGGTGCCTACGGCCTGCCGGCCGCCGCCACCTCGACGGCCGGGCACTGGTTCGCCGGACTCGACCGCGCCGACTCCGTCACCGTCGACGCACACAAGTGGTTCGGCACGCAGAAGAGTTGCAGCGTCATCCTGCTGCGTCATCGCGGCCCGCTACGGGCGGCGTTCGGCCACGAAGAGCGCTACATGCTCCACGCGGAGGACACCGGCAAACCGGTTGACCACACCTTCGAATACTCCCGGCCCTTCCGCTCCCTGCGCCTGTGGCTGTCGATGCGGGTCCACGGCGCCGACCAGTTCCGTGCCTGGATCGAGGGCACGCTCGCCAACGCGGCGCTGCTCGCCGACGAGGTGCGGGCGCACGCCTCCTTCGAACTGTCGCACGAGCCGATGCTGTCGACCGTCTGCTTCCGGCACGTCCTGCCCGGGATGAGCGACAGCGAACTCGATTCCCACAACGAACGGCTCGCCAGGGCCATGCAGGCCGACGGCCGCGTCTACCTGGCGCCGGCCATCGTCGACGGCCGCACCTGCCTGCGTGTGTGCTTCGTGAACTTCCGCACCACGCCGGATGTCGTCAAGACCGTCCTGGACGTGGCGGACGAACTGGGGCAGACGTTTCCGCCCGAAGAGACCGCCATCACCCGCTGAACGGCAGAGAGGTGTCGGTCGGCCGGCTGGTCGGCAACGGATACCTCGCGCAACGCCTGCGAGTGGTTGCAGGCGTACAGCGCACGCCGGTAGTCACGCGGCGCCACCGGCCTCCGTACATCCCGGCCTCCCACCCGGCATATCAACGACTCCCTCAGCGGGCAGCACCCGCGGACGGCGAGGAACCCGAAGGCGAGGGAAGCGTGATCGGGTTAGCAGTCGCCCACACAAAGTAACTTATGCCATAATTCTTTTCGCAAAAGCGCGGGAGAAACAAGTTTTTCATATCCGTGCTTCTATCCTGAGCGTCAGGCGTCGTGGCGAGGCGACGGAAAGGCCTCAGCCAGACGGCCAACGGCCGTGTCCATCCGCGGGGTGAGCTTGCTGAGCATCTCGGGGAGCGGGGATTCGTAGACCACGGTCAGCCGGCGGGTCGCTCTGGTGATCGCGACGTAGAGGTCCTGGCCGCCCTTGGCGGACTGCCGCAAGATCGCGCCGGGATCGACCACCACCACCGCGTCGAACTCCAACCCCTTGGAGCTCCGCACGGTGAACACCGCGATCGGAGCGTCCAGCGGGTCGTCGCCGTCGCTGTCGGGGAAGAGCGCCGCGATCTCGGCGTGCCGCGCGTCGGGGGCGATGACGGCGAGCCGCCCGTCCCCGATCGCCGCCAACTCCGACTCGGCGAGCCCGCGCAGGTCGGTCTCGGACGCCGAGACAGCACGCGGCGGCGTGTCGCCGTACCGGACCGACTCGGGAGGTGACTGCTCCGGCATGACCGCCTTCAGCACGTCGGCGGCGACCTCCATGATCTCGGCGGGGGTGCGGTAGTTGACCAGCAGGCGCTCCTCGCGCCACCGGCCGCCCACGTGGGGTTCGAGCATCTCTCCCCACGATCGCGCGCCCGCCGCCGACCCGGTCTGCGCGATGTCGCCCACGACCGTCAGCGAACGGGTCGGCACTCGGCGCATGACCATCCGCCAGGCCATCGCGGAAAGCTCCTGTGCCTCGTCCACGACCACGTGCCCGTACGCCCAGCGCCGGTCGCGGGCGGCCCGGTCCGCCGTGGTCAGGTGGGCGCCGGTGTCGCGGTTGCGGTCGGCGAAGGCCGCCACGTCCATCACGTCGCCGAGTTCGTTTACCGTCAGGACCTCCCTGGCGTACAGCTCCTCCTCGGCCCGCTCCTCGGCGCGGCGCCTGCGTTCGGCCGACCGGTGGGCGACCGCCGCCGCGGTTTCGTCCTCGCCGAGCAGTTCGGCGGCCTCGTCCAGCAGCGGGACGTCACCCAGCGTCCAGGGAGCGGTGCGCGGCCGTGCCAGCGCCCCCGACTCCTCCTCCGACAGGTACGGCGAGGCGGCCGGGCGCAGCCGCTCCTCGTCGGACAGCAGCTCGCCGATCAGCCGCTGCGGGGTGAGCTCCGGCCACAGTGCGTCGAGCGCGTCGCGTACGGACCGGTGCTGCCAGAGCCCGCGCGCGGCGTACCGCAGGTCGGCGGCGTCCATGGGCCGATCGAGCCGGTCGGCCTCGTCGCGGGCGAGCGCGTCGAGCATCTCGGCGAGGAAGAGCCGGCGTGCCGCGTTGTGCGGCCGCCGCAGCCCGCGGGCCCGGTCCCGGGCACGCTCCGCGGGCGAACACCTCGCGCAACGTGCGTGCGGTCCGCTCGCGCGTGACGTCCAGCCGTCGGTAGAGCCTCGACACGTACGTCTGCTCCGCTTCCAGGGCCTCGACCCGGGCGGTCTCGGATTGACACTGCTTCATGCGTGTGATAGCATCCTAGTTGGAGGATCGGGTTACTTCATTTGCGTGTTATCCCATTCTAGACGACCGGGTTCTGTGCTGCGTATCGGCAGACAGGCCCGTTTTTTGTTTCGCCCACTACATCAGAGAACCTTCTGATCTACCTTGACCGGGCTGCGGGGGCAGTACGTACTACCCGTACAGGGCGGAACGGGTACCGATGTGGGGGTTTCCCCGGTGCAGTGCCAGGGGTAGGAGAGGGCACGCTGAAGCGGACGTAAAGAACGTTCCGGCACCCGCCGTCCGAAGTCCGGCCCGGTGCCCCGCACCGAAGCCCGCCCGGTGCCCAACCCGGAGCCCGGCCACCGACATCCCGGTCGACGTCCAGTACAGCCCAGCCGGAGGAAACCGATGCTGTGTCAGCACCACCCGCCCTGTCCGTCCGCCGATGCCCCCGACCGTGAAGCCGCCTGCCTGGTGGCCTTCCACCCCGAGCAGGGCTGGGGCCTGCTGTGCAACGGCGTCGTACTGTTCGACGACTGGGGAGAACTGCTGCCCGATGGCCGCAGCGTGCCCTCCCATCAACAGACCCTGGGACGGGCCGCATAAGTTCTCACGCCGGCCGGACGACGGCGTGGCTCACCCGTGCCGCGGCCTCTCGATCCACCCGGACTCCATGGCGATGCGCACGGCGTCCGTCCTGTTCCTGGCGCCGGTCTTGGTGAGGACGCTGGAGATGTAGTTGCGGACTGTCGCCGCCGACAGGTGCAGCTCGGCGGCGATCTCCCCGGTCGTGGCCCCAAGGCCGACCAGGCCCAGCACGCTCGCCTCCCTGTCGGTGAGCGGCGTGGCCGTCGCGCTCATCGCCGCCAGGGCCAGGGACGCGTCGACCACCCGCTCCCCTTGGGCGATCCTGCGGATGCTCTCGGCCAGTCGTTCAGTGGGGGCGTCCTTGAGCAGGAAGCCGCTCGCGCCCGCGTCCATGGCCCGCCTGAGCAGCCCGGCCTGGGCGAGCGCGGTGAGGATGAGCACGCGGCAGGACGGCATGGCCTGCCTGAGGCGGCAGGTGGCCTCGATCCCGTCGCATCCCGGCATCTCGATGTCGAGGACGGCGACGTCGGGCGCGGCGGCGAGAGCGTAGGCGACGACCTTGTCACCTCTGTCGGTGTCGGCCACCACCTCGATGTCGCCCGTCAGGTTCAGCAGGATGGTCAGGGCGCCCCGCACAACGCCGTGGTCCTCAGCCAGCAGGACACGAATCAATGGTGATCACTCTTTCCAGATCGTGTACGGCGGGCAGCCACACCCGCACTTCGAACCCGTCTCCCCCCGTGCCACCCGCGTGCAGATACCCGCCCAGCTTGTCCACCCTCTGCCGCAGCCCGGCGAGCCCCGAGCCTCGCCGCGGGCCCGCTTCGCGGCGTGCGCCGTCGTTGCGCAGCAGCAGATGGATCCGCCCGTCCACTCTGTCCAGCTCGATCAGGCAGTGACGGGCGTCGCTGTGCCTGACGATGTTCGTGGCCGCCTCGCGCACGATCCAGCCGAGCGCGTCGGCCGTCTCCTCGTCGATCTCACTGATCCCCACGCGCAGGTCGCAGCGCGCACCGGACAGTTCGATCAGCGCGACGGCCGCCGACAGCTCCGCCCCCACGTCGAGCGAGCGCCTGGCCGCCACGACGTCACCGATCTCCTCACGCGCCTCGTTGACGATGGCGATCACGCCCGCGACCTCGCCGATGGCCCGATTCCTGTCCAGGTCCACCAGGGCCAGGGCCAGCTCGGTCTTCAGCGTGATCGACGCCAGCGTCTGGCCGAGCAGGTCGTGCAGCTCTCCCGCCATGCGCACCCGGTCCTGGTCCACGGCCATCTCCGCCAGTGCCGCCCGCAGCTCGCGCAGTTCCCGGACGAACCTGGCGTAGTGCAGGATCCCCGCGGCGACCACCGAGGCGACGAACACTCCGGCGCTCTTCAGCAGCGCATCCTCCGGTGCGTGGTCCGACACCGCCAGTGCCAGCGGGAACTCGGCGACGGCCACCGCGAGGACTACGCCGACGGCGAACCCGAGCGGCAGGAGGAGCAGCCCCGCGGCGGCGACGATGAGGGGCGTGTAGATCCAGGCCGACCCCATGAACGGGAACGCCCCGTAGACGACCACCGCGAACAGGGCGAAGGTCCGCACCCGGTGCGGCCCTTGGCCCGTCCCGGCGATGTGCCGGGCGACGACCCGCATGTACACCACCAGCAACCCGCCGAGCAGCACGCCCGACAGCAGTGCCCGGCCCACCTCCCCGACGATCAGGAACGCGACGGGGGTGAGTGCCCACAGCGCCCCTGTCACCGCGACGATGCCCGTGAACAGCCACCTGGCCTGCGCCTCGCTCTCCTGCGCCACGGGCGATCTCCCGAAATATCCGGAGGCATCATGGTTTCACATAGATCTTGACGCCTTCCGGGCCCGTGTCAACCGGCGACGCGATTGTTCTCCAGCCACCCGTTGACCCGCGCGATGCGTACGGCCTCCTCATCGCTGCGGGCACCGGTCTTCAGGCGAGCGGCGGCCAGGTAGTTCCTGATCGTGTGGTCGGACAGCCCCAGGGTGCTCCGCAGGTCGCTGCCTCGCCCGCCGGCCGCGACGGCCGACAGGACGCTGATCTCCCTCGCGGTCAGCGGGTTGGTGTCGACCTCCTGCTCGCCGCCGCCGTCGGCGGCCACGTCCAGGTCGATGTAGCGCTCCCCCCTGGCCACGGCGCGGATGGCGTCGGTGAGCCGATGGGCGGGCGCGTCCTTGACCAGGAACCCGCGCACCCCCGCGGCCATGGCCCGGTCGAAGTTGCCGGGCGACCCGACGCTGGTGAGGATGAGCACCGGAGGCGGCTGCTCCAGCTTCTTGATCAGGCCTGCCGCTTCGAGGCCGTCCATGCCCGGTAGTCCGATGTCGAGCAGGGCCACATCGGGCCTGCTGCCGACGACGGCGGGCACGATCTCATCGCCCCTGGACACCTCCCCGATCACTCGGATGTCCCGCTCCTCCGACAGCAGCGCGATCAGCGCTCCCCTGATGAGATCGTGGTCCTCCGCGATCAGAACTTTGATCATTTCCGGTCTCCTGTGGCCGAGGTGAGTGCGGCCGCCGTGGGGCGGCCGGGAACGTCCAGCGACAGCGTGAACCAGCCGTCTTCGGTGTGCCGCCCGCTGCTCCCGCCGACCTGTGCGAGCCGCTCGTCGAGCCCGGCCAGGCCGCTCCCGCCCACACCGTTTCCGCCCACGCCGGGCCCCGAGGTACGCCCCGTGGCGCTTTCCGAGGCGCTTTCCGAGGCGGCACCGCCGCCGTCCGGACGTACGCCGTCGTTGGCGACGGTGACCGTGATCCGGTCACCGTGCGACTCGACGCCGAGCAGGCAGACGGTGGCGTCGCTGTGCCGCAGCAGGTTGGTGGCCGCCTCGCGCACCGCCCAGGCCAGCGCCACGCGCACGTCCGGGGGCAGCGAGGGCGGCAGTTCGGCGAAGTCGCACCTGACGCCGGCGGCCTCGAGCACCCGGCGCACCCCGCCCAGCTCCTTTTCCAGCGACATCTCGCGGTAGCCCTTGACCACCGCCCGCACGTCGTGGAGGGAGCGTCTCGCGATGTCGTGGATCTCCGCCAGCTCACCGTGCAGCCGCGCGACCTGGTCGGTGGGGATCCGCATGGACAGCTCGGTCCGCATCGCGATGACCGAGAGGTTGTGCCCGAGCACGTCGTGCAGCTCGCGGGCGAACCTGAGCCGCTCCTCGGTGATGGCGAGCCTGGCCAGCTCCTCGCGGGTGCGTTGCAGCTCGCCCAGCAGCGTCGCGAAGATGGTCAGACCCGCGAGCGCCCCCGCCGTGAGCATGTTCTGCAGCGAGCCGAAGATCAGCAGGCTCATCTCATGGGAGGCCGACAGGGCGGTGCCGGCGGCGAGCGCGGCGAAGAAGCCCGCCGCCGCCCACCAGCCCCGCAGCGTGATCGCGAACGCGAACGGGAGCATGAACCCCAGGTTCAGCCAGGAGGGCCCCGCGGCGAACGGCGCGGCCACGGCCAGCGCCGCCATCACGCCCAGCACCACCAGGTCCCGCCGCGAGCCCCGGTCGAGCACGGCTCTCACCGCGAGCCACAGATAGCAGCCCGTGAGGCCGGTGATGAGGAGCACCGCGATCGCCGCCCTGAAGCCGCCGAACGCGCCGGCACCGCCGAAGGCGCCGAGCGCCTCCGCGAGGGGTACGGCGGCGAAGGCCGCCATGCCCACCAAGAACGCCGCGGCTCCGACGCGCGCCAGCCGTACCGCGCCCGGCCCCACGCCCCTCAGCCTCTCCGAGGCTCCCACGTGAACCACCTCTTCGCGGCCGACGACGAAAGGACGAGTCGGGCGATCAGGACCAGCCCCCCAGGCCACCTCCCCCGGATGCCCTCCAGGTTCTGGATCGTGGTGGTCCTGCCCGCGCCATCGAGCAGCGCCTCGCTCATGTCGTGCCTTGGGGGAGGGTGGGGTCACTCCCGGTGAGCACACAGCCGATGCAGGCCGCGGTGCCGGTCGTGCTGGCCGAGGCGACCGCGTAGCCGGCCGCGGACTCGAGCTCGGCGATGTCGAACTCGCCCTCGGGTCTGGCCGGCAGCGGCGGGGTGGGCACGCCGGACGGGTAGACGATGCCGTACTGCGCGAGCACGGTTCTGGGCTCGGTCTCGTAGCGGCCTCGGAGCTCGGGATCGTCCCAGGCCGCCGCGATCAACCGTGCGAACTTCTTGCGGTCCTCGTCCCCGAGGATGTAGATGCTCTCAGCCATCAGGTCTCCTCTTTCTCTCGGCAACTGGTCCTTCTACCTGCCACGATCCCGAATCTGGGCGAGGTCGGGCAGATGCAGACGACATCTGCCGACCGTGACGGACATCACGAACCGGACGACGCGTCGTCCGGCGCGCTGCCGATGAGGAAGTCCCCGACCGACGACTCCGTCGCCCAGTCGAGGCCGAAGGTCCGCGCGGCCAGGTCGGCGTCGCCGCTGCCGAGGCCGCAGGGACCCAGCCCCATCGCGGTGGCCACGAGGTAGAGGGTCTGGTACAGCACGCCGACGTTCTTCAACGTGGCGGCGTACGCCAGGCCCGAGTACTTCCACGACAGCCGCCGGAACCGCGAGGTGATGGTGATGAGCACGTCGGGGTCGGCGGCCCCGGCCGTCGCCCGGCTCGCCACGGCCAGCATCGCCCGCGCGTCCTCGGCCCTGGCGGGCAGCGGGATGAGCCGGTGGCCGAGCGGATCGTAGTAGTAGACGCCGCGGTCCAGGCCCTCGCACCTGCTGACGGTGAGGTACAGCTCGAGCTCGTAGACCGCGCCGCCACCGGGGTAGGGCCTGCTGCTGGCCTCGTAGGGCATGCCGGGCTTCGGCGCGACGACATCCCGCACCCGCGCGGCCCGGTAGAGCAGCTCGCCGAGCTGGCGGACGGTGGGCGGTGCGTCGGCGTACGCGCGTACCGACCTGCGCGACTCCAGCACGGTGGTGAACGGCGGGTCGGCGGCCGCGGTCTCCTCCAGTGAAGGCGCGAACAGCTCAACGGCCGCGCCGTCGGACAGCTCGGGTGGCGGTTTGATCGCCGGCTCGGGTGGCAGTTCCTCAAGGAAGCGGAAGGTCGCGCCGAACGGCTGGTCGTGCCGCCCGATCCTGCTCCTGCTGTGGAAGAGCAGGTCGTGGAAGTCCCAGGCCCGCAGCGTGGGATCGGTCTCCTCGGCGTCGCCGACGCAGGCCAGGCCCGCCCCGACCAGATGGCCGAGCGCCTCGGGCGCCTCCTTAGCCGGGACCGCGCGGCCGAGCGCCGCGAGCAGCGGCATGGCCTCCTCGGTCAGCATGGCCCGGTGCCTCGACAGCGGGGACTCGAGGACCAGGCCCTCCTCCGACCTGCGGACCAGCGCGAACCTGGACAGACGCACCATGTCGTCGGGGGCCAGGTCGGTCGGCTGGAAGACGGCGTCGCGGGCGATCGGCACCACCCGGAGCAGCGGCTCGACCGCGTGCACCAGGACAGGGCGCAGCCGGGAGAGCACCAGGTACAGCAGGGCGGCCTCCTGACTGGTGCCGCCCGCCGCCAGAAGTCTCTCCACGAGCTCGTCCTCGCCGGCGAGTGCGCCCGGCAGCTCGCGCAGGAGCGACTCGATGCCCGGGGTCAGGCCGCGCGCGGTGAGCGCGCCGAAGGGATGCGCGATGGTCAGCACCCCGCCGCTCATGTCGCCGTCCGCCGACGCCACGACGGCGTCCGGACGCAGGCCGACCCGGCACACGGTCGCCGGCGCGCTCGTGGGACCCGCGCTCGTGGGACCCGCGCTCGTGGGACCCGCGCTCGTGGGACCCGGGGTCACGGGACCCGCGGTCACAGGAACATCGTGATGGGGTTCATCTGCTCCTCCTGGGTGGGCTCGGCCTGCCAGCCGAGCCGGACGGGTACGTCGTAGAGGCGGCCGGGCGCGAGCCGCCGCCAGAAGTGGCGCATTCCCGGCACGATGACCTTGACGACCGGCAGGCCGATGTCGGGCCTGGTCTGGTCGAGCACGAGCATCTCCATGCCGCGCTCCTCGACCAGCGCGCGGGCCGCGGCGACGTCGTCGAGCAGGTCGGTGGTGGCGGGCCTGTCGTACGCCGCCGCGGCGACGGGCGGCCCGCCGGGCGCCAGATAGGGGTGATCTTCGATGCGTGCGGTCTTCCACCAGGTGAGCTGGTCGCTGTCGTGGAAGCGGTAGCGGGTGCCGGTCTCGTCGGCGTCGATCACCGCGGGGATGAACTGGTTCATCTCGGCCAGGGCCCGCTGGACGGCGATCCGTGCGTCGAAGTGCGCGCCGAAGGCCATGAGGATGTCCTCGGTGGGTCCCTTGACGCGGCGGCTGACGGCGACGGCCACCGGGATGCCCAGATCGGTGGTGAGGTCGAGCACGTGCAGCTCACGGTCGAGCCCCGCGTAGACCTCCTGGAACTCCGTCATCCACGGGTCGGCGAAGCTGTCGAGGTCGAAGGCGGGACGGCGGACGCGGTTGTACCACCACAGGGCCACCGCGTCCCGTTCGACGAGCTCCATGAAGCCCTGCACCACGGCGTCCTCCAGTGAGGACCCGGCGGCGTTTCCGTTGGAGTCGGACCAGACGGAGCTCGGGACGGAGCCGGACGGGTCGCGATAGTAGTAGTAGAGGTAGCCGGTGGGCAGGTACTTGTGCCGCTGTTCGGTCAGCGACCACACGGGCGTCCACTCCAGCGTGGCGTCCTCGTCGAAGGGGTCGCTGACGTAGCCGTAGCTGGAGCCCCCGCGGGTCTCCGTCCTGGTGCGGTACTGCTCCTGACTGTAGAGCGAGCACGCGTTCGGATGGACGGCGTCCGCGCCCAGCTCCCGGTAACTGGCCGCGAGCCTCGCCTCGTCCCCCTGGAAGATGCCCGAGTACCGTTCCATCGCCTCGCACATGGCGCTGACCTTGGCCTGCAGGTCGGTCGTGCCCTTACCCGCGCTCTGGCTGCGCAGACCGGTGCGCAGGGTGTGCAGGTCGCGTACCTGCCTGGCGAAGTTGTGGCCGGCCGCGTACGTCTTGACGAACGGCGTTCCCGAGTCGACCCTGGTGAGCTCCTTGATGACGCCGGTGACCGGGCTGACCAGGTGGGCGTACCGCTCCGCGGTGTCCTCGGGATGCCGCGAGCGGTGGCCGCCGTCGGCGGTGAAGGTCTTGGGGCGCGGGCTCAGCTCGACCGGCCGCTCTGCCGCGGCCGCCATCAGTCCCGCATCGCCGCACTCGGGGCACTGCGGCCGGGGGCGCAGCTCGTGGCGGGTGGTGCCGAGCCCCTGGGTGTCGAAGGTGATCACGTCGCGCTGCTCCGGGCTCCTGGCTCCCGCCAGCCACTTCAGCGCCTCGGCCGCGACCAGGCGGATGCCCGCCTCGCGGATCAGCGGCAGATCGGCGACGGGCAGGGCCAGCGGTCCCGTGCTGCGCAGCCGTTCCTCCAGGTACGTCAGCGACTGCCGATGCCCTTCCAGCCGCTGCGACAGGCAACGCCAGCAGCCGCCCTCCCCCGGCTGGAACACGGGCCCCAGCCAGAGGACCGGACCCACGGGGCGGGCCAGCAGCCACGGCCGTCCGTCCGCCAGGTGCCGCCTGTTGATCTCGGCGAGTTCGTCGCGGAGGTAGTTGTCGGTCAGCACGACGGTCAGCGTTCCCGTCCCCGGGTCGGCCACCTCCCCATCGGTTACCTCCACCCCCTCGGCGGCGAGCAGCCGGCCCAGCTCCGCACCCGGCACGTCGCCCACGGTGAGCACCCCGACCCGCGCGTTCCGCACCCCGGCGGCCGCGGTCTCCGCGTGCGGCCCCGCCATCTCCCAGAACGCGGCCTCCCGGTGGGCGGACGTCCCCCGGTCCAGCTCCTCGGTGACGTCGATGACGAGGCCGCGCTCCCGAAGCCGGTGGATCACGTAGTAGACGTGCTCGGGCGGGAGGTCGGACTCCGTCGCCGTGAGGATGTCCGAAGTGGTGTGCTTGCCGTCCAGCAGGCCCGCCACCGCCTCGATCGATCGGCCGGTGAGGAGGTGCAGCTCACGCTCGGAGATCAGGTAGACCCCCTCTCCCTCGATGGTCTCCACCCGGTAGTGGCGGCGAAATCCCGGTCGGGCATCCACGGCGTTCCTTTCTGAGGAATCAAATCAGTGCGCGAGTCGGAGCGAGGCGACCTGGTCGTCCGCCAGCCGCAGGAGGGTGAGCCCCGCCGCTGCCAGCCCGTTGACGGCGGACAGGGTCAGCCGGTCGGCGCGCCGCCGGTCGGCGAACCATCGTCCGGTGTGGTCGCGGCGGCGCAGCAGCTCGGCGGCGAGCTCTCGTGCCGACCGCGCCAGCGCCTGGTCACCGGTCAGGCGGGCGGTGTGCAGCGCCACCTCGGCGTCCACCACCAGCCGCACGCAGGAGCGTCCCGGGTCGGGCGCGCAGTGCCTGGCCACCCGCTCCCGCAGCCCGCCGGGCACCTCACCGGTGAGCAGGTGCGCCGTGGCGACGGCGGCGAGCAGCGAGCCGGGCGTGTCGAGGGCGAACCGGTGCGCGGCCAGGGTCGCGGCGCCCCCGCTCATCGGCGGGGCGCCCTGCTCCCCGAGCGCGGCCGCGCTCGAGGCCAGCGCCCACACCAGCCCGTCCACGCCGGTGGGCAGCCCCTCCAGGACCGGCACCCGGTCCGGGTACGGCCGCCGGGCCACACCACCCATGCCACCCATGCCACCCATGCCGCCCACACCGCCCGCGCCGCCCGGGACGACAGCGCCCTCCGAGGTGTACAGAGCCAGCAGCTCCGTGTGCAGCCGCGCGGCGAGCTCGTCCGCCTCGGGCACCGGCACGGGGGACGCCTCGCGCAGCTTGTTCAGCGCGAGCAGCAGCCCCGCCCGGCCGAGCACGGGCTCGGCCGAGGTCGGCAGGGACAGCTCGCCCTCGGCCAGCGGCACCAGCGCCGCCGCCCGCTCCACCAGCCTGGTGTCGGCCAGCGCGGCGCCGCAGCGGCTCAGCGCGTAGATGGCGGAGCCGACCCCGACGAAGGCGCCGACGGGTGCCAACGTGCCGCACATCCTGCGGTAGAAGGCCGACCTGGTGGACAGCGTCGCGAACTCGACCGAGGCGTCCAGCGCGTCCTGCGCGGCCGTCCAGTGTGCGGGAGCGCCGGTGTTGGCGTACAGCTCGGCGAGGAAGACGGCCAGGCCCGCCGTGCCGGTGAGCAGGTCGCCGTGGAGAGGTTCGATCTGGTCCAGCCCGTGCGCGGGGTAGGTGACCACGCCGATCCAGCCGGACCGCTCTCCGGGCGGCCTGCCGGTGGGTGAGCCGGGGGGCGAGCCGAGCGGCACGGCGCCGGCCAGCACCTCGTCGGCCAGCTCACCGGCGCGGGCGAGCAGCACCTCGGCCTGCGGCTCCTCCTGCCTGCCCGACAGGTCGTAGGCGTGCAGGCCGATCTCGCGCATCGTGCGGGGTCTCGGCCCCGGACTGGGGAAGGATGCGGGCAGCTCGCCCGCGCCGGTGAGGTCGAGGCAGGTGTCCAGCACCGCCAGGTGCTCCTCCACCGGGAACCCGGCCAGGTCGGCGACGCGGTCCTGGAGGCGCTGCCAGGCCGTACCCGAGAAGTGCCCGGGGATCTCGACGCCGTCGGGCGTGAACACCGAGTCCGATGCGGGGCGGGAGACGAAGAGCGGGACGTCCATCCGGCGGAACGCGTCGATCTCCTGCTCGACGATCTCCAGGATGTCCGTGCGGCCCGGGTCCTCCCGCAGGGTCTCCCTGGCGCTGCGGAACAGATGGGCCAGGCAGACCTCCCTGGCCACTCCGTCGATCAGCGCGCCGGGGCTGACGCTCATGCGGAGCAGTTCGACGCAGTCCCAGGTGCTGCGCCAGATGTAGCGGACCGGCGCGTCCTTGAGCAGGGCCAGCGGGCCGCGCACGTCGGCCAGCAACTCCTGGTTGCGCGTCAGGCAGTCCTGCATCTGCCGGTAGCCCTCGATCACCTCGTCGGCGTAGCGGCGGGGGTCGGCCAGCTCGCCCGCGCCCCATGTGGGCCGGTACGGCGGGGCCTCCCAGCCCAGGGGATACCCGTAGGAGTTCTCCGCGACCTGCTCCTGCAGCGGGGCCAGGCAGCCGATGTCCTGGGCCTGGACGCCACCCGCGATCACTCGGGGGAAGGTGACGACGGCGGTCTTGACCACCGTGTCCTCGACCCTTCCCCACAGACTCTGGATCCGGTCGCTGAGGTGGGCGGGCTTGCTGATCCGGGCCTGCAGGATGTTCTCCAGGTCGATGAAGACCGGTGTGTCGCCCCGCGCGACCAGGTTGTCGGCCCACAGGTCGCGGCACTCCAGGAACTGGGCGAGTCTGGCCAGCATGCCGAGGCGCGTGTAGAAGCGGCGGACGCTGTCCTCGTCGGTGCCGGGCTCGGCGGTGACGTACTCCTCCCAGCCGTAGTCGTCGCGCAGGACGACCTTCCTGGTGTGCAGGGCTAGCGGCAGGCCGTGGTTGTTCAGCAGGGTGCACACGTCCATCAGCCCCACCACGGAGCGCAGGTCCTTGGGTTTGTAGACCACGCGCTCGCCCGAGGCGAAGGTGAGCAGCGTGACCACCCTGCCGTGGTTGTGCGGGTCGCCCGAGTCGCCGGAGTACCCGGTGACCGGTCCCGGCGCGGCCCACCCCCACAGCGTCCTGCGCAGCTCCGGCAGGTCGGCGCCGAGCCGGTCGAACATCTCGTGGACCACGCGTTTCCACTGCAGGCACGCCATGCCCATGACGTACGCGAGCCCCGGCAGCGTCTCCAGCCGGTCCAGCCAGCCCGACTGGCTGACGTCGAGGCCGGGGCTCTGCAGCCAGGCGGACACCTCGCCCGCGGTGCCGGCCAGCTGCGCCTCGAACGCGAACCCGGAGAAGCACACCTGGGTGAGGCGTTCGATGAGCTGTCCCGCGATGTCCTCGCATGCCTCGGGGGTCACGGGCACGCCGCGCAGCGTCCCGTCCTTGATGTCGACCAGCCGGTTCACCGCGCGCCTGAACGCCACGAAGGGGGCGCCCGGCCGCCCGGAGGCGGGATCGGCTCCGGCTGTGGGCGGCTGCGCGAGCAGGAAGTCCACCAGCGCGTACCCCCAGTCGGGCAGCCTGCGCGGATCTTTCAGCCTGACGTCGACGAGCCCGGCGCCGAGGTCGCGTCCCGAGCGTCTGCGGTGGTGCAGCAGCGCCCGCTTGGCGTCCTCGTCGTCGCCGACCGCCGCCTTGAGCCAGCGGTTGGTGCGTTCTGACGCCTGGCGTCGGCCGCGCCCCGTGACGGGGACGAAGAACTCCCCCGACACGCGTTCGTGGAACGGCGCGGCGGCGGCCAGCACGGCCATCAGCCGCTCGTCCCCGCCGGGGACGGCGAGCAGCCCTTCGCCCTGCGCTTCGGCGTATTCCCGATGAACCGAGACGGGCATCTCAGACCTCCTGTCGGCGGACCATGCGGGCGAAGAGCGGGTTCCGCTCCACCAACTCCTCGAAGGGGCCGTCGGCGACGACCCTGCCCTGGTCGAGTACGTAGATCCGATCCGCCGACCTGATGGTGCTCAGTCGATGCGCGATCACGATCCTGGTGATGTCCAGCTCGGCGATCCTCTGGCTGACCAGTGCCTGGGTGACGTTGTCCAGAGCGCTGGTCGCCTCGTCGAGGACGAGGATCCGTGGCCGCTTCACCAGCGCTCTGGCGATGAGCAGCCGCTGGAGCTGGCCTCCGGAGAAGGAGGCGTTGTCCTCGCTGACGATGGTGTGCATGCCCATGGGCATCGCGGCGATGTCGCCGTCCAGGTCGGCCAGGCGCGCCGCCCGCCAGGCGTCCTCCTCCGCCGCGCCGGGCACATCCCCGATGATGTTCTCCAGGATCGAGCCGCGCAGCACCCTGGCCTGCTGCATCACGACGCCCACCTGGGTGCGGACCCGGCGCAGGTCGAGGTCGCGCAGGTCACCCCCGTCATAGAGGACCTGGCCGGTGCGCGGCGGCTCGAAGCCGAGCAGCAGCCGCACCAGCGTGGACTTGCCCGCGCCCGACGGACCGGCGACCGCGACGAACTCGCCCGGCCGGAACACCATCGAGACGTCGTCGAGGATCCGCTGGGTGGTGCCGGGGTAGGCGAAGGAGACGCCGCTGAGCCGTACCAGACCGGTCAGCTCGCCCGGGTCCTTGGCTTCGGGCGGTGTCTCGGCCGGCCGTTCGAGCACGGGCCTGAGCCGTTCGAACCCGGGCAGCAGGGCGAAGGCCGCCTCCACCGCCCTGTTGACCTGGCCGAGGGCGAGCACGAACTGGCCGAGCGCCACCGCGGCGATCACGAAGGAGGCCGCCGACACGTGCAGGCCCAGTGCCGAGACGGCGAGGACGAGCAGCAGCGTCGGCTGCGCCGCGGCGCCGATCGCCGAGGTCACCGCCCGCTCGCGCTGCGCCGCCGCGGCGGCGCGCTGCTGCGTGGCGAACAGCCGCGTCCACAGCTCGAAGACCTGGGCCTCCCGGCCCGCGACGTGGATCTTGTCGATCGCGCTGAGGCAGGAGTAGAGCAGCGAGTAGACGTTCCCGTACTGCTCGTGCATGACGAGTTCGTGCCGCTGCTGGCGGACCGCGCGCGCTGCCAGCACGGCGAGCAGTGCCGCCACCCCGGCGAGCACGGCCACCGCCAGCCGCCAGTCGACGACCAGCAGGCCGAGCAGGCCGAGCAGGGAGAACACGCCGCCGAGGAGCGAGTTGACCGCCGCCTCCCCCAGCGACTTGCGCATGTCGGCGACGGCGTTGGCTCGCTGGACCAGCTCGCCGGTGCTGTACTGGGCGAAGAACGGCAGGTCGAGGGCGATCAGGTGACTCCAGACCGCGGGTTCGAGCCTCTCCTGCAGACGGCCCTGCACGCGTACGAGCACCGCGTTGCGCACGGCGAGGAGCATGGCGCCGGCGCAGACCACGCCCGCGATGAGCACCGCGATCCCGATCATCGCGGGCCGGTCTGCGGGGTTCGCCGCGGTCTTCAACAGGGTGAAGGTGAACATGGGGACACCGAGCGCGAGCAGCGCGGCGCCGCCGCCGGCCGCCAGCAGCCACGCCAGGTCCTTGCCCGCGCCACGCAGGCCGTATTTGAGCAGGCCGAGGGGCGAGGAGATGCCCGCGTCGAGCGGCGGGTAGACCTGCCAGGCGTCCGGGGCGAGGGCGGCGGCCACGGTCTCGGTCACCCGGCGCGTGCCCCCGTCGGCGATCAGGTAGCCGCCGCGGTGCGGCAGGAGCGCCACCGGCCGGCCGCCGTCCCGGGTGAAGCCGATCATGGGGACGGTGGCCTTGCGCCACCACCGCTCCTCCAGACGCACCCGCCGGTGTCTGACCCGGGCGGCGTCCAGCGCGGCGCCCAGGGGATCAGCGGACTGGGGGTCGCCGGACTGGCGCTCACCGGATCGGGGAGCGATGTCCCGTGTGGCGAACCCGCAGTGGTCGCCGAGCACCTTGACGACCTCCACGGCGTGTTCCGCCGCCGTGCGCGGCCTGTCGGGCGAGGGGGCCGCGCCCGCGGCGACCGCGACGTCGGCGAAGGACCGCCTGAGCGTCTCGCCGGTGGCCGCGACCCGGGCCGCGCGCCAGTTGTCCCGGTCGGCCTGCTCCGCCTCGGCCAGCAGCAGCACCTGCGCGAGCGCTCCCTTGTGCAGCGCGCGCACATCGCTGTAGCCCAGCGCACGCGACTCGCTCTCGCTCGGCGGGGAGCCGTTCCGCGCACCGTTCCGCCCGCGGGGCCCGTGCAGCCCGCGCGCCCACGCCGTCAGGGCGCTCGCGTCCCTGCGGACGCGGCGCACCGACGTCCCCTCGGCGGGGACCGCCATGACGGTGTAGCCCCGCGGCAGGTCGGTCGCGGCGAACCCGTGCATGAGCTGTCCGCTCTCCACCCGCACGACGGGGTGGCGGGGACCCTGGCCGTCCGTGGGGGACAGCAGCACGTCCACGGAGCCGCTGACCACGCGCCAGCAGGCGTAGGGGTCGATCAACTCGATCTCGCTGACGGGATATCCGTTCATGCCGCTTCCTCGACGAGCGTGCGATAGGGGCCCGGCCCGGCGATGAGCTCGGCGTGCGTGCCGCGCTGGACTACCCTGCCCCGGTCGAGCACGAGGATCAGGTCGCTGTCCCGCACGGTGCTGAGCCGGTGCGCGATCACCACGCACGTGCAGCCCCTGGCCTTCAGGTTGGCGTCGACCAGGGCCTCGGTCTCCGCGTCCAGCGCGCTGGTGGCCTCGTCGAGCACCAGGACCGACGGGGACAGCGCGAGCGCCCGGGCGATCTCCATGCGCTGCCGTTCGCCGCCCGACAGGTTGCGGCCCCGCTCCTGGATCCAGCCGCCCGACAGCCCGCCCCTGCGGTGGACCACCTCGGCCAGGCAGGAGTCGGAGAGCGCCCTGTGCAGCCGGTACGACGGGATCGTCGGATCCCACAGCGTCAGGTTGTCGGCCACCGTGCCCTCGAACACCTGCAGGTTCTGCTCGACGTAGCCGACCGAAGTGGTGAGCGTCTCCCTCGGCGTGTCCTCCCTCGGGACGCCGTCGAACCTGATCTGCCCCGACCACGGCCGGACAGCGCCGGTGAGCAGGCGGGCCACCGTGGACTTGCCGCTGCCCGTACGGCCGACGATGGCGACCCGCTGGCCGGGCTCGGCCCGGAACGACAGCCCCTCGATGACCGGCCCGTGCTGGCGGTCGTAACCGAACGTCACCTCGTCGAACTCCACGGCGCCGCGCAGGCCGCCGGACGTCTCGGACGCGAGGGGCAACGCCGCATGCTGCGGATCGGGTTCCGTGCAGAGCGCGTCGTCGAGCATGCTGGTCTGCGCGACCACGATCTGGGCTTGGGCGCCCAGCCCGACCAGCGAGGTCACCGGCACGAGGAAGGCTCCGACGAGAAGCTGGGCGGCGATGACCGTGTCCATGGTGACCTCGCCGCGGGCCATCAGCACCCCTCCGGTGATCACCACGGTGGCCCCGGCGAGGGAGCCGAGCGAGGCGGGCACCACCATCAGCCCCTGGGTGACGCGCATCAGGTCCTGGGCGGCCGACAGGCTCCGCGCCGACAGACCCGCCCACTTGGCGAAGAACCAGCCCTCGGCGCCGTCGGCCTTGAGCGACTCGGCCATCGAGACGCCGTTGAAGGCCATGCTGTCCCTGTGGTGCTCATCGAAGATCAGCCGTTGCTGGTGCGGCGCGCTGCGACGGCTGACCGCGCGCATCGCCAGCAGGTTGACCACCGCGAGCACGCCGGCGACCACGGCGAACACCGGGTGGAAGACGAAGAGGATCGAGGAGTGCACCACCATGGTCAGCGCGGCGGCGATGGCCGTGGCGACCCGATCCGACAGCAGCAGGGCCAGCCCGGCGCCGAAGGCCGTCCTCGTCACCAGGCCGCCCGTCGCCCGCCTGTGGAAGTAGTCGCCCGGCAGCCGCAGCAACCGCCACATGTAGCGGCCCGACAGGTCGGCCGCCATCGCCATCTGGACGGCGGTGAGCAGCCGCTGCTGCGCCCAGGTCCCGACCAGGGTGAAGGCGACGCAGCCGAGCAGTCCGAACAGCACGGGCGCCGACCAGGTGGGATCACCGGCGACCAGCACCCTGCCGAGCAGCAGCCGGGTGAGCAGCGCGGTGGCCGCGGCGGGAACGGCGAGCATGAAGGCCATGACGGCGATGGCGAGCAGCGTGGACAGGTACGGCCGGACCTTGGCCAGCGCCGAACGGGCGAGGGGGAGGCGCTGCCCCCCGGGCGTGAAATCCTCGCCCGGGCGCGGCACCATCACGATCCCGCTGAACCGTTTGCGGAAGTCCTCCCTGCTCAGCCGGACCCTGCCCACGGCGGGGTCGTTCAGGTAGGCCCATCGCCTGCGCATGCCCTCCAGCACCACGAAGTGCCGGCGATCGACGAAGATCATCGATGGGACGGGGAAGGTCTCCAGTTCGTCGGCCGTCACGCGCCAGGCACCGATGTCGAAGCCGTATTCCTGGGCCGCCGCCTTGATGCCGGTGCCGGTCAGCCCGTCCCTGCCGACGCCGCACCGTTCCCTGATCTCGTGCAGGGGTACGCGCAGGCCGTGGTAGGCGAAGATCATGCTCAGGCAGGCCGGCCCGCAGTCGGCGTCCTCCATCTGCGGGCGGCGCTCGGTGCGTACGGGACGCCGCCGCCTGGTCGCCGTCTCAGACACGGCGGCCTCCCGGGAACAGCGCGTCGACGGGACGGACGACGGCGACGGTGATCTCCGCCGCCACCGGGGTCAGCGTGGCGCCCGGCCAGGCCGGCCGGTCGAGATCGACGGTCACCAGATATCGGCCGTCGGCCCGCAGCGCATCGCCGAAGAGCGGGCGCAGCATCTCCTCGGACGCGGGGTACGGCTCGACGGCGCCCACCCGTCCCGGTACGGCGCCGGCGACCATGACGGGCTGGCCGGGCGCGAGCGCGCCGACCCTGTCCTGGCCGACCATGAGCAGCGCCCGTAGGGACCCGGCGGCGGGATCGAGGGCCGCGACGGTGCCGCCGACGGCCAGAATGGTGCCGGGGGCGGCCGTACGAAGCACCCGGCCACTCAGGGCGCCCGTCACGATGTGCCGGTTCCCCTTCCCGTCAGAGAGCACGGCCAGCGGAGTCGCCGGGGTGACCTCCTGCCCCGCATGGACCAGCACCTCGGCCAGGCTGCCGGCCACGGGGGCGGCCACCGGCACGGGCCCGCCCCCCGCCACCAGCACGCCCGTGGCCACGACAACGTCGCGGACCTGACCGAAGAAGGCCCAGCCCGCGCCGCAGCCCGCGACCAGGATGAGCGCCACCGCGGCGAGCCACGCCTTGGTCCGCACGGTGGAGACGAGCTGGTCGATCCGTTCGCCTCCCGGCGCCTCCAAGACGGGCGTGGTCATCGGAGGCTCGCCTCCGGGGGGTTTTGGTCCATGCAGAAGCAGAAGCTGAGCAGGCACGGAGGCACCGCCGCCGTCACCTCGCCGTCGAGCGCCTCGATGACCAGCTCGGTAACGGGTTCCGATGGCAGCGCCGGCGCGCGGACCCCCTCCGCGAGCGTGAGGCCGTACTCAGCCAGGATGGACGCGGGCTCGTGCTCGTAACGGATCCTGAGGCCGGCGTCGGACCACGCCCGCGCGGTCAGCTCGCCGAACTTTCTGCGCTGAGCGGTGTCCCAACCGATCGGGTCCCTGCCGATCGTGTCCCTGCCGATCGTGTCCACAGTCATCAAAAATCTCCCGCCGGGTGGTATGAGATGCTTCTTCCGCGGGGTGGTGAGCATCTGGACTGCCCACCACCCCGTCTGGGCGTACTGGGCCCGGCCGTCCCGGGCCCGGGTGTTCTGGCCCGGTTGTTTTGGCTCGGTTGTTTTGGCCCGGACGTACTGAGGCGTCTCGGGTGGTCTGCCAGGTCTCAGGCGCTCTGCCTGCCGGACAGACATCCGGTCGGGCAACTGACGGTGCCGATCGTGCCGAGGGCGCCGCCCGCCGACGACTCCAGGCTCTCCAGGTCGATGGCCTGATCAGGCTGGGCGGGCAGGTCGGGAGTGGGAAGCTCGCGCGGCCAGTCGACGCCGGCGTCCGCGAGTGCGGCGCGTGGGTCTCGCGCGAAGTCCCGCCTGATCGACTCGTCGGACCAGGCGAGTGCGTAGAAACGGGCGAGTTGGGTGCGTAGCTCGTGAGACAGTGTCGGATCTTCCGGCATGATGTCACCTCGTCACGGAGGCCCCGGGGTCACGGACACCTGCTCGTCCGCTCTCTCCGGAAGTCGGGGGGCGGCCTCCTGTGCTGTCCAGTTTCGTGATCAGTCGCTGGGGCCACCAGAAACAACTAACACCGACATATCGTGATATTCATCATCTCGGGCGGTTCGTCGGCCTCGATGGCATCCGCTGTTCCCGATGCGCGAACCCTCGCATCTCTCTCTGCGCCTCGCGGGCCAGTTCGAGCATGTCGCGCAGCTCCTTCTTGACGTTCTCGGCTTCGCCGTCGGCGCCGCGGAGGACTTCACGGCCCTGCGCGGCGATGGCGTCGAGACGGCTGCCGAGGACTCTCTCCAGCTCGCGCATCGCCCGCGCGCGCTGGGCCGACAACTCGAACGTGACGAGTTCGGCTCTGGTCGCGTACAGGACCCTCGCCGTCTCCGCGAAATGCGTCAGACCCGCGAGACAGACGGCCATCACCGCGACCGTCAACGTCCAGGACATCATCTCCTGAGGAGGATCGCCGAGGACCCTCGACTTGAACGCCTCCGCGAACAGCACAAGCGCGAAGGCCGGCAGGGAGAACGGCCTGGGGAGGAATCCGAGCGCCGCCGCGGCCAGGAAAATCCCCGAAGTGGCCCACCACGCGCCGAGGAACGGCAACGGCGCGTAGACGAGGAGGGCCATCGCCGCCACCGCCCAGTGCCGGCGGTCTCTGAGGGGACCGGCGAAGCCGGTCGCGACGTACAGTGCGACGACGGCGGTCAACAGGATGACGGCGGGGATCCACCGGTCCGGGCCGCTGTCCTCGATGTAGTGCCTGAACACCCGGCTCATCAGGACAAAGGCGAACGCCAAGACCGCGGCGCGGCCGAACCGCACCTCCAGCGGTGCGCGAGCGGCCACCCGCGGTTCACGAGCCTGAGTCACAAACGGATCATGGCAACCGATTCCGGTCGAGGCAACGCCTCACGGGCCGGCGTTCGGTACGAGACACGCCCATCGCAGAGCGCCTTCTGGAAGCGCCCTTCTGGGGAGGCGCCCTTCTGGTGAGGCGCCCTTCTGGGGGGCGCGCACAGACGGAGGCGCCCCCCAGGACAGGTCAGGTGGGCAGCTGGCTTGAGGCAGAGCCGTAGGTGCCCGCGCAGGCAGCGGTGCCCGCGGTGCCGCCGATGGTGCTGACCGAGCTCGCCGTGCCCGCTGTGCCCGCCGTGCCCGCCTCGGCGACGCCGGCCGCGACCTCCAGCTCCTCGACGCTGAACTCGCCCTCGGGCTTCGGCGGCAGCACCGGCGTGGGCACGCCCTCGGGGTAGACGATGCCGTACTCCGCGAGCATCGCCCGGGGCTCGCGACCGTAACGAGCCTTGACCTCCTCCTCCGCCCACGCGGCGGCGATCAGCCGGGCGAACTTCTTGCGGTCCTCGTCACCGAGAATGTAAATGCTTTCGGCCATCGGGCCACTCTCCTTCCGCCCCGGATCGCGACCGGGGTCCGACGGGAGTGACAGCGGGCATCTGGACTGCTCGCTGCCCCTTGTTGCAGGTTCAGACTCGCCCGAGACGACCTTCGGCGGAAGGCACAACTAACACCAACCGGCCGTGATAACTGTCATGTGGCCGGCGGAGGCCGTGGTCCCCCAGGTCCGGCGTCGAGGACGCCGATCCCGCCGGCGGTCTCTGAGATGTCCCCTGTGATCAGGAGGCCTCGTCCCTGGTCCGCCCGCTGAGCCAGGCGGCGATCTGGGTTCGGGAGTTGAAGCCGAGCTTGTCCAGGATGTGCTCGATGTGCCCTTCCGCGGTGCGCTGCGAGATCACCAGCGCCGCCGCTATGTCCTTGTTGCTCAGCCCCTGCGCGACCAGTTCGGCGATCTCCGACTCACGACGGGTCAACGGCCACAGGCGTCCCGGAACCCCGGCGGTTTCGGTCCGCTCGGGCGACTCCTCCTTCAACGCGTAGCGGATCGCCTCGCCGTACGACATCTTGGCCCCGCGCTTGACGGCGGCTCGGAACGCCGTCTCGCCCAGGGCCTCCAGCGTCAGTGCCTCGCATTCATCGTGATAGCGCCTGAGGCAGCCGAACTCGGACATCGACGCTTCGACCGCCTGCCACACCCTGTCGAGCACGCCGAAGAGCCGAGCGGCCCGCTCGAACTGCTTCTCGCTCACGGCGGTCCAGGCCAGCACCTCCAGGCTGATCCCCGCCCCGGGGAGGTCATCCAGCCTGTCCAGGCACCGCAGTGCCTCCTGCTCCCGCGCCGTGGCCTGCCGGAGATCGCCCAGCCGCCAGGCCTCGAGGCCCAGCGCCGTCATCGCGTACGCGCGGTGCCACTGTTCCCGGTGCTTCTCGCAGAGCGTCACGCTCTCCTGCCCGACGGCCGTCGCGCGGTCGTCGTCGCCCCGCAGGCCGTACACCAGGCAGAGCCGGTTGAGCACGACCGCCAGGCCCACCGGGTCACGCGCCGCGCGGTGGTCGTCCGCCGCCTCCCGATAGAGCCGGAGAGCCCGGTCGATCTCCCCTCGGCCCATCGCCACCATCGCGGAGTACGTGGTCACGTAGGCGAGGACGTGCTTCAGGCCGAGACGCTCGGCGATGGCCCCGCTCTCCGCGAGCATGGCCGCGGCCGGCTCATATTCGGCCTGGATGACGGCGAGCCAGGCGGCGGCCGCCAGCGCACGGGCCCTGACCTCGCCCGGCTCGGAGTCGAGGGCGAGGCCGCGATCGAACCAGCGGCGGCCCTCGCCCACCTGGTAGCCGACCCGCCAGTGATAGAGCAGATCCGCCGCCATCTCCAGGCCGGCGCGCGCCTCGCCGGGTTCGTCGAAGGACCATTCGAGGGCCGCCCGGATGTTCGGCTGCTCCTCACGTAGGCGCAGTGACGTGACGACGTGATCGGGGCCGAACAGCTCGGCTCGCGCCCGCGCCGCCCGCCGCCGGAAATGGTCACGGTGCCGCCGCCGCAGTGCGTTCTCCTCGCCGGACTCGGCGAGCCGCTCCGCCGCGTAGGCACGGATCGTGTCGAGCAGGCGGTAACGCACCCCGGCCCGCTGCCGCTCCTCCCTGATCAGTACGGATTTCTCGATCAGCCCGCTGATCAGGTCGAGGACGTCCTCCCCGGCGATGCCGTCGCCGGAGCAGACCTCCTCGGCGGCCTCGAGGTCGAGCCCGCCGCGGAACACCGAGACCCGCTGCCACAGCAGCCGCTCGGCCTCCGTGCACAGGTCGTAACTCCAGTCGATCGACGCACGAAGCGTCCGCTGACGCGTCTGCGCCGCCCGCGATCCCGAGGTCAGGAGCCGGAAGCAGTCGTCCAGGCGCTCCAGCACCTGTTCCACTGACAGCGCGCGCAGCCGTACGGCCGCCAGCTCGATCGCGAGGGGAAGACCGTCGAGCCGCTCACAGATCGCCGCGACGGTCTCACGGTTGGCCTCGGTCAGCTGGAATCCGGGCAGGACCGCCGCCGCCCGCTCGGCGAACAGCCGGACGGCGTCGGACTCGTCCACCGGCTCGGCGAACAGCGGCGACCCGACCGCGCCGGTCGACGGCGGCAGCGGCAGGGGCCCGAGATCGACCGTCTGCTCGCTCCCGATCCCGAGCGCCTGCCGGCTGGTGGCGAGAATGCGCAGGTCCGGCAGGGCACGCACCAGCGTGTCCACGAGGACGGCGCACTCGGCGAGCAGATGCTCGCAGTTGTCCAGGACCAGCAGCACGCTGCGGCCGGCCAGGTGCTCGATCAGCACCTCCACCGTGGGACGCGACGACACCCGCGACGACACGCCGACGGTCTCCGCCACGGTCTGGACGACGAGTTCTGGCCGATCCAGCGTCGCGAGCTCGATCAGCCACACGCCGCCGGGGAAGGCCCGGCGCACGTCCAGCGCGACGCGGGTGGCCAGGCGCGTCTTGCCGACCCCGCCCACCCCGGTGACGGTCACCACATGCGACGTGGACAGCATGCGCTTGACCTCGGCCACCTCGTGCCGACGCCCGACGAAACCGGTGACCTCGACGGGCAGCCCGTTCTGTCCTCGCTTAACCGCCCTCGCCGACCCCGCGGCCATGGTGCTTCACGCCGCCCTGGATCAGTTTGTTCTCAGGCGGCGCAGAATCTGCTCCCGCCGGTTCTGCAGGTTGCCGATCAGGGCCTCCTGCTGTTCCACGTTGGTCAGCAGGACCGCGCGCTCCGCGGGATCGGTCGGGGCGTCCCAGCTCTGCCCGATCTCCTCCCGCATCTGCACCGTCTCCCGGCGCAGCCGCGCGATCCTCGCGTCCACCTCTTCGAGCCGGCTCTTCAGCTCGGACTCGTCGTTCGCCACGCGATCACCTCCGCCCGTTCACCTGTACGGCCGTTCGGACACCGAGCCGTACCTCCCCGAAACACGCATCGGGCGTCGTCTCCTCACATTCCACGAACACGGGAAACTAACCGAGACCTGGGCCGACATCCCCGGCCTGAGGTGATCCCCCCTTTCGTGCGGGAGATCCCGGAGGAAGGCATGGGGGATGTCCCCTAGCCCTCAAGGACGAGGGCCGTACGTCAATAGCACTACCCCGATTTGGTCTTCACGTCCGATGCTCCCGCCGTGATCGCTTTCTACCGTTGAAGCGCAGATAAGGGAGTGATGATGGAACGCCGGAAGAAGAACTTCGCCGCCTCGGTCGGCGGTTGGAGTGCCCGCCACCGCTGGTGGGCGCTGCTCATCTGGATCGTTTTCGTGGCCGTCGCGACATTCGCGGGGAACGCGATCGGCACCGAGAAGATGAAGAGCTATGAGAGCTTGAGCGGGGACTCCCGCCAGGCGGGCCAGACCCTGGACGAGGCGAACTTCAAGGACGTGGCGAGCGAGGTCGTGCTGGTGCAGACCCGCACGGGGTCGCTCACCGTGACCGACGCCGCCTTCCGGCGGGCCGTGATGGACGTGAAGAGCGCGGTCGAGGCGACCGGCCAGGTCGAGAACGTGCGCACGCCGTATGACGAGCAGCCGTCCCCGGTGACCGCGGACCGGCGCACCACACTGGTCCAGTTCGACATGAAGGGCGAGGGCGCCACCGCCACCGACCGGATCGAGCCGGTGCTCGACGCGGTGGCCGGAGTCCAGCGGTCACACCCGGACCTGCGGATCGAGGAGGCCGGCGGCGCGAGCGCCAACAAGATGATCGGTGAGGCGATCGACAAGGACTTCGTCCGCGCGGAGCAGCTCTCGATTCCGATCACCCTGGGCATCCTGCTCGCCGCCTTCGGCGCGCTGCTGGCCGCGGTGGTCCCGGTCGCCCTGGCGATGACGGCCATCGTCGCCGCCACCGGCCTGCTCGCGTTCACCAGCCAGCTCCTGCACGTGGACTCGGCGACCAGCAACGTCATGCTGCTCATCGGCCTCGCGGTCGGCGTCGACTACTCGCTCTTCTACATCATGCGGGCTCGTGAGGAACGCGCGAAGGGGCTCGGCAAGCGGCGGGCCCTCGAGATCGCGGCGGCCACCTCGGGCCGTGCCGTACTGATCTCCGGCATCACGGTCGTCGTCGCCATGGCCGGCATGTTCCTCACCGGAAGCGGGGTCTTCATGGGCTTCGCCGAGGGCACGATCCTCGTGGTGCTGACCGCCGTCGTCGGCTCGCTGACCGTGCTGCCGGCGCTGCTCTCGCTGATCGGCGACAAGATCGACGCCCGGCTGATCCACGGCACGGTCCGGGTCGCCACGCGCGGCCGCGTCACCTGGCGGCGCGTGCTCGGCGTCCGCGGCGGGCAGAGCCGGATATGGGCCGCCATCCTCCGTCCGGTGCTGCGCCACCCGCTCGTGTCCGTGATCATCGCGAGCGGCCTGCTGGTCGCGCTGGCGATCCCCGCGCTGAGCCTGAAGACCGGCCCCCAGACCATCGACGACCTGCAGGGCGACTACGCCATCGCGCAGACCTTCAAACGGATCGACAAGGCCTTCCCCGGCGGGACCGAGCCGGCCGTGGTCGTGGTCAAGGCCGACGACGTCACGACCCCCCAGTTCACCGCCAAGATCGAGGAGTTCAAGCGGCAGGCCCTGGCCACGGGTGAGGCCAACGAGCCCTTCTACGTGACGGTCAACCCGGACAAGACGGTGGCGAAGATCGCCATCGGCATCAAGGGGTCCGGCACCGACGAGGTCTCCGAGCACGCGGTCCACACGCTGCGTGAGAAGGTCGTTCCCGCCACACTCCCCGGCGCCCACGTCACCGGTGGAACGGCCGCCTCGATGGACTTCAACAACCAGATCAGCCGCACCCTCCCGCTGGTGTTCGGCTTCGTCCTGCTGCTCGCCTTCATCCTGCTGCTGATCTCGTTCCGCTCACTCGTGATCGCCATCAAGGCGATCCTGCTCAACCTGCTGTCGGTCGCGGCGGCCTACGGCGTGCTCGTGCTGGTCTTCCAGGAGGGGCACGGCGACAGCCTCCTGGGCTTCCACTCCATCGGGACGATCACCGACTGGGTTCCGCTGTTCCTGTTCGTCATCCTGTTCGGCCTGTCGATGGACTACCACGTCTTCATCCTCAGCCGCATCCGGGAGGCGTACGACAAGGGCATGCGCACCGAGCAGGCGGTCACGGTCGGGATCACGAGCACGGCGGCCGTCGTGACCAGCGCGGCGCTCATCATGGTCGCGGTGTTCGCCACCTTCGCCACGCTGTCCCTGCTGACCTTCAAGGAGCTCGGCATCGGGCTCGCGGCGGCGATCCTGATCGACGCCACGATTGTCCGCGCGGTGCTGCTGCCGGCCTCCATGAAGCTGCTCGGCCAGTGGAACTGGTACCTGCCGCGCTGGCTCGGCTGGCTTCCCCAGCTCTCCCACGGCGAGGAGCCCGAGGAGGAGGCTCCGGCACCCGCGGAGCGGGAGCCGGTCCTGGTCGGCTGATCTCCCCACCTGTACGGCCCGGCGCTCGGGCGGCCCGTCCACCCCGGCGCCGGGCCCTGCTGTCATGGGGAGAACGGTTCGGCGAAGTGGGCGGGGGCGAGCACGGCGGCGCGGGCGAGAATCGCCATGCGGCTGCGGACGGCCTCCTCGGGGTCCGCGTCGTACACGTAGGTGATCGTGGGGTCGGCGAGCTGGACGGGGTGGTGCAGCACGTCGCCGCTGCACACCAGGTCCCCCACCTCCACGCACTGGTGTCCGGGCGTGTGGCCGGGGGTGTGCAGCAGGCGGATCCCGGGGAACACCTCGGCGTCGCCGTCCACGACCTCGACCAGGTCCTCGATGGGGGCCACCACCTGCTCACGCATCTGCCCGGAGACCCAGTCGAGCTCGGCCCGCTGGATCAGGTGGCGGGCGTTGGGGAAGGCGGGGACACCGCCCGTGACGCAGCCGCTCGCGTGGTCGCTGTGCAGGTGGGTGAGCACGACCGCGTCGACATCGGCCGGTTCCACTCCCACGGCGGCCAGTTCCCCGCCGATCCTCCCGGGCACCGGCGCCCAGCTCGCGGCCGGCGAGTCCGTACCACCGATCCCGGTGTCCACCAGGACGGTACGGCCCGCGGCCCGCAGCAGATAGCAGTGGAAGTGCAGCACCCACTCGGCGTCATCGGGGAAGGACGCACCGGGGAACATCTCCGGCAGCGGCTTGCGGATCTCCGCCCCCATCGGCCCGACGGCATCGCAGAGCGGGATGATCTCGACATCCGCCACGATCCTCGACTCATGCGGCATCCGACCACCGTAATGCGCGGGACCGACAGCCGTCGCGCGCGTTTCAGGCCCTGCACGCCAAGGCGCCATGCGGTACGCCAATATGAGCGGGTGCTCTCGGACATCATCGACTACCTGATCTGCCCGGTGTGCGGGACCACCACATCTCTCACCGCGGGCTCGGTCCGCTGCGCGCGAGGACACAGCTTCGACGTCGCGCGACAGGGTTACGTCAACATGCTGACCGGATCGGCCGCGGCGGGCACGGCCGACACCCCCGCGATGGTCGCCGCCCGGGCGGAGTTCCTGTCGGCGGGTCACTACGCGCCGCTCACCCGCCGCCTCGCCGAGATCGCCGGAGAGGCCGGGGTGGTGGCGGACGCGGGCGCCGGGACCGGCCACTACCTGGCCGGAGTCCTGGGCGAGGGGGCCAGCGGCCGGGCGGGCATCGCCCTCGACGTGTCCAAGCACGCGCTCAAACGGGCGGCGCGCGCCCATCCCCTGATCGGCGCGGTGGCCGCCGACGTGTGGCGTGGCCTGCCCGTCCGGGACAGCTGCGTGGACGTGCTGCTCAACGTCTTCGCACCGCGCAACGCCGCGGAGTTCGCCCGGATCCTCCGCCCCGGCGGCACGCTGATCATCGTCACACCGACCGCCGGACATCTCCGCCCTCTCGTGGAGCGGCTCGGGCTGCTCTCCGTCGACGAGGACAAGGACCGCCGCGTCGAGGAGACCCTGGGCGGCAGGTTCGCCAGAGCCGTACAGGAGGTGATCGAGATCGGGTTGACGCTCCGCCACGCGACGGTCGCCTCGGTGGTGGAAATGGGCCCGAGCGCCTGGCACACCCGGCCCGACGAACTGGCCGGGCGCATCGCCGACCTCCCCGACCCGGTGGAGGTGACGGCGTCCTTCCAGATCACCCGGTGGGCCGTACGCGAGAGGAGCTAGCGATCAGGGCGCGCGCAGCACGAGGATGGCCAGATCGTCGGACATCGGCTCGGGCGAGAAATCCTGTACGGCACGGCGGATCCGCTCGGCCACCGCCCGAGCCGACAGGTCGACGCACTCCGCCAGCAGCCTGGACAGTCCGCCGTCATCGTCGAGGAGCCGGGTGCCCGACCGTCGCTCCGTCACCCCGTCGGTGACCCCCAGGAGCACGTCGCCGGGCCCCAGGTGTGCGCTCTCGGCGCGGAACTCCGCCTCCGGGAAGACCCCCAGCAGCGACTGGGGCGAGCCGACCACATCGACGGCGCCGCTCGGCCGCAGTCGCAGCGCCTCGGGGTGACCGGCGGAGACCAGGTGGATGGTGAGCCCGCCCTCGACGCGGGTGATCTCCCCGTGCAGCAGGGTCAGGAACCGGGCACGCTCCCCTTCTTCGAGGATGGCGTGATTGAGCCGGCCGACGACCGCGGCCACGCCGTACCCCTCGCGGGCGAGCAGCCGCAGCGTGTGACGGGCGAGGCCGGTGACGGCCGCCGCCTCCGGGCCGGTGCCGCAGACGTCGCCGATGGCGAACCGCCAGACTCCCTCGCTGACCGGGAACAGGTCGTAGAAGTCGCCGCCGACCTCGTTGGTCTCGCCGGCGGGCTCGTAGATGACGTGGAAGTCGAGCCCGGGCGTCGTCGGCTCGTCGGGCGGCAGCAGGCTTCGCTGGAGCGCCCGGTTCGCCGCCGCCTGTTGGGCGTACAGGCGCGCGTTGTCCATCGCGAGCGCCGCGCGGCGGCTGAGGTCCTCGGCGAGCTGCATCGCCTCGTCGGGGAACCGGTCGTGCCGGCCGAGGCACATCACCCCGAGTTGCCGCCCCCGGGCGGTCAGCGGGAAGGCCAGGGACTGCCAGCCGTCGACGTGCAGCACCACGGGGCCGTCCTCCGACGGCATCTGGGCGTCGGCGAGCCGCTCGCGCAGCCCGTCGATCTGCGTCTCGTCCGCATGCCACAGGTAGGCGAGCCGCAGCGGCCCGGTGGCGTGCGCGGCGGTGTAGACGGCACACCAGCTCGCCAGCCGGGGCACCACGACCTGCGCGATGATCGCGGGGACCATGTCGGGGTTCAGCGTGCCGGCCAGCAGTTCGCTCGCGTCGGCGAGGAAGCCCAGCCAGCCCGGCCCCCGCGCGGCCTCGGCGATCCACTCGTCCGCCGACTGCACCTCACCGCCCGGCAGCTTCAGCCGGGCCCAGCGGTTCCGGAGCGAGGGGGTGAACGTGACGCCCCAGGATGCGGCTCCGGCGGGCGAGCCGAACTCGGCCTGCTCCGACTTCTCCCGCACCTCTATCTGTACGCTGTCGCCCTGATGGATCCAGACGACTTCGAACGGCTCATCCGGTGCGCCCGCCACCAGTTCGGCCGCCAGCCGCTCGGCCTCGGCGTTCACGGACATGGCGGCCCAAGCGGTCATCACCTCTCGGGTGAACCGCTTGGCGTCGGGTACGGCGGTCTCGCCCGGCGTGAAGGACGCGGCGAGGACGGCACGAGGAGAATTATTCACCGTCATCGTGCATACCACATTCTCGCTTACTGGAGTAAACAAGGGGACGTCGCATTAGGCGGAACGTGACAGACTGACAAGGAGTCCGCGGCTGGATGGCTGTACGTCTTGGTCGCCGTACATGTGGGTCTTGGTCGCGTAACCCCCGCGGGGTGAAGGAGGCTAGATGGCGTCCGCCAACGTCGAGGCGGCTGGGACGGAGCGGGGCTACACCGAATCCGATCTCATGCCATTCGTGGAAACACTCGTCATGTGGCGGGACGGCAACTTCCGCAGGCGGGTGCCGCACGCCCCGCCCGGTGTCCTCAGCGAGATTCGGCTGCTGCTCAACGAGATGGCCGACCGGCGCGAGCACCAGGCCAACGAGCTGGCCCGGGTCCGTCGGGAGATCGCGAAAGAGGGCAGGTTCAGCGAGCGGCTCAGCCCCGGCCCCGGCGTGGGGTTGTGGGCCGAGAGCGTGGAAGCGGTCAACGATCTGATCGACGCGCTGGTCACCCCCGTCAGCGGCGCGGCGGACGTCATCGACGCGGTGGCCAAAGGAGACCTGTCCCGCAAGATAGAACTGGACCGTAGCTCACGCGGCGAGGTCAGGCGGCTCGGCAAGGCCATCAACGGCATGGTGGACCAGCTTTCGCTGTTCACCTCCGAGGTGACCCGCGTGGCCAAGGATCTGGGCACCGAGGGCAGGCTGGGCGGCCGGGCCAACCTGAAGGGCATGGCAGGAAGCTGGCGAGACCTCACCGAGTCGGTGAACACCATGTCGGCCCGCGTCTCCGCCCAGGTGCGCGACATCGCCGAGGTCACCACCGCGGTCGCCAGGGGCGACCTCAGCCGCAAGGTCACCGTCGACGCGGTCGGCGAGATGCTGGAACTGAAGAACACCGTGAACACCATGGTGGACCAGCTCTCCGCGTTCGCGGAGGAGGTCACCCGCGTCGCCCGCGAGGTCGGCACCGAAGGCCAACTCGGCGGCCAGGCCCAGGTGCGGGGCGTCTCCGGCGTCTGGAAGGACCTCACCGACAACGTCAACTCGATGGCCAACAACCTCACCTCCCAGGTGCGCAACATCGCCGCCGTCTCCACCGCCGTCGCCCAGGGCAACCTCACCAAGAAGATCACCGTCGACGCCCAGGGCGAGATCCTGGAGCTCAAGGAGACCCTCAACACGATGGTGGACCAGCTGTCCGCCTTCGCCGACGAGGTCACCCGCGTCGCCCGCGAGGTCGGCACCGAAGGCCGGCTCGGCGGCCGCGCCGAGGTGCGGGGCGTCTCCGGCGTCTGGAAGGACCTCACCGACAACGTCAACTCGATGGCCAACAACCTCACCTACCAGGTGCGCAACATCGCCCAGGTCACGACGGCCGTCGCCAACGGCGACCTGACCCGGAAGATCGACGTCGACGCCCAGGGCGAGATCCTGGAGCTGAAGAGCACCATGAACACGATGGTGGACCAGCTCTCCTCCTTCGCCTCCGAGGTCACCCGCGTCGCCCGCGAGGTCGGCACCGATGGCCAGCTCGGCGGCCAGGCCCAGGTGCGGGGCGTCTCCGGCGTCTGGAAGGACCTCACCGACAACGTCAACTCGATGGCCAACAACCTCACCTCCCAGGTGCGCAACATCGCCGCCGTCTCCACCGCCGTCGCCAACGGCGACCTCACCAAGAAGATCACCGTCGACGCCCAGGGCGAGATCCTCCAGCTCAAGGAGACCCTCAACACGATGGTGGACCAGCTGTCCGCCTTCGCCGACGAGGTCACCCGCGTCGCCCGCGAGGTCGGCACCGAGGGCCGCCTCGGCGGCCAGGCCCGGGTCCGCGGTGTGTCGGGTGTCTGGAAGGACCTCACCGACAACGTCAACTCGATGGCGAACAACCTCACCTATCAGGTGCGCGACATCGCCGAGGTGACCACGGCGGTCGCCAAGGGCGACCTGACCCTCAAGGTCGACGTCGACGCCCAGGGCGAGATCCTCGCGTTGAAGACCACGATCAACCGGATGGTGGACCAGCTCTCCTCGTTCGCCTCGGAGGTCACCCGAATGGCGCAGGAGGTCGGCTCCGAGGGCCGCCTCGGCGGCCAGGCCCGGGTCGAGGGCGTCGAGGGCATCTGGAAGGGCCTCACCGAGAGCGTGAACGAGCTGGCCGCCCGCCTCACCACACAGGTGCGCGCGATCGCCGCGGTGACCAGCGCGGTCGCCCGCGGCGACCTGACCCAGTCGGTCACGGCCGAGGCCGAGGGCGAGCTCGCCGACCTCAAGGACAACATCAACACTATGGTGGCCAACCTGCGGGCCACCACGAAGGCCAACGAGGAGCAGGACTGGCTCAAGTCCAACCTGGCCAGGATCTCCCGCCTCATGCAGGGCCACCGCGACCTGTTCGAGGTCGCCAGGCTGATCATGAGCGAGCTCACCCCGCTCGTCTCCGCCAGCCACGGCGCCGCGTACCTGGTGGTGGACGGCGAGCTCAACCTGATCGCCGGGTACGGCATCCAGCCGGGCTCGAGCCCCCGGCAGAGCTTCGCCTTCGGCGAGGGCATCGTCGGCCAGGCCGCCCTCGGGGACCAGCCGATCATCCTGGAGAACATCCCCGGCGAGAACATCACCATCGAGACCGGTCTCAGCAGGTCGCAGCCGGCGCAGATCGTCGTCCTGCCGATCCCGTTCGAGAACAAGGTCCTCGGCGTGCTGGAGATGGCCTCGTTCACCCAGTTCAGCGAGGTCCACCTCGACTTCCTCACCCAGCTCGTGGAGACCATCGGCGTCACCACCAACACGATCATGGCCAACTCCCGCACCGAGGACCTGCTCACGGAGTCGCAGCGGCTCGCCCACGAACTGCAGGAGCGCTCCGACGAGCTGCAGCGCCAGCAGGAGGAGCTGCGCAGGTCCAACGCCGAGCTGGAGGACAAGGCGGCGCTGCTGGCCAAGCAGAACCGGGCCATCGAGATCCAGAACTTCCAGATCGAGCAGGCCAGGCGGACGCTGGAGGAGCGGGCCGAGCAGCTCGCGGTCTCCTCGCGGTACAAGACCGAGTTCCTCGCCAACATGTCCCACGAGCTGCGCACCCCGCTGAACAGCCTGCTCGTGCTCGCCAAGCTCCTGACGGAGAACACCGACGGCAACCTGACCGCGCAGCAGGTCGAGTTCGCCAAGACCATCCACGGGGCGGGCTCCGCGCTGCTCCAGCTCATCAACGACATCCTCGACCTGTCCAAGGTCGAGGCGGGGCGGATGGACATCGACCCGCAGCAGCTCTCGCTGCCCAAGCTGGTCGATTACGTCGAGGCCACCTTCGCGCCCCTCGCCCAGGACAAGGGGCTGTCGTTCGCCGTCACAGTGGACCCGGACGTACCGAACGAGCTGCACACGGACGAGCAGCGCCTGCAGCAGGTGCTGCGCAACCTGCTCTCCAACGCCGTCAAGTTCACCCCCAAGGGACAGGTGCGGCTGGAGGTCACCCCGGCTCCGCGGGACGTGTCGTACGTCGACGAGACGCTCCAGGGTCTGGAGGGCGTCGTCGCGTTCAAGGTCGTGGACAGCGGCATCGGCATCGCCCCGGACAAGCTGGAGGTCATCTTCGAGGCGTTCCGACAGGCCGACGGGACCACGAGCCGCAAGTACGGCGGCACCGGCCTCGGCCTGTCGATCTGCCGTGAGATCGCCCGGCTGCTCGGCGGAGAGATCCACGTGGACAGCGCGCCGGGGGTGGGCAGCACGTTCACCCTCTACCTGCCGATGGTCTACTCGGGACCGCTCGCGTCACCCGACGGCGGGGCCACCACCGGGGGCGGCCCGGCGGCCGATCACCGTGTCTCGGTGCCCGTTCTGGAGGCGGAGGAGATCCGCCCGGAGATCCCGATGCCCACCGAACTGCCGTCTCCCCAGATCATGCCGGTGCTGGACGGGCAGGATTGGCAGGGCGATGACCCGCTCATCGGAACCAAGATCCTTATCGTGGACGACGACATCCGCAACGTGTTCGCGCTCACCAGCGTGCTCGAACGGCACGGCTCGACCGTGGTCTACGCCGAGAACGGTCGCGAGGGCATCGAACAACTCGAACGCAACGAGGATGTCGCGCTCGTCCTGATGGACATCATGATGCCGGAGATGGACGGCTGGGCCACCACCTCGGCGATCAGGCAGATGCCCCAGTTCGCCGAACTTCCGATCATCGCGCTTACCGCGAAGGTCCTGCGCGGAGACCGGGAGAAGAGCATCGCCTCCGGAGCATCCGACTACGTGCCCAAGCCGGTCGACGTCGACCGGCTCCTGGAACGACTCCGCGGCTGGCTGATGCGTGGCCGCTCCGACGTGGCGGAACGGCCACGGTCGACCTCGAACACAGGGCCTCATGAGACCGACGAAGGGGAGTGATCGATGGCTGATCGCGTAAAGGTCCTCCTCGTTGACGACCGCGAAGAGAATCTGATCGCACTTGAGGCGATCCTCAGCTCGCTGGACGTGGTCCCGGTGCGGGCCAAATCCGGCGAGGAAGCGCTCAAGGCCCTGCTGTCATCCGATTTCGCGCTCATCCTCCTCGACGTGCGAATGCCCGGAATGGACGGCTTCGAGACCGCCGCACACATCAAGCGGCGGGAGCGTACCCGCAACATCCCGATCATCTTCCTGACCGTGGTAGACAGCGCCCCCGACTACGCCTTCCGGGGGTACGCCGCCGGGGCCGTCGACTACCTGACCAAACCCTTCGATCCCTGGGTCCTGCGGGCCAAGGTCGCCGTGTTCGTACAGCTCTACACGATGAACCAGCGTCTCGCCGAGCAGTCGGCGCTGCTTCGCGAGCGGTTGGCGTCCGAGGTGTCGGGCGGTGCCGGGGCCACCGGGGGCGTCGGCCAGGTGTCCCTACTGGCCGAGCTGTCCAACCGGATCGTCGCCGTCCAAGACGAACTCCGGCGGGTCCGCGAGATCGCGGACAAGTCGGGAGACAGCACGCTCAACGGGGCGATCGCCGAGCTCAGTGAACGGATCAGGCACCTTCGGGCCGGATTCGACGCCCTCCAGTGACCCCCACGCCCACCCCCAGGACCGTGATCTTGCGAATACTCGCACATGTGTGCCGCGACCAGGCATTTCATCGTCCATGATCTTGCATTTTCTCGCAGGCACCTGCCCGGAACAGCGAAAACACCGCCCGTGATCTTGCACTCACGACTGCGAGATCACGAATGGGAAAAGCGCAGGTCAGATGACTCGTCTGCGAGAAACTGCAAGATCACGGGGTAGGGGGTGGGGGGATAACGATCACGGGACACGATCTAGTGGCGTGCCCGTTCGAGTGCGTCCCAGAAGCCGCGGCGGAGGGCGTGACGTACCTCGTCGTGGAGCAGGAAGTCGATCGGCAGCGATGATCCCTGCAGCAGACGCGCCTCGAGGTCGGACGGCATGCGGGGTTTACGCGCCAGAACCGCCTCCAACCAGAGGGCGGGAGCATCGCGCGCCACCGAATCGCCGAAGTCATGGCCCTCCTTGTGCGCGGCCTGCACCGCCTCGGCGAGGGTCGTGGTGGCCGCGGACTGAGGCGGCACAGGAGCGGGGTGCGGCCCTGTGTACGGCCCAAGCGCGGGCGAGTAGCTCCCACCGCCCCCGTACTGCTGCGAAGGGGAGGACATCGGCGTCTGGGACGGAACACCTTGGGATGGAATCCCCTGCGGCGTCCCCTGCGACATCTCCTGTGACGAGGCATGTTGCGACGACGCGCCCTGGGATGGCGGAGCCTGCGGCGGAGCAGCCGATTGGGGCTGATGGCGCGCCCGCTGAGGTAGCCCCTGGGACGGCGGCGACTGCGACTCGGAGACCAACCCCGGATAGCCGGACGGCGAACCCTCTACGGGCGTCGACGAGTGGGCCGAGGTCGAGGGCTGGGTCGGGTTGGAGGGCGGCGCAGAGCCGGACGAGCGGGCGGGACCGGACGAGCCGGCGGGCAGCGCGGGCTGGGCCGGGCCGGGCGGCGGGGCCGGCGGGAGTTGCGCGGGCGGCGACGGCTGCGCCGGCGGCAGCGCGGGCTGTGAGGACTGTGTGGGCGGTGAAGGGCGAGCGTGCGCCGCGCCCGAGGGCCGCCCGCTCCCCTGTGACCCGTTGGCATGCGGCGCCTGGCCGTTGCCGTGCCCCTGACTGTTGCTGTGCGCCTGGCCGTTGCCGTGCCCCTGACTGTTGCCGTGTGCCTGGCCGTTGCTCGCCGCCTGCTGGTGGCGGTGCTGACCGTTGCCACTCAGCGGACCACCGGGATCGGCGCTAGTGATCATGGTGATGTACGGCCGGAGGTGACCGGCGCCGATCTCGATGAGGTCGTCGCACTCCTGCCGCAGCGTCCGAGATGCCGCCCAGGCGCTTTCGGCGGCGATCTGCATGACGGTGACACGAATGCCGAGATCCTGGGCATCGCTGACCACCTGGGCCAGATCCTCGTCACCGCTGACGACGACGGCGTCGCAGATCGCGTTGTTACGAGCCAGGGTCATCAGGTCGCGATGCGTCTGGGCGTCCACGCCCTCACGACGTCCGGGCCGGATCCGGGCCAGGCGCAGTTTGAGGCCCGGGATGTCGGCCAGCACATCGTGTTCCGGCGTCCGGCGCCCCTCAACAGTCGCCTCGTACCAGTAGCAGCGCAGCAACGGCAGGCCGGTACGCTCACGCGACAGGCTGGTGAGCAACTGCAGCAGACCGGGATAGTCCCAGGTGACGGCTTCACGATGGCGGGTCCCATGCACGGCCATCGCGCCGTCCGCCAGCAAGTAGCCAGCGTCAACGAACAGCGCGCACCGATCCACGTGACACCGCCCTTCCTACGTGGCTCTATCAGGGTAGTGAAGCGGGTAGATCGCGCGAGGCGATTCCCGGCGATTCAGCCGACGCCCCTGACGTCGCAGTGCTTAACGCAGACCGTACCAGTTTGCCCCGTTTTTGCCTTCCCTCCAATGGTCAGGAGGTTAGGACCACGTGTGGGTGGTGATCGCGGCGACTCCAAAGAGGAGCCCCTCCCGCCTGGTCTTCAGCCGGAGCACCGGGTGGCGGCCGAGAAGCGTCTGGAAGGTGTCCACCGCCACCGCCGATACACCGGTTCGTCTGCCTCGATGACCGGCACCCACCCGCGACCGGTCGCTCAACGTCGCCACGCCGTCTCCCGCGCCGGTCGCGTTCCACAGTACGAGATCGACTCTGGCCGGCGCCGTGTCGGCGGCGAGACCGTCAAGCGGGATCTTCGTCATCTCACCGCTCCCCACCGAGGCCGCGTCCAGGACCGTCGCGGTGCCGTACGGCTGCCGCCTGTCCTCGGCCACCACGACCAGGCTCCATCCGGCCTGTCTGGCGGCCCCCGGCCCGGTGGGAGCGTCGGCGACCCACCAACGGCCCCCGCGAGCCTCACGGACCATGGGGGTGACGTCCGCGAACGCCTGGTAGCCGGTGCGCCGGTCCCGGTGGGTCACCTCCGTCGCCTCGATCGTCCGATAACTCGGGGCGCCCGGAGGTCGGACCCTGACCGCTCGACCGGAATCGGATCTTTGGCTGGCGCCGGAGGCCCGGGCATCGCCGGTGTTTCGGGCGCTCTCCTGGCCGATCGCCGACCAGTAGAGGCCCGCCCAGAGCACCCTGCTCCCGGTGGGCAGGTCGAGGCGGGCGCAACTCGAGGTGCGCGTGACCGGATCGTCGTCGAGGTCGACCGGCACCGCCACGCCCGGGCCGCCTGCCCGCGGCTCACCGGAGTCGGCGGGTGCGCAGTCCGGGCGTCTGGCGACGCGGCCCAGCAGCGCGTTGCCGATGGTCCGGGTCAGCACCCGGCCCGTCGCGGCGAACCTGGCCGCGGCGCCGGCGTCCCGTACCCCCGAATCCGACTTGGCGACCGTCTCGAGCGAGCCGGACCGCACCGACGCCCCGAGTCCCTCGCCCTTCGGGGCATCGGCCGCCACGTTCACCGGCAGGAAGAGCGTGCTTTTCTCACCGGAGGCGAGTCCCGGGTGAGCGCATCGCACGCGCTGCCCGGCCGTACGGCAGGTCCAGCCGTCCCGCGTGCCGGAGTCCGTCGGGGTGACGCCCCGCGGCAGACGTACCGTGGCCGTGACGCCCTGCCCGGCAGCCGTACCGGGGTTGCGAAGCCGAAGGGCGACGATCCCGGGTCTGGCCGGCACGAGCGCGCCGAGCGGGGCGATGCTCGCGACCAGCGCGGGCCGCGTGGCCCCCGGTTCCCTCGGATTCGTCGGGCCCGTCCGGGCCGTGGGCGACGTCTGCCGCCGCACCTGTTGACGGGTGACCGGCGGGGCGGCCCGTCCAGGCTTGCCGAGCACTCGTGCCGGTCGATCCTCCCGAGCGCGGGTCCCGGTCGTCTGTGACCCCGTCGTCTGTGACCCCGTCGTCTGTGACCCCGTCGTCTGCGAACCCGTCGTCTGCGAACCCACCGCCTGCGACCCGGCCGTCTGTGAACCCACCGCCTGCGACCCGGTGACCTGGGAACCCACCGCCTGTGATCCGGTCGCCTGCGAACCGGTGGCCTGCGACCCCGTCGCCTGCGAACCGGCGGTGCCGGTCGCGGCGGACAGGGAGGCATCGGATTCGGCGGCGGGAGTGCCCGCGGGTGAGCCGGAAGCGGGGTACGGGAGCAGAGCCGATTCTCCCCTCGCCAGGGGCTTCTTGACGGCCGGCCCGGAGACGAGCAGGAACATGCCCAGGGTCAGGGCGGCGGCGGCCGCGCCCGCCATGACGGCGCGGTACGGCGTGGGCAGCCGGGAGAGCACGGGTACGCCCCGCGGCTCGACGCCCACCCCGTCACCCGCCGCAGCGAGGTCCGCGAGGTAGTCGTCGACGGCCGGCCCGGCCACGAGCGGACCGACGATCGCCCGCAATCCCTGCGTCACGTCCGCGAGTTCCAGGTACACCGACCGGCAGTCGATGCACCCGGCGACGTGCTCGTCCACTCCGCCGGCATCACGCTTGGGCAGGCCGCCCTCGACGTACTGCACGATCTTGGGCAGGACCGGGCGGCACTCCTCGTCGGGTCCGGCGTCCTCGTGGAGCCTGAGGTAAGCCTGCCGGAGTCCCGCACGGGCCTGCGCGACGAGTGCCGCCGTGCCTTTCGCGGAAAGGTTGAGGAACGAGCCGATCTCCCCCAGCCCCGTGCCCTCGATCTCGGCATGCCACAGCACCATCTGCCACTGCTCGGGCAGCGCGAGATAGGCCCGGGCGATCGCCGAGCGTTCCAGCCCGGCCAGCTCCGGGTCCACGTGGACGTGACCCGGATGCGCCAGGTCCACCTCACCGATGGCCAGGTAGCGCCGGATCGCCATCAGCAGGTAGGGACGGAAGGCGCAGGCGGGACCGCCGTCGCACCGGATCATGTCCAGGACCCGGGCGAAGGTCTCGACCAGCACCTCCTCGACCTCGTCCTCGCCCTGCACGAGTTGCCGAGCCAGGGACCGGGCCGCGCCCACGTGCCGCTGGTACAGCACGCCGTAGGCCGCGGTGCTGCCGGCCTGTACGGCCTCCAGCAACTCGATGTCAGTTTGCCGGGCTTGTCTACTCATCGTGACCTCGCGATTACCGGGCGTTGCAAGGCCATTAATTCCGCACTCCGCGGCATGCCTAAACCGAGGTGGCCGGTTTACCCGGAGCGACAGGTGTCCGACACGTCATCGCCAGGCCGTACGCTGAGCACCATGAGCGACCGCGACAGCCTCCTTGACGAGATCAAGAAAAAGGGAATCGTGCACGGCCGGGTCGTGCTCTCGTCGGGCAAGGAGGCCGACTGGTACGTGGACCTGCGGCGCATCACGCTGGACGCGGTGGCCGCGCCGCTGGTGGGCCGGGTGATGCTGGATCTCACGGAGGACCTCGGCTACGAGGCCGTCGGAGGATTGACGCTGGGCGCCGACCCGGTGGCGACCGCGATGCTGCACGCGGCAGCCGCACGCGGCGGCGCGTTGGACGCGTTCGTCGTACGGAAGGCGGGCAAGGCGCACGGCCTGCAGCGCAGGGTCGAGGGGCCGGACGTCGCCGGGCGGCGCGTGCTGGCCGTTGAGGACACCACGACCACGGGCGGCTCGGTGCTGACCGCGGTCGAGGCGCTGCGGGAGGCCGGCGCCGAGGTCGTGGGCATCGCGACGATCGTGCACCGCGGCGGCGACGAGAACCTCGCCGCGACCGGCCTGCCGTACCGCTCGGCCTTCAGCCTCAGTGATCTCGGGCTCGTGTGACTTTGAAAGATTCGCGCTCGCCGGGTTTGCCGGTGGCGCGGGGTTTGCCGTTCTCGAAGACCTGGACCGCGCTCCCGTCACCCAGGACCACGTCGAGTTCGGGTTCGAAATAGGACGCCTGCTCATCCTGGGTCAGGTCGCGGTCGATGAGCACGTCGCCGCCGGGCACCCGGACGAAGACCGGACAACTGTCTGCCTCGCAGACGATCCGTACGGTGGGCGCCCCCGTGTTCTGAGTCCCCGTGTTCTGAGTCCCCGTGCTCTGCGGTCGCGCCGACTCCGCGGGGGTCGTGGGAGCGCTGGCGGGTGCGCTTGAGGACGGGGCGGGCTCCGGAACGTCGCCGGAGCCGAGCGCGGACAGCAGCGCCCGCGCACCGATCACGATCAGCGCGACCAGCAGCAACACCGCCAGGCCGACGAATGCCAGCCTGGTGATGCCCATCGGGTCAGACCTGTGCCGTCCCACATTGTGGAAGGGTAGCGGGTGTGAGACTTGTCTCAGTGCCGATGGGTCACTTCGGCGCGTGATGGCGGCCCTTCGGCTCGATCCGGGTGGCCTTGCGGTTCTTCAGCACCTCCCTGACGATCGGGAGGATGGACAGGATCACCACCACGAAGACGCCGGGCAGGATGTACTTGTCGATGTTCTCGACCCTGGTGCCGAGGAAGTGGCCGAGCACCAGCAGCGCCTCGACCCACACGACGCCGCCCACGACGTTCCAGAGGAAGAAACGGCGCGGGTCCATCTCCAGCACCCCGGCGACCGGGTTCATGAAGGTGCGGACGATCGGCATGAACCGGGCGACGACGACGGCCTTGGCCGGGCCGAACTTCTCGAAGTAGAACTCGGCCTTGTCGACGTGCTCCTTCTTGAACAGCCGGGAGTCCGGCTTGTCGAACATCTTGCGGCCGAATCTCGAGCCGAGATAGTGGCCGAGCTGCGCCCCCGCGATGGCGGCGAGCGGCGTGCAGACGAGCAGCACGGGCAGCGACAGCGGTTCGATGCCCAGGTTCCGCGCGGCGGCGGCGCCGCTGAAGATGCCCGCGGCGACCAGCAGCGAGTCGCCCGGAAGGAAGAACCCGATGAGCAGGCCGGTCTCGGCGAACACGATGGCGATGACGCCGATCGTGGCGAAGGCGCCGAGCATGCCCAGCCACCACTTCGGGTCGAGTAGATCGAGGAGGACGTCCACGAGGTGAGCCTACCCGTCGCGTATCAGCCGAGAGTCAAGCGAAACAGGCGCTCCGTGCGCACCTCGCGGGAGACGGCGGTGCCGCTTTCCTCCGCGGCGTGACCTTCGGGATACTGGGCATCGCCGGGTTAACGTCCAAGAGGAGATGACTACCGATGGCTATCGCGACCCCAGAGGTCTACGCCGAGATGCTCGACCGGGCCAAGGCGGGGGGCTTCGCCTACCCGGCGATCAACGTGACCTCGTCCCAGACGTTGAACGCCGCGCTCCGCGGTTTCGCCGAGGCGGAGAGCGACGGGATCATCCAGGTCTCGACCGGCGGCGCCGAGTTCCTGTCCGGCACGACCGTGAAGGACATGGTGACCGGGTCGGTGGCGCTGGCCGAGTACGCCCGGGTCGTCGCCGACAAGTACCCGGTGACCGTGGCCCTGCACACCGACCACTGCCCGAAGAACAAGCTGGACGGCTTCATGCGCCCGCTCATCGAGATCTCGCGCGAGCGGGTCTCCCGGGGCCAGGACCCGCTCTTCCAGTCCCACATGTGGGACGGCTCCGCCGTACCGCTTGAGGAGAACCTCTCCATCGCCGCCGAGCTGATCGAGAAGTGCGCCGCGGCTCGCATCGTCATGGAGATGGAGATCGGTGTCGTCGGCGGTGAGGAGGACGGCATCGTCGGGGAGATCAACGAGAAGCTGTACACCACGCCCGAGGACGCCATCGCCACCGCCGAGGCCGTCGGCCTGGGCGAGCGCGGCCGCTACATGCTCGCCGCGACCTTCGGCAACGTGCACGGCGTCTACAAGCCCGGTCACGTCAAGCTGCGCCCGTCCGTGCTCAAGGACATCCAGGAGGCCGTCGGGGCCAAGTACGGCAAGGACAAGCCGTTCGACCTGGTCTTCCACGGCGGTTCCGGCTCGCTACTCGAGGAGATCCACGAGGCGATCTCGTACGGCGTGGTGAAGATGAACATCGACACCGACACCCAGTACGCCTTCACCCGGCCGATCGTGGACCACATCTTCAAGAACTACGACGGCGTCCTGAAGGTCGACGGCGAGGTCGGCAACAAGAAGGCCTACGACCCCCGCGCGTACGGCAAGTCCGCCGAGACCGGCATGGCCGCCCGGATCGTCGAGGCGTGCCGGCACCTGAAGTCCGCCGGCACGAAGCTCAAGTAAGCAGGCGGGTCACGCGGAAACGGAGGATTTTTCGACGATCTTCCGTTTCCGCGTGAACGCGGTGAACGTCACTGGGACCAGCCGTTACTTTCGTGCCCTCCACAGGTGAGACTGTGCACATGGAATCGCACGAGAACCTCCTTGCCGGTCCGCTGCCCACCCGGCTGCCGGACCACCCCGAGGCCCGCGAGATGCTGGAGGCGGGCACGAAGGCGGCCGACGTGGCCGCGCGCTTCCCCGCCTACCCGGCGGCCTGGGCCACCCTCGCCGAGGACTACTTCGCGGCAGGCCACGCGGTGACGTCGTACGCCTTCGCGCGCACCGGTTACCACCGGGGGCTCGACCAACTCCGGCGTTCCGGATGGAAGGGCCACGGCCCGATCCCCTGGGAGCACGAGCCGAACCGGGGGTTCCTGCGATGCCTGTTCGCGCTCTCACGGGCCGCGCAGGCGATCGGAGAGAAGGACGAGGCCGAGCGCTGCTCCCAGTTCCTGCGGGACAGCAGCGCGACCGCCGCCGACGCTCTGAACGGCGCGCCCTGACTGGTTTCCAACGGCAACGCCCGATCATCCCAGGTCCCCGGAGCCGCGGGGCCTGGGATAGTCTCTGGTTGCAAGAGCCCCTGCCGCGCTTGCGTCAGGGGTTTTCCATTTGTGCTCGGGAGTGGGACCATGCCGGCTGTCGTTCTCGTGGGCGCCCAGTGGGGCGACGAGGGCAAGGGAAAGGCCACCGACCTGCTGGGCGGCGACGTCGACTATGTCGTGCGCTACCAGGGCGGCAACAACGCGGGCCACACCGTGGTCATCGGCGATCAGAAGTACGCGCTGCATCTGCTGCCGACCGGGGTGCTGTCACCTGACGTCGTGCCGGTCATCGGCAACGGCGTCGTCATCGACCCCGGTGTGCTGCTCAGCGAGATCGACGGCCTCGCCGAACGCGGGATCACCTGCGACCGCCTGCTGATCTCAGCGAACGCCCACTTGATCATGCCCCACCACAAGGCCATCGACAAGGTGACCGAGCGCTATCTCGGCAAGTCCAAGATCGGTACGACCGGGCGGGGCATCGGGCCTACCTACGGCGACAAGATCTCCCGCATGGGCATCCGCGTACAGGACCTGCTGGACCCGGGCATCCTCGGCCAGAAGATCGAGGCCGCGCTCACCGAGAAGAACCAGATTCTCACGAAGATCTACAATCGCCGCGGCCTGGAGCCGGCCAAGATCCTGGAGGAGTACCTCGGCTACGCCGAGCGGCTGCGCCCCCACATCACCGACACCTCGCTCGTGCTGACCCGGGCGCTCGACGAGGGCAAGGTCGTGCTGCTCGAAGGCGGCCAGGGCACGCTGCTCGACATCGACCACGGCACCTACCCCTTCGTCACGTCGAGCTCGCCCACCTCCGGCGGCGCCTGCACCGGCTCGGGCATCCCCCCGAACCGGCTGACCAGGATAATCGGCATTCTGAAGGCTTACACCACGCGCGTCGGCTCCGGGCCGTTCCCGACCGAACTGCTCGACGAACAGGGCGAGTGGCTGCGCCAGACCGGCGGCGAGTTCGGCGTCACCACCGGACGCAACCGCCGCTGCGGCTGGTTCGACGCGGTCATCGCGCGCTACGCCACGCGGATCAACGGCGTCACCGACTTCTTCCTCACCAAGCTGGACGTGCTGTCCGGGCTGGAGCGGATCCCGGTCTGCGTCGCCTACGACGTCGACGGCGTGCGGCACGACGAGATCCCGATGACGCAGACCGAGTTCCACCACGCCAAGCCGATCTACGAGGAGCTGCCCGGCTGGCAGGAGGACATCACCGGTGCCAAGACCTTCGAGGATCTGCCGCCGAACGCCCAGGCGTACGTCCGGGCGCTCGAGGAGATGAGCGGCGCCCCGATCTCCGCCATCGGCGTCGGTCCCGGCCGGACCCAGACGCTGCAGCTCCGCTCCCTCGTCTGAGTTTCTCGCCACGTCGGGGTCACGTACGGCTGGATCCAGTATGCATGCGTCCCAGGTGCGGCGCCCCGTCCGGTAAAGTCCCGTACGACCACGCCGTATGGGACGGTAATGCGCGGCACTGAGCGGGCGACCCAGTAGGGTCTGCCCTTGTGCTTGAAAAAGTTGAGCTGCATGGTCACAGAGGGGCGCGTGGGCTCAGACCGGAGAACACACTCCCCGGCCTGGCCTTCGCGCTCGAACTCGGGGTGGACGCGCTGGAGTTCGATGTAGCCATGTCCGCCGACGGCGAGATCGTCCTCACCCACGACCTCGTCGTCTCGTCGGTGACAAGCGCGGACACCGGCATGGCCGCGCCGAGCGACGAGATGTTCCCCTATGTCGGCAAGCCGATCATCTCGCTCACGCTGCCCCAGTTGCGCACGCTGGACGTCGGCGTACGGCTGCCGCAGCGGCCCGACGACCAGTTCGCCATGACCCAGGTGCCGCTGCCGGACACCCGGATGCCGACGCTCGGCGCGGTGCTCGGCCTGATCGGGGCGCTGGGCGCGGACGACGTGCGGCTCAACGTCGAACTGAAGTCCGATCCCACCCGTCCCGACCTGTCGGCAGACCCGGGTAAGTTCACCGAGCTCGTGGTCGCGGAGCTGGACCGGCACGACCGGCTGTCCAGGTCGGCCATCCTCAGCTTCGACTGGCGGATCCTCGAGGCCGCCCGGCCGATGACCGAACGGCGGTACGCCCTGGTCGAGCGGGACACGATGTACCCGGTCTGGATGAACGGGCTGCGACCATCCGACTTCGCTGACGGAGTCGCCGGAGCGGCGGCCGCGGTCGGCGCCACCACGCTGTCCCCCGATCGCAGGATCGTCGACGCCGCTCTCATGGCCGACGCGGCCCGGCACGACCTCCCGGTCGTCGTGTGGACGGTCAACGACCCCGCGGAGGCCGGCCGGCTCATCGAACTGGGCGTCTCCGCCGTCGTCACCGACTATCCCGACCGCATGCGACGCCTCTGGCAGGCCCGGAAGCTGCCGCTCGCCGAGCCGGTCAGCCCCCTCCGCCCGGTGGTCGCATAAACCCGAGGATTCAGTTCACCTCACCTCACCCCTCACCCCTCACCCCTCACGCCCGTGATCTTGCGAATACTCGCACATCAGGGCCGCGAGCAGGGATTTCGTGTGTTGTGATCTTGCAGTTTCTCGTAGCCATATGTTCTGACCAGCGAAAACACTGTTCGTAATCTTGCACTCACGACTACAAGATCACGACAAGCATAAACGCAGCTCAGCGGGCCCGCCTGCGAGAAACTGCAAGATCACGCACGGAGGGGGGCTCCGGGGCTACTCGGTGATGGACAGGGCTCCTGACGGGCAGAGCCGTACGGCCTGCTCGGCCGCGGCGCGCAGCGCCTCCGGCGGTTCGGGGTCGAGCACCACCACCGTGCCGTCGTCGTCGCTCTGATCGAAGACCGCGGGCGCGGTGAGGGCGCACATCCCGGCGCCCACACATCGTCCGGTATCCGCGTTGATCTTCATTTTCACCTCCTACCAGGCCACCGGAAGGCGATGCACGCCGTAGATCGCCATCGCGGCCCGCATCGGGACCTCCTCCGGTGGTACGGCCAGGCGCAGCCCGGGGAAGCGGCGCAGCAGGGCGGGAAACGCGATGCGCATCTCCGCCCGGGCGAGCTGCTGCCCCAGGCACTGGTGGACCCCGTGGCCGAACCCGAGATGGCCGTGCGCCGACCGCGCGAGGTCGAGCACGGTGGGATCGGCGAACCGTTCGGGATCGCGGTTGACGAGGGGCAGCGAAAGCAGCACGGACTCCCCCGCGCGGATCAACCGGCCGTCGATCTCCACGTCCTCGAGGGCGGCCCGGATCAGGCCGAGGTGGACGACGCTGAGGTAGCGCATCAACTCCTCGACCGCGTTCTCGACGCTGCCGGGGTCATCGCGCATCACCGTGAGCTGCGCCGGGTCGCACAGCAGCGCGAACGTACCGAGCCCCAGCATGTTGGCGGTCGTCTCGTGCCCGGCGATGAGCAGCAGCAGCCCCATGCCGGCGATCTCCCGGTCGGTCAGCTCACCGGCGGAGATCAGCCCGCTGAGCAGGTCGTCTCCCTGCTCTGTCGACTTACGCAGCACGAGTTCGTGCAGATAGGCGAACAGGTCGTCCAGGGCGGCCTGCGCGTCGTCGAGCGGTGTCTCCAGGTTCAGCAGCGCGGCGGAGTCACGCTGGAACCGTTCGCGGTCGCCGTACGGCACGCCGAGCAGTTCGCAGATCACCAGGGAGGGGATGGGCAGCGCGAAGGTCGGCACCAGGTCCACCGGAGGGCCGTGGCGTTCCATCGCGTCGAGGTGGTCGGCGACGATCTCCGCGATCCTGGGCTCCAGGAGCTTCATCCGGCGCACGGTGAACTGGCCGGTGAGCAGCTTCCGGTACCGGGTGTGCTCGGGGGGATCCATCCGGATGAAGAAGCCCGGCGGCATCCGCTCCAGGTCTTCGCGTCTGATCGGGCGATTCGGGAACGGCGAATGAAGCAACTCGGGGCGGTTGGAGAAGCGGGGGTCGGCGAGGATGGCGCGAGCGGCGGCGTACCCGGTGACCACCCACCCCTCATGGCCGTCCGCGTAGGTCATCCGGCGGACGGTCGCCTCCTCCCGCCATCGTCCCAGCTCGTCCGGCGGGTCGAGGGGGCGCTCACGCGTGATGGGAAGGGTCTCCCGGCGAGGAATGGCCTCTGTCATGACACGCTCCTGTAAAGGTGGAAACGGTCGGCTGTCGAGGTCCTGCCCCTCCAGGTAACAATATCAACGAGGAAATCGCAATGAATAAAAATTCATTGCATATGTCATGAAATTCCGGGAAGGCTTGCGGTCAGAGCCAGCCGTTGCGGCGGAAGGCACGGTGGAGGAGCGTGCAGACGAAGAGCATGATGCCGAGCACGACCGGGTAGCCCCAAACCGTCTTGACCTCCGGCATGTAGTCGAAGTTCATGCCGTAAAGGCCTGCGATCATGGTGGGGACCGAGATGATCGCCACCCAGGCGGAGATCTTCCGCATATCCTCGTTGGCGAGCGCGTTGGAGCGCGCCAGGGCGGCCTGCAGGATCGAGTCGGACAGCTCGTTGGTCGCCTGGACCTGCTCGCACACCCGGGACAGGTGATCGCCGACGTCGCGGAAGTACTCCCGCATCTCCGAGGGGATCATGCGGCGCTGCGGCAGCGCGTTGAACGGCGTCTGCAGGGGGCCGACGGCCCGCTTGAGCTCCAGCATCTCCCGCTTGAACTGGTAGATGCGGTTGATGTCGCGGGAGCTCACCTGCGTGAAGACGGCCGACTCGACCTCTTCGAGCTCGGTCTGCATCTGGTCGGCGACCTGCAGGTACTTGTCGACCACATGGTCGGCGATCGCGTGCAGCACACCGGCCGGCCCGCGCACCAGCATCTTCGGCTCGGCCTCCATCCGCTCCCGGACGTCGCTGAGCGGGCAGTGCCGGCCGTGCCGTACGGTCACCACGAAGTCGGGCCCGACGAACACCATGATCTCGCCGGTGCCGATGATCTCACCGGTGGCGGCGGTCTCCTCGTGGTCGATGAATGCGACGGTCTTGAGAACGACGAACAGCGAGTCGCCGTACCGCTCGACTTTGGGCCGCTGATGGGCCTTGATGGCGTCCTCGACGGCGAGGGGGTGCAGGCCGAAGACGTCGGCGAGCCACTCGACCTCGGGGGCGTCCGGCTCATGCAGGCCGACCCACACGTAGGCGTCGGGGACGGGGCTGTCGTGGTTGTGCTCGCGGACCAGCCTGACCGCCTCGGGGATGTCCCGGGCGGGGACCTTCTCGCCGCCGACGTAGGCGCCGAACTCCACCACCGAGTTGTCCGGCGGGCCGCTCGGCCCGGCGGCGGCCGTCACCGACCCGTTGAGGCGTGGAGGCGCCATCCGGCCGTGCCTGTTGATGCGGGTGAACAGAATCGAGGAGCGCATGGCGGTCCCTTCCCGCCCGAGCCGGCACGCTCTACGCGCGACGTGATGTCACCCCTCAATACAGGCGTGAGCTACCTCTCGGGCTTCGGTTTCGGAGTGGTCGGGAATGCGCACGTCGTACGTGCGCCAGCACGTACTGACAGGATCACCAGGATTCATCCCGGACCACCTCCAATCGCCACGAGGCAGCACTTAGCCCGCCTAACCTACCACAGGTCGGCACCTTTCTCAGGCTACCCTCAGGAAGCATGGCCGATCATGCGTTTCTTGCCAAAAGCGGCCGCCACTTCCTGGCTACCCCTGTGGCATCCCGTCCGGCGGCGCGAAATCGCGGGGGGCCGGTGCGAGACAATGGGCGGGTGCGCGTACTTGTCATTGGAAGCGGAGGGCGCGAGCACGCCCTCTGCCGTGCCCTGAGGCTCGATCCCGCCGTCACCGAAGTCCACTGTGCGCCCGGCAACCCGGGCATGGCCGAGATCGCCGAGCAGCACCAGGTGGTCGCGACCGACGGTGCCGCGGTGGCGGAGCTGGCCGGCCGGCTGAACGTCGACCTCGTCGTCATCGGACCCGAGGCGCCGCTCGTCGCCGGAGTCGCCGACGCGGTCAGGTCCGCCGGCATCCCGTGCTTCGGCCCCGCACGGGAGGCCGCGGCGATCGAGGGGTCCAAGGCGTTCGCCAAGGACGTCATGCTGGCCGCCGGAGTGCCGACCGCCCGGGCCTTCACCTGCGTGACCGATGAGGAGGCCGCCACCGCACTCGACGAGTTCGGCCCGCCGTACGTGGTCAAGGACGATGGCCTGGCGGCAGGCAAGGGCGTGGTCGTGACCGACGACCGCGACGAGGCCCTCGCGCACGCCAGGGCATGTGGACGGGTCGTCATCGAGGAGTACCTGGACGGCCCCGAGGTGTCGCTGTTCGCGCTGTGCGACGGCGCGACCGCCGTGCCGCTGCAGCCCGCGCAGGACTTCAAACGCGCCCACGACGGGGACAAGGGACCGAACACCGGAGGAATGGGCGCCTACACGCCGCTGCCGTGGGCTCCCGACGGCCTCACCGACCAGGTCATGGCGGAGATCGTGCTGCCGACCGTCGCCGAGTTGGCCGGCCGTGGCATGCCGTACACGGGCGTGCTGTACGCGGGCCTGGCGCTCACCGAGGCGGGTCCGCGCGTCATCGAGTTCAACGCCCGCTTCGGTGACCCGGAGACGCAGGTCGTGCTCGACCGGCTGGAGACGCCGCTCGGCGGCCTGCTGCTCGCCTGCGCGACCGGTGACCTGGCCGCGCACGAGCCGCTGCGCTGGCGCGGCGGCGCGGCGGTCACCGTCGTGCTGGCCGCGGAGAACTACCCGGCCGACCCCGTCAAGGGCGACGAGATCACCGGTCTCCCGCCTGGTGGCGGGCCGGCCGGCGGTGCGGGGACGTACGTCCTGCACGCGGGCACCTCGCGTGACGAGAGCGGGCGGCTGGTGTCCAACGGCGGCCGGGTGCTCAACGTGATCGGCACCGGGACCGACGTGGCCGAGGCCAGGGCGCACGCCTACAAGGCGCTCGAACAGATCTCCATGCGGGGCTCCCACCACCGCTCCGACATCGCGCTGCACGCGTCCGGCGTCTGAACGGGACCTGAAAACCGGACCTGAAAACGAGGCCTGGCAACGGGACCTGAACCGGATCTGAACGGCACCTGTGAGCAGGCTTGTTTCAGTGCCCCCGTCCGGGGCACTGCGCAAGCCGTCCGGACCGGTACGGCGCACGCCCCCAGGCAACCCGTGCGAGTTCGGCTGAAACATCCGGATCAGGGGCTACGCTGTGGCGAAGCCGCCGCCTCATGCGGATCCCCTATCCCTCCCCCAACATAGGAGTCTCGTCCATGGTTCGTTACCGCGTCCGTGGTGGCAATGCGCTGCGTGGTACCGCCTTCATCCAGGGTGCGAAGAACGCCGTACTGCCGATGATCGGGGCCGCGCTGATGGCGGCCGAGGGCCGTACCGTGCTGCGCAACGTGCCGGTGATCGAAGACGTGCGCCGGGCGGTCGAACTCGCCCAGGCCGTGGGCGCCAAGGTGGAGTTCCACGAGACGGAGCGCACGCTCGTCATCGACGCCTCCCGGCTCACCAGCCCGGTCCTCCCCGCCGCCATCGCACGGCGGTTCCGCGGGTCCGTGCTGTTCGTGCCGGCCCTCCTCCACCGGCTCGGCGAGGCGGTCATCGAGGGTATCGGCGGCTGCAACCTCGGCAGCCGGAACCTGGACTTCCACTACCTCGGCTACAAGCGCCTCGGCGCGGTCGTCGACGAGGGGGAGAGCGTCATCCACATCAAGGCGGCCGGGCTCGTGGGCCACCCGCTCTACCTCGACACCCCCTCCCACACCGGCACCGAGAACCTGATCATGGCGGCCTCGCTCGCCAGGGGCACCACCGTCATCGAGAACGCGGCGCTCGAGCCCGAGGTCCTCGACGTCATCGCCATGCTCACCCGGATGGGCGCGCGGATCCACGGGGGCGGCACCGGCTTCATCACGGTCGAGGGAGTCAACGAGCTCACCGCGGTCGAGCACACGGTCATGCCCGACCGGCTCGACGCCGGCGTGTTCGCGATGGCGGCGGCGATCACCGGCGGCGAGGTGAACCTGGTCGGCGCCTCTCTCGAGCACCTGGGCGTGGTCCGCTGGAAGCTGGAGCAGATGGGCGTCGAGTTCGAGACCCACGGCGCCGTGCTGCACGTCCGCCGGGAGCGGACACTCCGCCCGATCAACGTGATCACCGACACCTACCCGGGCTTCGCGACCGACCTGCAGTCGCCGTTGATGACGGTCGCATGCCTGGCCGACGGGTCCAGCTACATCCACGAGCGCATCTTCGACGGGCGGTTCGCGCTGGCGGGCGAGTTGAACAAGATGGGCGCGAACATCGAGGTCGACGACAGCCGCGCGGTCGTCCACGGTCCCACTCCGCTGCACGGCGCCGAGGTGACCGCGCACGACCTGCGTTCCGGCATCGCGCTCGTGCTCGCGGGACTGGCCGCCGAGGGCGAGACCTCCATCGGGTCCGGCTATCTCATCGACCGCGGCCACGCCGCGCTCGCGCAGCGCATGCAGGCGCTCGGCGCCGATGTAGAACGGCTGGCAGATGTGGAACATGAAATTTCCCCTTTGAGCGGGGCATGAGCCTAGAATCCCATTTTTCCGTCTTGACCAGCGGAAACATTGCATTGTAGAGACCGGGTCAGCGACACCCGAATGGTATTCCGGTAAATCCGGGCGTGACATTTCGGCCCTAACCAGCGATCGTTCCAATGGAAGCCATGACGACGAGGCACCTGGGATGGGACGAACATTGGTCGAGCGCACGGAAGACAATCCGCGCGGGACACGCCTGAGCACGGTGGCGCCGGAGCTCACAATCGGTGTGGTGGGGTCGCATGATCTGGTCGAGAGGGTGATGCTGATGGGGCATTCAGCCGCCCCAGTGCCCTGTCGCCTGATCGCGGCCGCCTACCGCGACGAGCAGGAGGCGGCGGACAAGGTGACGCGACTGGGCCCCGGAGTGGACGCCTGCCTTTTCGCGAGCCCGGTGCCCTTCGAACTCGCCCGGCGGGCCGGCGTGCTGACAATGCCCGCCACCCACGTGCAACTCGGCGGAGCGGCACTGGTCGCGGCGATCGCACGGGCGGCGTTGGACGACCGGATCGATCCCCGGCGGGTGAGCATCGACGTGGTGGGCCGATCGGAGATCGACGAAGCCTACGTCGATCTCAACCTGCCGTCGAGCGAGGTGCACAGCCGCGAGGACGCGGGCCCGATCGGCACGATCACGGCCTTCCATGAGCGGCTGATGCGCCAGGGGACGACGACCGGTGCGCTGACAAGCGTTCAGGGGGTGGCCGACCGGCTGGCCGCGGCAGGGGTGCCGGCCGTGCCGATCCGCCCGACCGCCGCGGCGGTCCGTACGGCCCTGCACACGGCCGCGCTGCTCGGCGCACGGTACCGGCTGGAGGAGTCCCAGCTCACCGTGGTGCTGGTGGAAGTGCCGACGCTGCGCGAGCCGGTACGGAGGACCTCACCGCGCTACTGGCGGGACGAACTGCGACTGTCGCTGCACCGCCTGCTCGTCCAGGAGGCCAACCGGATCAACGCCAGTGTGTGGCCCATCGACGATCACGGCTATCTGGTGGTGGGCACCAAGGGCTCGATCGCGGCGGCCACCGACGGCTTCCGCGTGATGCCGTTCGCAGCGAGGATCCGCGACGAACTGGGGTTGGCCGTCGAGGTGGGCATCGGCATGGGCCGGACCGCCCATGAGGCGGAGACCCACGCCCGGGGCGCGCTCGCCCGCACCCAGGGCGGCAAGCAGACGCAGGGTTTCGCCGTCGACCGCGAGGGCCGGGCGCTGGTGCCGCCGCCGCGCACGCCTCCGCACCCGGCCGCGCCGTTCAAGCCGAAGGGGATCGAGGTGCTCACGCGCCTGGCCGCCAAGCTGGAGGGCGGCGACACCGTCGTGGACGCCGAGAGTGCCGGGAAGATGCTCAGCGTCACGCCGCGTACGGCCCGGCGGCTGCTGCGCACGCTGGTTGACGAGGGGCTAGCGTGGCCGCTTCCGCCGAACCGCACGCCCCAGCCCGGCCGCCCGCGTCAGCTCTACCGGCTCATCGTGGAGAAGCTGAACCGCTGAATGTCTCCCCGAGGTCTATTGTCATGACTCATGGGACAGGACGGTCGTGACATACGGGTGTGGCTGGCGCTCGCCGCCGTGTACGTGGTGTGGGGCTCGACGTACCTCGGCATCAGGATCGCCATCGAGACCATGCCCCCGCTCACGAGCGGCGGGCTCCGCTTCGTCGCGGCCGCGCTGATCCTCGGCACGGTCCTGCTCATCAGGGCCGTGCCGTACCGGATGACGTGGAAGCAGTTCGGAGGCGCCGCGCTGGTCGGCGTCCTCCTCCTGACCGGGGGCAACGGCATGGTCGCCGTGGCCGAACAGCACATCTCCAGCGGCCTGGCCGCGCTGCTCATCGCCGCCACCCCGCTGTGGCTGATCGTGCTCAGGACGGTCTTCCGCGACCGGCCGCACGTGCTGACCCTGGCCGGAGTGCTGGTGGGCTTCGCCGGCGTCGCCTTCCTCTCGCTCAGCTCGGCCGGCGGCGGCCCGGCGGGCAGCGGTGCGGGGATCGTCGTGGTCGTGCTGGCGTCGCTGTCGTGGTCGGTCGGCTCGTTCCTGTCCCAGCGGATCGCGATGCCCGCCAACCCCTTCGTGGCCAGCACCATCGAGATGGCGGTGGGCGGTGTCACGCTGCTGGCGCTCGGCGCGGCCCAGGGCGAGCGGCTGCACCTCGCCGAGGTGAGCTGGCAGTCGTGGGCGGCCCTGGCCTACCTGGTGCTGGCGGGCTCTCTCATCGGGTTCACGTCCTACATCTGGCTGCTCGGACACGCGCCGATCTCCCTGGCCTCCACCTACGCGTACGTGAACCCGGTGGTGGCGGTGATCCTCGGGTGGATCATCCTGTCCGAGCCGGTCACCGTCATCATGCTGGTCGCCGGCGCGCTGATCGTCGCGGGCGTCGCGCTCGTCGTCTCCACCGAACGCCGCAAACCCGTGGCCGCGGCCACGACCGCGGCCGCTCCCGAGTCCCAGCCGGACCCCACCTGACCGATGTTCGCGTTCCGGCACTCAGCTGTATGCGAACAGGTCCTGCCGCATGTCCAGTGCCTTGAAGAGGTAGTCGCGTGATGCTTCGAGTTCGCGTCGGAGACGGCCGAGATCCGCGCCGAGCAGGCGTCCCCGCCACTTACGGACCTTGCCCGCGACGATCACCGTCTCGACGTTGCTGCGGTCCATCAGCGAGACGACCGACCCCGGCACGCTGTTGAGCGGAGCGGTGTTGAGCGCGGTCGCGTCGAGCAGGACGATGTCGGCCTGCTTGCCGGGCGTGAGGGTGCCGCTCCTGCCGTCGAGCCCCAGGTGCTCGGCACCGTTGATGGTCGCGTATCGCAGCACGTCTCGGACGGTGACAAGCTCCGGCACGCTCTCGGCCGGCGTCGGGTAGTTGTTGGGCGGCACGAGGTCGCCCTGGTCCAGGACCATCTGGTTGACGACCATGCGCTGCATGGTCATCGCGGAGCGCATCAGCGTGAACGGGTCCGGGGCCATCGTCGTCTCGACGTCTGAGCTGAGCGAGGGCTCCATGCCGAGTTCCTGCATCTTCAGGATCGGCGGAGTCCCGTGCCGCATGACCATCTCGATCGGGACCGCGAGCGAGACCTGCGCGCCGGCGTCCCGGAACCTCTCCCACGTCTGGTCGGACATGCCGGTCATATGGATGAAGATATTGTCCGGGCCTACCTGGACTCCGCCGACGCCCCGGGCGACCTCGTCGAAGACCGGCCGCATCCCCCACGACCCCACCGCATGTGCGGCGATCTTCACGTCCAGCTCGCGGGCGATCGCCCAGGACCGGGTGTACACCTCCCTGCCGAGATGGAGCTCACCACCCATGACCATGCTCACCAGTTGATCGTCTGAGGAGAACCACTGATCCCGGATGCGGTGGGCATCCTCCGGATACCGGTATCCGGCGCGGCCGTCACCCTCGAAGAAGCCGAACGCGGCACGCCGCCCGGTGTCGATCAACGCCTGGATCGCCGCGTCGGTGTGCTCCGGGGAATGGTGGATCTGCGATACGTCGAGCACCGTGGTGACACCCGCGTCAAGCTGCGAAAGTCCCGCGAACAGTTCATTGATGTACACGTCCTGGGGGCGGTACACCCGGGTGAACCCGTTGAGAATGTGCTCGCCGTAGTTGGGGTGCGCGCTCGGCGAGCCCGAGCCGTCATCGAGGAGCAGGCCGTTGGCGAGAAGCGCACGTTGCGCCGTCTCGAACTGATGGTGGTGCGTGTCGACGAAACCCGGCATGACGATGCGCCCGCGAGCATCGATCACGTCCGCGTCGGGGGCATCGATATCGGGCCCGACCTCGATGATCTTATTTTCTTCGACCAGCACATCGGCGACCTCGAAGTCGCCCACCTCCGGGTCCATCGACATCACCGCCCCGCCTCGGATGACATAGCGACGTCCCCGGCCGCCACTGTCGCTCGGTGGTTCCTGGTCATGGCCCTGTTCACGCTGCCGGCTGGACATGTGGGTCCTCCTTCGTTTCGTAACGCCGGTCAGGATGTGCTGACGGCGGGGGTGACGCGCAGGGGGGTGAGCGCGGCGCTCCAGGCGATCACCTGGTCGAGCATGGTGTTCAGCGCTTCGAGGTTGTGGGCGGCGGGCCTGAAGACGGTGAGATCTTCGAACTCCGTCATCAGATGGAGCGTGACCTGCTGGCGTACGTCGGCTAACTGGAGGTTGCCGACGATCGTCCGCAGGTGTTCCACGGCACGGGCGCCGCCCGCCATGCCATAGGAGACGAAGCCGACCGCTTTGTTGGCCCACTCGGCGTAGACGTAGTCGATCGCGTTCTTCAGTACGCCGGGAATGCTGTGGTTGTACTCCGGAGTCACGATGACGAAGCCGTCGAATGACGCGATCGTGCTCGCCCACTGCTTGGTGTGCTCGTTCTGATACATGCCGAACGCGGGTATGAACGGCTCGTCGAAATGGGGCAGCGGGACGTCGCGAAGGTCGATGAGCTCGAAGGTGGCGTCATCTCGACGCGAGGCGTGTTCCAGCACCCAATTGGCCACCTGCTCGCTGTTGCGGTTCGGGCGCGAACTGCCCACGATGATGCCGATGCGGGTCATGGCTGTCTTCTGCCTTTCTTTCAGCTGTACTTCAGGCGGGCCTGACGGGGGATGTCGCCGAACTCGCCGGCATGGAAGTCCTGGAATGCCTTGGTGATCTCAACCCGGGTGTTCATCACGAACGGGCCGCCGATGGCGACTGGCTCCCTGATCGGCTGCCCGCTGTAGACCATGACCACGCTGGGCCCGTCCCCGTCGTCCGTCTCCAGCGCGATCGACGAGACGAGCGCGTCGGGGGTCGGGTCGGACCAGGCGATCTGACCTGCCCTCACGTCGCGTCCGGCGATTGTGAACCGGCCGTCCAGGACGTACAGGAACGCACGGTCCCGGCCCGGCAGGAGATGCTCGAGGCGACGGCCGGGCTCCACCGTGATGATCGCGCCGGAGATGGGCCACTCGTTGACCGCCGGCCCGGTGACGCCGTCCACCTCGCCCGCGATCAGGTCGATCCGGGCGCCGTCCCGCTCGATCACCGGCCGTCGTGCGGCGAGCAGGTCCTGGTAACGGGTTCCGGTCAGCTTCCGTTTCCCGGGCAGATTGACCCAGAGCTGAAGCGTGTGCGCCCGCTCGTCGCGGAAGGCGAGCTCGCGGTGGATGATGCCGCGTCCCGCGGTCATCCACTGCACGTCCCCGGTGGTCAGCGCGCCGGCGTTGCCGGCGTTGTCGCCGTGTTCGAGGACGCCGTCGACGACCAGGGTCACGGTCTCCAGGCCGCGGTGCGGGTGCCACTCGAAACCCGGCGAGGAGAACCAGTCCTCACTCAGCACCAGGAACGGATCAGTCAGCTCTGGCCGCATCGGGCTGATGATCATGCACTTGTCATCCACCTGTGCGTCCGGCCCGAGGTGCGTCTTCGTCTCGACCCGGACGACAGCGCGCTGCGCGGTGTCCATGGCTGCTCCTCCCACCCATCGAGTTGATGTGTCTACTGGAGACTACGACATTGGGTAGATATGTCAACTCATTGATAGGGTGGTCTCATGGCGCAGCTTGGACTGACCGAACGCGAGCTCCACGCATGGCGGACGTCCTTCCGGATGGTGGAGCTGCTGCGAACACGCATCGAGCAACAGCTGCAGGCCAGCAGCGGCCTGTCCAACGCCGACTACACCGTGCTCGCCCTACTGGCCGAAGCGCCCGACAGACGGATGCGCGCCTACGAGCTCGGTCGGGTCGCGGGCTGGGAGAAAAGCCGCATGCACCACCAGCTCACCCGGATGGAGCGGCGAGGCCTCGTCGTCCGGGAACGGTGCGGCTCTCGCGGCATAGACGCCGTGCTCACCGCGGAGGGCCTCGCCGCGCTCAGGAAAGCCGTGCCCGGCCACGCCGAAGAGGTCCGGCGCCTGTTCATCGACCGCCTGACCCCCGAAGAACTCGAGCACTTCGCCGACATCGCCGCCAAGATCCTCGACAACCTGCAAGCAGCCCAGCCACCCGCCATCACATAGCCACGCCACGGTCTGCCGACACATTCCCGGGCTCCCTATAACGATCACGTCGTCTGGCTGCCAATGGCGGCCGGGCCTGCTACCAAGGTCACAAAGGCTGTCGGCCCCCTGGAGTGACCCATGCGCAAAGGGATCACCTACTCTGACGCGGTTCGCCTTCTCGGCCAAGAGAGCAAGGTGGCGAAGGTCCTCAGCGGCGCGCTGCTCGATGCCACGCCGCTCGGTGGCGCCCTCTCCCTGTTCGACGTCAAGGACGAGGCCGTACGGCTCGGCACCAACGTGGCGGGGCAAGCTTCGCGACCGCGTCACCGGCCTGAACCGCTACGACCGTACGGCACGGCTTGAGGCGGCCCACGCCGCCATCATCGTCGCCGCGTTCTTCCAGGCTCTCGACGAGATGCGGTTGCCGTTCGACCCGAAGGAGCTCCGTCTCACAAAGGACGAGCAGGTGGCGTTGGCCGGGGGCGGCGCACGCCAGGGATCGTTCCTCGCGAAGCTGATGACCATCGAACCAGCCGGCTTCCGGGCACATCACTCCTATGCCCACGCTCTGCACTCGATCGGGCAGTACTACCGCGATTTCGCGGCAGAGCTTGCCTCGTTCGTCTCCGGCCTGGCCGTTCGGGACCGATTGAACGCCACCGAATGGACTCACAGCGAAAGCGCCTTACGGCAGGAACTCCCCGAAGCGGCCTGCCGGAAGTATGAGGAGCTCCACCGGCAACTGGCGGTGGACGTTCCCGAGTTCGCGCTCTGGCGTGACGAGATCGAGCGTCGTCGCCTCGCCACCGGCCTGGGCGAGCTGGAAGACCTGCTTACCCGGGTCGCCGCCCAGACCAGGCCGCATGAGCACCGGCATACGCTCTCGCGTGCGCATCGGGCGGTCCTCGACCGTCCGATCGCGCAGTCGGGCGAGATCCCGATGGGGATGCACCTGCCCACCCTCGCCGAGGCGTACGTGAACCCGGACTTCCGGATGGCCGAACACACCGAGCACGCCGCTCCGAGCACGGAATCGTGGTGGGACCAAGTCGAGCCGAACGACGACATCGTGGCATTCCTGGCCCGCTACCTCACCTCCCCGGAGGCAACCAGGATGCCGCTGGTCGTGCTCGGCCAGCCCGGTGCCGGCAAGTCCGTGCTCACCAGGATCCTCGCCGGCCGCCTGCCGGAGGGCGACTTTCTGCCGGTCCGGGTGCCCCTGCGTGAGGTGCCGGCGGACGGGACGATCCAGGAGCAGATCGAGGCCGCCGTGCGCGACGCCACCGGAGAGCACGTGAGCTGGCCAGAACTGGCACGCCGCGCCCGTACGCGTTGTCCGATACGCCGGTCCGTTGAACCGCTTTCCAGGTGCTCAGTCGACATGGCGTGACCTCACGCTGGGGACATAGTGTTCGCCTCAGACCACACTAAGGTTGTCTATCGGTCAGCGGATAGTAACCGTAAGTGCTTGATAGCGGATGGAGAACAGCCCGTATGACGCAGGAGAAGCCGATTCTGTATGTGGTCGCATGCGGAGGGCGGCCTGCGGCCGAACTGCCCGCCCTCATCGAGCGCCTGCAGGCGGACAACTGGACGGTCTGTGCGGTCGCCACGCCGTCGGGCACGAAGTTCATCGACTCCGACCGGCTCAGCGAACTTACCGGCTATCCCGTGCGCAACGACTACAAGCGGCCCGAGGACCCCGAAATCCTGCCCGCTCCCGACGCAATCGCCGTCGTGCCCGCGACCTTCAACACAACCAACAAGTGGGCTCAAGGCATCAGCGACACGTTGGCGCTCGGCCTGCTCAACGAAGCCCTCGGCCTCGGCCTGCCGATCGTCTCCGTGCCCTGGCCCAACCACGCGCTCGCCCTGCACCCCGCCTTCACCCACAGCGTTGCCCTGCTCAGGGAATGGGGCGTGTCGGTCATTTTCGACCCTGACCGGCTTCCTGCCCCGAATTCCGGCGCCCCGGGTGCGGTCTCGTTCCCCTGGGAGGAACTCCACAAGGAACTGCACGCCCTTCGGGTCCGCCTCACCGAGACTTGATCAGGGCCCCCATGTCGGTCGTCCCTGACGTACTCCTCGCGCCCGTCGCTGTGCGCGACGAGCGGCCGGGCAGAGGTTTCCCTGGCATGGCCAGCCTCTGACGTTGGAAAACAGCTTCCTGTGGACACGAAGTTGATAAGTTCAATTAGCTGAGCCCTAGATGTATCAACTTCGGCGGAGGAGGGCTGATGACGGGGAGAGGCCGACCGAGTCGTACCACTGTCTACCGCCGCCTCGACCAGGCGCTCGCCGAACTCAACCAGCGACTCGGCGGGCTGCCCACTCCGCATGAGGCTCGGGAGATCTGGGACGACATCTGGCATCAGGAGGCCCATCACTCCACAGCTCTGGAGGGCAACACGCTCGTCCTCCGCGAAGTCCGGACGCTCCTCGACCAGGGCCGAGCGGTCGGAGCGAAGCCGCTCCGCGAATACAACGAGGTCCGGGGATACGCGGACGCCGCACAGTGGGTGTACGGACAGGCGCTGGAGCCCGACATATGGCACAACGGCGACCTGATCACGCTCAATGAGGTACGACGGATCCATCATGCCGCCATGACCCCCGTTTGGGACGTGGCCCCACACCATGACGCCACCGAACGCGAAGGACCGGGGAGCTTCCGTGAGCACGACATCCAACCGTTCGCCGAAGGGATGACTCCCCCGAGTTGGCCACTGGTACCCGCCCAGATGGAGCAGTGGGTGGCCGATGTCCGCACGCTGGGAAAGCAGATCGAATCCGCGGCCGACCTGGATCGCCCGCTTCCTGAAGAGTTGGCGAGAATCCATGCCGAGTTCGAACGGATTCACCCGTTCATCGACGGCAACGGCAGAACCGGACGTCTGGCGCTGAACCTGATCCTGGTCCGGCTCGGCCATCCGCCGATCATCATCATGAAACGGCAGCGCACCACGTACCTCTCCGCCTTGCGGCGCGCCGACATCGGGGACTACGGCGCACTCGGCGAACTGATAGCCCGTGCGATGGAGGAGAACCTCAACCGGTTCATCCTCCCGAACCTGGCGGGTCCGGCACGGTTGGTCCCACTGGCCGCGCTCGTGGATAGAGAGTTCACCCTGGACGCGCTCAGGCAGGCCGCTCAGCGTGGCCGCCTGAACGCGGTACACGGCCCGGATGGCGTCTGGAGGTCGACCCGGAAATCAGTGGAGGCGTATCGCGCGGCCAAACACCGGCGGCCGGCGCAAGGGCACCCGGAGGAAGTCCCCTGACATGGGAAAACATCTCCTCGCAGGCGCGAAGTTGATAAGTTCAATTAGCTGAGCTCAAGGTGTATCAACTTCGGGCGGGTGCCCTTTCCCTTGACGGCGTCAGGTCAGGAAGGCCGAGGCGGCGGTGAGGAAGGTGTCGTTGGACTCGGTGTCGCCGATGGAGATGCGGGCGCCCTCGCCGGCGAAGGGCCGTACGGCCACGCCCAGCGCGGCGCAGCGCTCGGCGAACTCCATGGTGCGGTCGCCGAGCCGGAGCCAGACGAAGTTGGCCTCGGTGGACGGCACCGTCCAGCCCTGGGCCGCCAACGCCTCAAGGACCCGGGCCCGCTCCTTGACGACAGTCTCCACCCGCCCGTAGAGCTCGTCCTCGGCGGCCAGCGACGCGATGGCGGCGGCCTGCGCGATGTGGTTGACCGCGAACGGCAGCAGCGTCTTGCGTACGGCCTCCGCCACCGGCTCGTGCCCGATCAGGTAGCCCACCCGCAGCCCGGCCAGGCCGTACGCCTTGGAGAAGGTGCGCAGGACGGCGACGTTGCCGCGCTCACGGTAGAAGTCCAGGCCGTCGGGCACGTCCTCGTCCCTGATGTACTCCCGGTAGGCCTCGTCGAGCACCACGAGCACGTTCTCCGGCACCCGGTCGAGGAAGCGGCGCAACTCTGCGGTCCGGTTCACCGTGCCGGTCGGGTTGTTGGGGTTGCAGACGAAGACCAGGCGGGTCTGCGGCGTGATCGCCTCGGCCATCGCGTCGAGGTCGTGTGTCTCGTCCTTCAGCGGCACCTGGACGGATGTCGCGCCGGAAAGGTCGACGAGCAGCGGGTAGGCCTCGAAGGACCGCCACGCGTAGACCACCTCGGCGCCCGGCTCGCCGACCGCCTCCAGGACCTGCTGCGCGACCGCCACGGACCCCGCGCCCAGCGCGATGTGCTCGGCCGGCACGTCGAACCGCTCGGCGAGCGCCTCGGTGAGCCGCACCGCGCCGGGATCGGGATAGCGGTTGATCTCGGTCGCCGCCCTGGCGATCGCCTCGATCACCGAGGGCAGGGGCTCGTGCGGGCTCTCGTTGGAGGACAGCTTGTACGAGCGGCCATCGGGAGAGACCACCGACTTGCCCGGCTTGTACGGGGCCATGGTCTCGAGGATCGAGCGGAATCGCGGCATACCGTTACCTTAGAAGATGCTCCGGAAGAACAGGCCACCGATATTCGGGCAAGTCACCCTGCCTCACTTGTAGTAGACGTACAGCGACTTCCAGGTGCCGGAGTACTCGCAGCTGAGCGACGGCTTGGACGCCTTCTTCTCGGAACAGATCTTGAACTCGACCCCTTCGACGTTCTTGGCCGAGAACGCGAAAGTCTTCTTCGTGCCGTACGAGCAACTGCGGTAGTTGCGGAACATCAGATGCGGCTGGTTGGCGGAGTCGAAGGTGGTGAAGCGGAAGAGTGCCCATCCGCAGGTCGACGGCGTACGGCTCAGGCTGACGACGCTGCCGCTGACCTTGACGAGGGGGTTGGGCAGGCTGGGGTCGTCCTTCGCCGCGGCGGTCAGCGTGCCGTTCGCCTTGGCCTTCGTGCCCCTGGCGTAGTAGGGGCCCCACTTACTGGAGGAGGCACTGGCGGTCGAGGCACTGGCGGTCGAAGCGCCGGTGGTCGAAGCGTTGGCGGATGAGGCGGTGATCGGGGCGAGGGCGAGAATGCCGGCCGCGAAGGCGACGCCTGCCAGGGAGCGTGTGATCATCATGGCGATCCTTTCGATCTGCTGGTGGCAGCAGTTTGTATTCAGACGCTTTCAACTCCCTTGAGGAGTGCTGAACGGGGAATTACGGGCCATCGATCGCCTGTCGTGCCGGGATCAGGCTGGTTAGGATCGCGACGTAAGCCTGGATGAGGAGCATGATGACGAGCGGTGTCGAGGGCGAGGGGCTGCGGGACGCGGACCCCCGGCGGATCGGGCCGTTCCGCATCCTCAGCAGGCTCGGCCAGGGCGGCATGGGCACGGTGTTCCTCGGCCGCGACGCCGACGACCGCGAGGCCGCGGTCAAGGTGATCCACCCGCATTGGGCGGCCGACCCGGATTTCCGGCGCCGGTTCCAGCGCGAGGTGGCCGCCGCGCAGCGCGTCGCCCGCTTCTGCACCGCCGCCGTCCTCGGCGCGGGCGTGGACGGCGACGTCGCCTATCTGGCCACCGAGTACGTCCCCGGCCCCACACTCCAGGAGGTCGTACGGACCCGGGGGCCGCTGTCCGGGTCGAGCCTGGAGGCGGTCGCGGTGAACGTCGCGGTCGCCCTGCAGGCGATCCACAACGCGGGCGTGATCCACCGGGATCTCAAACCGTCGAACGTGCTGCTGTCGCCCGTCGGCCCCAAGGTCATCGACTTCGGCATCGCCCAGGTCACTGAGAACAGCGCCGAGATCAGCAGTGTGATCGCGGGCACACCCTCCTTCATGTCGCCCGAGCAGGCGAACGGCGAGCGCCTCACCCCGGCATCGGACATCTTCGCCTGGGGCGCCCTGGTCGCCTACACCGCCTCGGGCCGGGCGCCCTTCGGCACCGGGTCCATCCCCAGCATCCTCTACCGGGTGATTCACACCGATCCCGATATCTCAACGCTCGAGCCTGAGCTGCGGGCGATCGTCGAGCGGGCCCTGGTCAAGGATCCAGCCCAGCGTCCCACCGCGCAGCAACTCCTCGACCTGCTCACCGGCCGCGTCACCCCGGACCCAACCCCGGACCCAACCCCGGCTCCGGCTCCGGCTCCGGCCGTGGCCCCGCCCTTAGACAGAGCGCAGGCCGGTGAGCCGGCCCCCACCCGCATGAGCTCGCCGGGCGGCTCGCCCCGAGGTCGCCGGCCCAGGTTCCTGACCGGGTTGGTCGCGGCCGTCGCGGCGGTCGTCACCGCCGGGGTCGTCATCACCGTCCAACTGGCGTCGTCCCAGTCCTCCGGCGAGTCCTCCGGCTCCGCCGAGAAACCCGGCACCGCGCAGAGCGGCGAGCAGGACGCCGCGCAGAACGCCCAGCAGAACGCCACGGGAAACAGCACGGAGGCCGGCGGCGGTCCGTCAGACAGCGGGTCCAATCCGTTACGTGATCCGAACGTACGGCTCTATGCGCCCGTCGACGGCGACGCGGCCCGCCAGGCGTCGGCGTGGGAGGCGTCCGGGCGGACCGCGGACGCCGCGCTGATGCGGAAGCTGGCCGAGGTCCCCCAGGCCGTGTGGCTCAGCCAGATGACCGCCGACGAGGCCGCCCGCGCCACGGGCGGGGCGCTGGAAGCGGCGGCGCGGCAGGGCACGCTGCCGGTCTTCGTCACCGACCACATCCCGCTGCGCGCGTGCAACGAGAACGGCGCGGCGAGCCCCGAGGCGTACCTCCACTGGATCGACGCGATCGCGCGGGCGGTCGGCGACCGCGCCGCGGTGTTCGTGTTGGAGCCCAACAGCCTCGCCGAGCTTCCGGGTTCGCAGGACTGCGCGCGGGGCGACGCGAAGGACCAGCAGGCCCGGTTCCAGATGCTCGCCTCGGCCGTCGACCGCCTCCGCGCCCTGCCGCACGCCGCCGTGTATCTCGACGGCAGCCTGGAGCACTGGCCGTCCCTCGACGTCATCGCGGCGCGATTGATCAAGGCGGGGATCGGCAAGGCCGACGGCTTCTACCTCAACGCGGCCGGGTTCCAGCCGACGGATCGACTCGTCGCGTACGGCACCCGGCTCGCCGGGTGCGTCAAAGACACCTCAGCCGGTCGGGACTGCACCGACGCGAACGTCGCCGCCGCCAAGGACACCGCCGAGAACACCGAGGGACTGCCGCACTTCGTGATCGACACGAGCAGGAACGGCAAGGGGGAGTGGGAGGCGCCGGCGGGCAAGTACAAGGACCCGCAGGAATGGTGCAATCCTCCCGGACGTGGCGTCGGTGTCCGGCCGACCACCCGGACCGGCAGCGGACTAGCCGACGGTTATCTGTGGCTCCGGCCACCCGGCCTGTCGGACGACCGATGCACGCGCGGCGCGGCCGGTCCGAAGGATCCGATCTATGGGATCGTCACCCCCCATGGCGGCGTCTGGTGGCCGGATCTCGCGCTCCAGCGTGCCAGGGACGCCGTCCCGCCTCTCTGATCCTATTTTCAGGGTTCTTCACTAAGATCCTGCGACATGTGGCGGAAAATCAGGATCGTGGTGGCCGGCCTCTGCACCGCCGGCCTGTGCGTAACCCCCGTGACGGCCGGACCCGCGACGGCGTCCCAGACCGCCACCCAGGTGAAAGCCCAGCCCCAGCCCGAGGCCCAGCCCCAGGCGACGGCCAAGGCGAAGGCGAAGCCGTACTGCGTGAAGTACAAGTGCATCGCCCTCACCTTCGACGACGGCCCGTGGCCGTACACGCCCGAACTGCTCGACACGCTGAAGAAGCACCGGGCGAAGGCCACGTTCTTCCTGCTGGGCCGGAAGGTGGCCAACCGGCCCGAACTGACCCAGCGCATAGCGGCAGAGGGCCACGAGATCGGCAACCACACCTGGAACCATCCGGACCTGACCAAGCTGCCCGACGACGAGGTTTTCAGCGAGATCAACAGCACCTCGGACATCATCTACCAGACGATCGGCGAGACCCCGACGATGATGCGGCCGCCGAACGGCGCCACCAACGCCCACCTGACCCAGCTCACGGCCGAGGTGGGACTGCCGCAGATCCTGTGGACCCACTCCACCCTCGACTGGCAGGCCAGGAACACCAAGGTCATCGCCGCACGTACGCTCGCCGCGGCCGAGCCGAACGCGGTCATCCTGCTGCACGACATCGTCCCCGAGACGGTCAAGGCGATGCCGGGCGTGCTGACGAAGCTGGAGAAGCAGGGCTACCGGTTCGTCACCGTCACGACCCTGCTGCAGGGCCGAGAGCTGCGGAGCGGGGAGATCTATCCGCCTCGTCCGAAGAAGAAGTGACCACGTCGACCACGCCGACCACGCCGGTCACGTCGACCCGGTCGACCATGGCGAGGGAGCGGGTGAGCGCCGCCTTCAGCTTGGGCTGAAGCGGCCGCTCCACCAGTCGGTGGATTCCGTACGCCACGGCCAGGACGGCGACGACCACCAGCGACAGCGTGAGCCGGTTCCCGAGCACGGGGTGAAGCGCCTGGATGAGCAGAAATCCGACATGGTGGTGGAAGAGATAGAGCGGGTAGGTCAGCGCGCCCAGCGTGGTCAGCCAGCGCCAGTCGAGCCGATCGAGTGAGCCGCGCGCCACCAGGATCATCACCAGGAAGATCAGCGAGATCACACCGACCACCAGCGCGGATCCGAGGGCGGGGCCGAACCTGGTGAACGCGTCCGGCCTCTCCCCCAGCACGTTGACGAGCGCGAGCACCCAGCCGACCCCGACGAACAGCCACGGGAAGAACGATCCGCCGAAACGGTGGACGAGGTAGAGCGCCATGCCCGCGATGAAGTACGGCGCGGCGAACGGCACCAGCACGGCCTGAAGGAGATCGGCGTCCACCCGTTCGGCAACGACGAGCAGGAACACCCAGCCGCCGAGGAAGGCCAGACAGCGGCGGTAGGTGATGCCGATCGCGGCGAAGCAGGCGATGAGCGCGTAGAAGACCAGCTCCTGCCAGAGCGTCCAGTACACGATCTCCAGGTCCCTGATCCGCAGGCCGTGCTGGAGCATGGTCATGTTGGCCAGCAGCTGGCTGAAGGTGGGCCGGTGGTCGGTGATCAGCCCGCCGACGGCCAGCGCGCCGAGGATGAGCACGCTCGCCCAGTACGCCGGGTAGAGCCGGGCGATCCGCGAGACGGCGAACTCGCCCGGCGAACGGCCCCAGGCGCTCATCAGGATCACGAACCCGCTGATGACGAAGAACAGCCGCACACCGTAGACGCCGAACATCGTGACCGCGCTCAGCGCCGGGAAGGCGTTGGATGTGCCCCAGGCGCGGGTCTCGCCGAAATGGAACAGCACCACCCCGAGCGCCGCGCAGAACCGTAGAAGGTCGAGGACGCGCAGCCTCGGAGGCTCGGGGAGTTTGGCCGGCGCATCCGAACCGCGCTGGGCCGTGAAGAGCATAGGCCGGAATATATCCTGAAAGATCCCTGAACGACGATCAAACTCGTATGCCCGGCACGACCTAGATGCGGAGCATGGGCGGGTGGAGGAGTACGGCCGGGCCGCGGCGGTAGAGCATGGCGGGGCGGCCGCCGTCCCGGGTCGTCGTACGGCCCGTCGGGATGAGGAACCCCCCGGTCTTGGTGACCTTGCGGTGGAAGTTGCGCGGGTCGAGCTGCCGCCCCCACACGATCTCGTAGACGCGGCGCAGCTCCGCCACCGTGAACTCGGGCGGGCAGAACGCCGCGCCCAGCGAGGTGTACTCCAGCTTGCCCCGCGCCCGTTCAACCCCGTCGAGCATGATGCGGCGGTGGTCGAAGGCCATCTCCGTCAGCTCGGCGACCGGCTGCCAGCTCATGTGCGCCTCGGTCGAGGCGGGCAGATCGGGGGCGAGACCCAGGTAGGCGACGCTGAGCACCCGCTGGCGGGGGTCGCGGTCGGGGTACCCGTACGAATGCAGCTGCTCCAGATGAACCGGCGCACCCGGAAGGCCGGCCCGCTCCGTCAGCACCCGGGCGGCGGCGGCGGGCAGGTCCTCCTCCAGCTTGATGAACCCGCCGGACAGCGCCCACCGGCCTTCGTACGGGGGCCGGTCGCGCCGCCACACCAGCGCGCTGAGCTCCTGGGATCTGACGGTGAGCACGACCAGATCCACGCTGACCGGGATTCGCGGGATCATGACAGGCACGCTACACGGAATTGCGGTAGTAGACCGGCTCCGCCGCCTTCCTGCCGTCGGAGGTGGTCACGTCGACGCGCACCCACACGCCCTGCGGCACGCTGGCCCAGTCGACCGGGATCCAGACCTTCTCGGTGCCGACCGGCAGCCCCTCGATGGGAACGGTGTCGCGCCGGCCGACCACGGCCGCGTCGATCACCCGCGGTGTCTCCACGCCGGTCCAGCTCAGCGTGACCTTGGCGAAACCGACGTGGTAGCCCCGGATCTCCAGGCCGTCCTGGCCGTCCTGGCCGTCCTGGCCGTCCTGGGCTTCCTGGTCGACGCGCCGGGCCTCGATCGCGATGGGCCGGTCCCAGTCATCGGAGATCTCCTTCGAAAGGGAGGGCGAGTCGCAGGTGAAGAAGTCGCTCCACATGTACGAAATGATCTTCGAGACGTACGGCGCGGCCAGCGCGACCTGGGTGTCCAGCCGGGCCTTGTCGGTACGCCCCCGGGAGGACTGGCGGCCGCACGTGTCGCCGGTGTGCGTCGGCTCGAACGCCTCCACGTTGGCCCACAACCGCACGTCGATGCCCTCCTGGGCCAACTCCGTACGGGCCTGCGCCATCGCCCGGTAGTAGTCACGGGTCGAGCCGTAGTAGGCCGCAGCGTAGGTGGTGTCGCCGACGACGGGCTTGAGGCGGTCGTCCACCGGCTTGTTCTTGAGGTTGGGCCAGTACAGGCCGACCTTGCCGGTGCCCCGGCCGTCCTGCGGCGCGATGATCCCCACCCCGGTCCTGGCGAGGGCCTTGAAGCCCGCGGCGACCTGCGCCGGGGTTGCGGTGTACTTCTTCTGCCTGCGGCCGTCGAGGTAGGGGCTGACGAGGATCGGCTTGCCCGGCAGCACCTGCTCGACGATCCGGTGCTGCTCCTCGTAGACCAGGAGCGTCTGGAACTTGCTCGGATCGGTCCAGTCGCGGATCTGCAGCTCGAACGGTTGGTAGACGCCGCCGAGCGAGGCCCGGTCGGCGAAACGGTCGCCGTAGTCCTGCAGGACGCGCCGGGTCAGCGTGGTGAGCGTGCCGATGTGCCGGGGGTCGGCGGTCGCCGTCTTGACGAAGTCGCGCGGCGCGAGCGGCAGCGCCGGGAACACGTGGATGCCGAACCGGTCCCCCAGGTCGAGCAGCTCGGTGAGGCTGTCCTTCTGCCCGGCCGAGACCAGGATCAGGTGATAGCGCCGCCCCTTGGAGGTGAAGTCGCAGGTCGGGTCGTCCGAGCCGTCCTCGGGGGCGATCAGCCGGTAGAAGACGGCGCCGTTCACCTCGATCTCGTGCTCGATGGACGGGCAGCGGAAGATCCCGGGACCGAAGCGCTCGTCGGTACGGTAGACGTAGGTCCAGGTGATCATGTTGCCCGGGTTGGCGGCCTTGAGGTCCTTGTCGGCCGCCTGCACGCAGGTGAGGCCGTTCTCCTCGCACTTGGCGTAGCGCCCGTCGGGCTTCGGATCCTCAGCGGCCTTCCCCTGGTTCGCGCTCACCGGGCCGGCGCCGTCACCCAGCCTGTTCAGGACCCGGCCCTCGCGGTCCACCGGACGCGGCGACAGGCCGAAGCCGAGCCGTACGACCGTGTCCCCGCCCAGGCGGTGGATGGCCTGCAGCTGCCGGCGCCAGGTGCACGGGTCGGAGGTGGGGATCAGCCAGTAGCCCGTGACGGCGTACGGCGTGGGCGCCGTGGTGTCGAAGGTGCCGCACGGGTCGGTGAACACGCTGGCCGTGGGCGAGGGCGGTCCCTCCTGCGGGGGTGAGGGCGTGGCGGCGGGCGAGACCACCTCGGTGCCGGCCGTCCGCGGCCCCGGCGCCACCCCGTCTCTCAGGACGATCACGATGGACGCGACCCCCGCGAGGATCGCGATGCCCAGGATGAGAATGAGCCAACGCAACTTCAGGACAACTACCGCCCGTCGTTCTCTGGGTTCGTGAATCCGCCGGTCAACGGCCCTTGACGCCGGCCCAGGCCTCGAGCTGGGCGACGAACCGGCGTGCCGAGCTCGGCCAGTGGTGGTTGGCGCGGGCCGCGGCGTAGCCCCGCCCACCGGTCGCGCGCCGCGCCGCCGCGTCGTCCCTGAGCCGCAGCACGGCCCGGGCCACGGCGTCCGGATCCTCCCAGGGCACTACCGCGCCGCACTGGTAGCGCTCGACGAGCTCCACGGCACGCGGCGACGGCGTGGTGATCACGGGGATGCCGTGCGCCATATACTCGATGATCTTTGTGGGCATGGAGTGCCGGTAGTTCGGCTCGTCATGCAGCAGGGACAGCCCGGCGAGCGCCCCGTCGAGCCGCTTCAGCGCCTCGTCGTTGGGCATGAAGTCACGCCATTCCAGCAGGCCATCGGCGACGGCGTCGTTGAGCACCGGCCGGCTCTGCGGGTCGGCGTACCCGATCAGCTCGACCGCGACGCGATGCGGCCGGAGCAGCCTGGCCACCTCGACGGCCTCGCGTACGCCCCGGGCCTCCGACAGCCAGCCGAGATAGACCACGCGGTCGTCACCGGGCGGGCTGACGCTGTCGGGCACCCACGTCTCGTTCGGCACCACCAGGTGAGACTGCTTGAACCGCCCGGCGTAGGCCGACTCGGCGAGCAGCAGGTGCAGGTGGCGTTCCGCCGTACCCTCCAGGAGCCGGGCGAGGAACCGCATCGGCGGCCGCAGGAAGGCGGGCAGCCACGGCTTCAGCGAGAGCGTCGCGGGCGTGTCCTCGTGGACGTCCCAGACGACCGGCGGGCGGCTGCGGACACCGGCCACCGCGAGCAGCAGTTCGGGATCGTGGATGAGCGCGACGTCCACCTTGCCGCGCATGCTCCTGAACAGCCTGCGCGCGGCCCGTACGGCGGCCAGGCGTCGCCGTTCCGCCGCCCTCGGCAGGTCCACTCCGTTGACCCACGGGCGGGGCACCACCCCGCGCGCGGTGTACGGGGCCGCGTACGTGACCTCATGACCGGCGTCGACGAGTGCGCGGATCTGCCGGTGCAGGATCCGGGCGTCCTCGGGGTGATGCACCACCGTCATGACGAGCACGTGCACGCGTGGACCCTCCTACAACCGTTCGACGCGATCGCCGGTCGAGAGCACGCCGCGAGTGTCGAGCACGAGCCGGGCCCGATTCTCCACCACGTCCATATCGAACACGGAGTGCTGCTGAAGCAGCACGGTGATATCGGCCGCCTCGACGGCTTCGGCCAGGTCCTCGGCCCGCGGGATCGTCCTGCCCTCGACCGCCCATTCGGTGACGTAGGGGTCGCAGTACGCCAGGTCCGCGCCCAGCTCCAGCAGCGCCTCGGCCACCGGGACGGCGGGAGTCTCGCGCTGGTCGCCGATGTCGGGCTTGTAGGTCACGCCGAGCAGCAGCACGCGGGAGCCGTTCACCGCCTTGCGGTCCCGGTTCAGCAGCCGCTGCACCCGGGTCACGACATAGGACGGCATCCGCTCGTTGATCTCCTGCGCCAGCTCCACGAAGCGGAAGGGGTAGCCCAGCTTGCGCACGGTGTACGACAGGTAGGACGGGTCGACCGGGATGCAGTGGCCGCCCACCCCCGGGCCCGGGAGGAACTTCTGGAACCCGAACGGCTTGGTGGAGGCCGCCTCGATGGCCTCCCACAGGTTCACGCCGAGCTCGTCACAGAAGATCGCCATCTCGTTGACGAGGGCGATGTTGACGTGACGGTAGGTGTTCTCGAGCAGCTTGGCCATCTCGGCCTCGCGGGTGCCGCTGACCGGCACGACCCGCTCGACGAACCGTGCGTAGAAGGCCGCCGCCCGGTCCCGGCAGGCGCTCGTGTAGCCGCCGACGACCTTGGGAGTGTTGCGCAGACCGAACTTGGGGTTGCCGGGGTCGATCCGCTCCGGCGAGAAGGCCAGGTGGAAGTCCTCACCCGCGATCATCCCGGACTTCCGCTCCAGGATGGGCCGTACCAGTTCGTCGGTGGTGCCGGGCCAGGTGGTGGACTCCAGGACGACCAGGGTGCCCGGCCGCAGACGCTCGGCGATGGCGCTCACCGCGCCCTCGACCGCCGACAGGTCGGGACGGTGGTCATCGTCGAGCGGCGTCGGCACGCACACGACGATCGTGCTCGACCGCGCCAGCACGGAGGGGTCCAGCGTGGCCGTGAAGCCGCTGGAGACCATGGCGTCGAGATCGGCGTCGGTGAGGTCGTCGATGTACGACAGACCGGCGTTGATGGCCTCGACCTTGCGAGAGTCGACGTCCAGGCCAGCCACCCGCAGGCCGGCCGCCGCGGCCTCCTTGGCCAGCGGCATGCCCACGTAGCCCAGTCCGATGACCGTGAGATCGATTGGAAGATCGACGGAGGTCACGGCATTACCTGGGGGAGGGCCTGGGGGCGGAAACAACACTTCATGGTGGCAAAGGTTATCTCAAGTCGACACCAAGGTGGCCTCATGTACCACATGTTCAGGTGATTAACGGCTGTCGGTCAAAGTTTGGTAGATCTGCTGATATGTCCGGGCCAGGCTGCTCCAGGTCCGGTGCGCGGCGACCTCGGTCCTCCCCGCCTCGCCCATCGCGCGGCGGCGCTCCGGGTCGTCCCGCAGGGCGGTGAGGGCCTCGGCGAGGGCCGCGGGGTCGCCGGGCCGTACGAGCAGCCCCGGGCTGCCGGGGGCGCCGCCCCCGGCGCCGAGGAGCTCGGCCAGCGCGGGCAGGTCGCTGAGCACGACCGGCTTGCCCAGCGCCATCGCCTCGACGGGCTTGAGCGGGGTGACCAGGCGGCAGACCCTCAGGTCCTCGCGTGGGCAGACGAAGATGTCGATCGCCGCCTGCGCCTGGAGCGCCTCGTCCGGTCCCACCCGGCCGGGCAGGATCGCGACGTCACCCAGGCCGAGCCGTTCGACCTGCTCCAGCAGCGCCGGCCGCTCGGCGCCGTCGCCGACCAGGAGGACCCGCACCGGCGTCCTGGCGTCGCGCAGCAGAGCCGCGGCACTCAGCAGCGTCGCGAAGCCCTCGTAGCCGACGATGCTCGACACCGAGCCGACGACGATCTCGTCCTTGGCGATGCCGTACCGCTCACGCAGGGCCGCGCCGTCGTAGTCGGCGGTGAGCAGCGAGTCGTCCACCGCGTTGGGGGCGAGGTGGATCCGCTCCCGGGGGACGCCGCGCTCGACGATCTCGGCGGCCATCGTCTCGGCCAGCGTCACGACGGCGTCGGCGGCGCACATGATGGTCGCCTCGCGCTCGCGCTGCATCCGGTGTCGCTCGGTGCCGACCCGCCTGGGGTCGCGGGAGGCCCACGTCTCCTCGAGGAACCCGCGCACCTCGTAGACGAACGGGGTGTTCGTCCGCTCGCGTACGGCCATCGCCACCGAGCCGTTGCGGTGATCGGTGGCGGCGTGCAGCACCTGCGGACGCAGGGTGCGGACGAGTTCGGACACGTCGGCGGCGCCGCGGGTGATCCGGCCGCGGGTCTCGAACGGCACCTCGCCCTTCGGCAGGAGACGGTAGTAGGGGACGCCGTCGATCTCGTCGTACGGCTCGGCCTCGGTGTGCCCCTGCAGCATCGGCCAGCCCCAACTCGTCACGACGTGGGGGTCGAGCCCGGCGGCGCGCTGGGCGGTCACGATCCGGTGCGTGCGGACCGTGTAGCCCGCCTGCGTGTACGGCAGGGCGTTGGTGACCATGTGCAGCACCCGGCCGGGCACCCGCTCGCCCATGATGACCCTGGGCTTGGGCGGGATCGGGTCGGGCCCGAGTGCGGCGATCTCGCCCTCATACTGGGTGATCTTTCGGCGGACGAACGGCCACCGCTGGTGCGGGCGCAGGCTCTCGACGGCCTGCGTCATGTGGCCGGCGTCGAACAGCTCCTTCGACTTCTCCATCGGCCCGTCGGCCATCCGGCGCAGGATCTTGCGCCGGATCACCCTCGCGTAGCGGGCGGCCGGCCAGGCGACGCGGCCGACCACCGGGCGCAGGATCGACGGCGTCGCGTCGGCGGCCGCCTGGGCCACCCGCAGGGGGTCGGACTTGACCTTGCCCACGAAGATCCGCGACACGAGGACCGGGTTCTTCGCGAAACCACGGAGGAAGCCGCCCAGGCCGGCCCTGGCAGACTTGGCCGCTATCTCGGAAGCCGGCTTGGGGGTCGGCTTTGGAGTGGTAGGAGTGTTGGCCTCGGGTTGCACGGCGTGAACGTACCATAGGCAACGTTTGTCCCAGGGGGGTCAACGCACTGACGTCCGAGTGAAAGGCGTGGTCATGAGGGACAACCCGCTCGTCCTGCACGTGCTGGGCGCCCGGCCCAACTTCGTCAAGGCGGCACCGGTGGTCAAGGGCCTGGCGGAGCTCGGGGTCCGGCAGGGCATCATCCACACGGGTCAGCACTACGACGCGCTGATGTCGGATGTGTTCTTCGCCGACCTGGGCCTGCCCGAGCCGATCGCGAACCTCGGCGTCGGCTCCGGCTCGCACGCCCGGCAGACCGCCGCACTGCTCACCGGCCTCGAAGACGTGGTGCTCGAGCACGCCCCTTCGCTGGTGGTCGTCTACGGCGACGTGAACTCCACGCTCGCCGCCATCCTCGTGTGCGCCAAGCTCCATGTGCCGACGGCGCACGTGGAGGCCGGCCTGCGGTCGTTCGACCGGGAGATGCCCGAGGAGGTCAACCGGGTGGTGACCGACGCGCTGTCCGACCTGCTGTTCGCCACCTCGCCCGAGGCGCTGTCGCACCTGACGAACGAGGGCGTCGACCCGGCCAGGGTGCACCTCGTGGGCAACCCGATGATCGACAGCCTGTTCGCCGCGCTGCCGGGGCTCGACCCGGCCCCGGTCCAGGAACGACTCGGTGTGTCGGGCAGGTACGCCGTCGCGACGCTGCACCGGCCGGCCAACGTGGACGACCCCGAGGCGGCCCGTGAGCTCGTCGAGGCGGTGCTCGGCGTCGCCGAGCAGGTGCCGGTCATCGTGCCACTGCACCCGCGCGGACGGCAGCGGCTGGCCGACGCCGGCCTGGTCGACCGGCCGAACCTCAAGATCGTCGACCCGCTCGGCTATGTGGACTTCCTGTCGCTGGTGCGGGGCGCGGCGCTGGTGGTGACCGACTCCGGAGGCGTACAGGAGGAGACGACCATGCTGGGCGTCCCGTGCCTGACCGTCCGGCCGAACACCGAGCGGCCGATCACCGTCACCCACGGCACCAACCGCCTCGTCACCCCCGCCGGGCTGACCGCCGCCGCCGGGAAGGCGCTCGCCGACGGCGCCGTCACGCCGAGCGGGGAACTGCCGCCGCTGTGGGACGGCGCCGCCGGACCGAGGATCGCCCGAGTGATCGCCGCCTGGCTGAGGGGTGACAACCTCTCCCCCGCCTCCCGCGGCAAGCTCATCTAGCCATCCCCACCCCACCCCACCCCACCCCCGTGATCTTGCAGTTTCTCGCACACCATGCCTCTGACGTGCATAAATCAACTCCGTGATCTTGCAGTTTCTCGCACGCATGCCGTCCGACCTGCATTTATGCATTTCGTGATCTTGCAGTCGGAAGTGCAAGATCACGGACAGAGTTTCCGCCGCTCAGGGCATACGCCTGCGAGAAACTGCAAGATCACGAACGTGAAACTCCTGCTCACGGCCCGACGTGCGAGTATTCGCAAGATCACGGGCAGCTTGGGGTGGCTAGTTCGGGCAAATGGACACGAAGCGGGCGGCGGTCGCCGTACGATGTCTTTTCCACAAAGGGGAGAAGCATGGCTGAGACGCACGAGACTCCTGACGAGACTCCTGAGGAATCCCGATTCAAGCGCCTGGGCCCGGTGAACTGGCTGCCCGAGGAGCGCAAGCACGTCGAGTACTACGAGCAGCGGATCCGTGACCTGGAGAACCGGCTCGCCTATCAGGAGGCCCGCGCCGACTATGCCCTCTGGCGGGTCAAGGCCACCCAGACGCAGCGTCCGTACCGGGTGGCGGAGGTCCTGACCAGCGCGTCCAGGCCCGCCAAGTTCGTCCGGCTGCCACGCGACCTCAAAAAGGCGATGAGGGACCGCAAGAGCGCGCCGAAGGCGCCGATGTCCGCGATCGAGGTCGCCGCGCTCGCCGAGGCGAAGGGCCCCGAGGTCAAGATCCCCAACCTGCAGTGGCCGGACGGCCCGGTGGTGCGGCCGGACACGCGGGTCGCGGTGATCCTCGACGACTTCTCCCGGCTGGCGTTCCGCTACGAATGGGACCAGATCGAGTTCGGCCTGCAGGACTGGCGGGAGATCTTCGCCGAGAAGCGGCCCGAGCTGCTCTTCTGCGAGTCGGCCTGGCACGGCAACCAGGGCCGGTGGCGTTACCAGATGACCGGGACCAACGCCCCCAAGCAGGAGCTGCGCGACCTGATCGCCTGGTGCAAGGAGGAGGGCATCCCCACGGTCTTCTGGAACAAGGAGGACCCGCCCAACTTCGACTTCTTCATCGAGACGGCCAAGCTGTTCGACTACGTGTACACGTGCGACGGCGACATGATCCCGAAATATCGCGAGAGGCTGGGACATGACCGGGTCGGCGTGCTGCAGTTCGCCGCCCAGCCGCGGATCCACAACCCGATCCAGACCAAGCAGGGCCGGCCGTACGACATCGTGTTCGCGGGCATGTACTTCCGCGACAAGCACCCCGAGCGGCGCGAGCAGATGGAGACGATCCTCGCCCCGGCACGCGACCTCGGCCTGCACATCTTCGCGCGCAACGACAGCGTGGCCGACAAGTACGCCTGGCCCGAGGAGTACCGCCCGCACATCGTCGGCGAGCTGCCGTACGAGCAGATGCTGGCCGCGTACAAGATGTACAAGGTCTTCCTGAACGTGAACTCGGTGATCGACTCACCGACCATGTGCGCCCGCCGGGTCTTCGAGCTGTCCGCGTGCGGGACGACCGTGCTGTCGGGGTGGTCACGGGCGATCGAGGAGACGTTCGGGGAGCTGATTCCGGTCGCCCACTCCCAGGAGGAGGCCTACAACCGGGCGATCTACCTCATCAACAGCCCCGAGCTGCGGGCCCGCCAGGGCCATCTGGCCCTGCGCGAGGTGTTCGACAAGCACCTGTTCTCCCACCGGGTCGACCAGATCCTCACCGACCTCGGCCGCCCGATCGCGCCGCGGTCGCCGTCGATCTCCGTCGTGCTGCCGACCAACCGGGCCGGTCAGCTCGGGCACGCGATCCACCAGGTCGCCCGCCAGCGGCACCGCAACCTGGAGCTCGTGCTGGTCCTGCACGGCCTGTCGGAGGACCCGGCCGTGGTGCGGGACAAGGCGCTGGCCGCCGGCGTGCCCGCCGTCAAGGTGCTGACCGCCGATCCGGCCTGGACGCTGGGCGAGGTGCTCAACCACGGCATCGCCCACGCCGAGGGCGAGCTGATCGCCAAGATGGACGACGACAACATCTACGGCGAGCACTACCTGTCCGACCTGGTCCGGTCGTTCGACTACGCCGACGCCGAGATGGTCGGCAAGGGCGCGCACTACACGTACTTCCCGACGCAGGACATCACGATCTTCCGCCTGCCCGGCCTGGAGCATCGCTACGCCCACCTCATCCAGGGGGCGACGATCCTGGCCAGGGCCGACCTGCTGCGCTCGTTCCCGTTCGAGCCGGTTAACGCCGGCGAGGACACCCGGCTCGTACGGCGCTGCAAGGCCGAGGGCGTCCGGATCTACTCGGCCGACCGGTTCAACTTCATCTACATGAGGGGTTCGGACGCCACCGCCCACACCTGGCAGGCCGCCGACTACAAGCTGACCCGCAACGCGCAGTTCTGCTTCGCCGGGAACCCGGAGAAACATGTCCTGATCTGAGGAGTGTTCCGGTCAGGCCTGGTTCGCCGGGAATGCCGGGGGGCAATCAGCCGTTGGTCACTCGCGTAACGGCAGCATGTCCCAGGGGAGCTAAGGCAACGTGAGCACGGTCGCGGCTGGTGAGAAACGGGACGGCATCGGGTTCAGGTCGGAGCGCGGGCCGGTGCTGGCCGCCATCATGCTCTGCACCGGCCTGGTGGCGCTGGACAGCACGATCATCGCGACCGCGGTGCCGTCCGTCGTCTCCGACCTGGGCGGGTTCTCCCAGTTTCCGTGGCTGTTCTCGATCTATCTGCTCACCCAGGCGGTGACCGTCCCGATCTACGGCAAGCTCGCCGACGTCTTCGGACGCAAGCCGGTGATGTTCTTCGGCATCGGCGCCTTCCTGCTCGGGTCCGTGCTGTGCGGCGCCGCGTGGAGCATGCCGACGCTCATCCTCTTCCGCGCGATCCAGGGCATCGGCGCCGGAGCCGTCCAGCCCATCAGCATGACCATGGTCGGGGACATGTACTCGGTGGAGGAACGGGCCCGGGTGCAGGGCTACCTCGCCAGCGTGTGGGGTGTCTCGGCGGTCGTCGGGCCCACGCTGGGCGGCGTGTTCTCCGACTACGTGACCTGGCGGTGGATCTTCTTCATCAACCTCCCGCTCGGCGCGGTCGCGGCCTGGACGCTCGCCCGGCGGTTCAAGGAGCGGGTGACCCGCGGCTCACACCGGATCGACTACCTGGGCGCGGTGCTGCTCACCGTCGGTTCGTCCCTGCTCATCCTCGGCCTGCTCGAAGGCGGCGTGGCCTGGAGCTGGGGATCGCCGATCAGTCTGATCATCTTCGCGGCGGGCGTGGCCCTGGTGGTCGCCTTCGTCCTCGTGGAACGCCGGGCGGCCGAGCCGGTGCTGCCGCTGTGGGTGTTCCGCCACCGCGTGCTGACCGGCGGCAACATCGCCGCGCTGGGCATCGGCGCGTTCACGATCGGACTCAGTTCCTACGTGCCCACGTACGCGCAGGGCGTGCTCGGCACGAGTGCCCTGGTGGCGGGCTTCACTCTGGCCGCGCTCAGCATCGGCTGGCCGTTCGCCGCGACGCTCTCGGGCCGTCTCTACATGCGCATCGGTTTCCGTGACACCTCGCTGATCGGGACCACCGTCATCGTGGCCGGGGCCGTACTGTGCGTCCTGCTCGGCCAGGAGTCCCAGGTCTGGCAGGTGGCGGGGGCGTGCCTGGTCATCGGCCTCGGCATGGGACTCACGGCGAGTCCCACGCTGGTCGCCGTTCAGTCCGTCGTCGGATGGGAGCGCCGCGGCGTGGTGACCGGGACCAACATGTTCTGCCGGTCGATCGGCAGCGCGGTCGGCGCGGCGGTCCTGGGCGCCGTCTCGAACGCGACGCTGTCGGACCGCTTCGCCCACCCGCCGGCCTCGGTGGGCGGCGACCGGCTGCCCAGGAGCGTGGACGCCACGAGCGCGGTGCTGACCGGGCAGGGCGCGGCGGACTCGGCCGCGATGGCCTTCATCCGCGGCGCGCTCCACGACGCCGTCCACAACGTGTTCCTCACCCTCCTCGTCGTGGCCGTGCTCATCGTCGGCGGGCTGCTTCTCATGCCCCGCCGCCGCGCCCAGGCCGCCACCGAGACCAGCTGACCGGCTCTCGAAGGCAGGGCCGTCAGGATGCGGTGTCGATGGCGTTCTTCGCGGCGGGCTCGGCGCCGTTTCCGGTCCCGTTGACGCCGGCCGCCAGGCCGTTGCCGCCGGAGAGCAGGGATCGGGCCAGGCCGAGACCGGTGCCACCGAGGGTGAGGGCCTTGGCCAGCATCTCCTCGATGCCCTGGGCGCCGTTCAGCACCACCATGTGATCGACGTTGCCGAACGCCTTCGAGCCGGCCTCCACGATCTGCGGCCAGTTCTCGGCGAGCTGCTGGGCGATGACGGCCTCCTGGTTCTCGGCCAGCGCCTCCGAGCGTGCGCGGATCGCCTCGGCCTCGGCCAGACCCTTCGCCCTGGCCGCCTCGGCCTCCGCCAGCCCGCGTGCCTTCGCGGCCTCGGCCTCACCCAGACCCGTCGCCTTCGTCGCGGCGGCCGCGGCCTCACCGCGGAGCCGTACCGCCTCGGCCTCGGCCGCCGCCGTCTGCTTCACCTGCGACGCCTGGGCGGCGGCACGCAGTTCGGTCTCCCTGGCCTCGGCCTCCGCCTGGGCGATGCGCGCGTCGCGCTCGGCCTGCGACAGCGTCACGGTCTCGTACGCCTTGGCGTCGGCGGGCTTGCGCACCTGGGACTGCAGCCGCTGCTCGGAGAGCTGGGCCTCCAGCTCGGCGGCCCTGGTCTCCTGGACCACGACCTCCTGGCGGGCGGCGGCCTCCGACAGCGGGCCGGCCTGGCGGGTGCGCGCCTGGGCCTGATCGATCTCGGCCTGGTAGGACGCCTGCTTGATCTGGGCGTCGCGCCAGGCCGCGGCCTTGTTCGCGGCCGCGACCTGCTCTGCCTCGGTCGCCTCCTGGTCGCGCTGCGCCTCCGCGATGCGGGCGGAGGCCGCGATCCTTGCGGCGTGCGGCTTACCCAGGTTCGTGATGTAGCCGGTCTCGTCGTCGATCTCCTGAATCTGCAGCGAGTCCACCACCAGGCCGAGCTTGCTCATCTCGTCGGCGGCCGAGCTGCGCGTCTCGCTGGTGAGCCGCTCACGGTTCAGGATGAGATCCTCGACGGTCAGGTTGCCGGTGATCGAGCGCAGGTGACCGGTGAACAGCTCATGGATCGCGTCGTTCATGGAGTCCTGCTGGTCGAGGAAGCGTCGGGCGGCGTTCGCGATGCTCACGAAGTCGTCGCCGACCTTGTAGATCACCACCCCGCGCACCTGGACGGGGATCCCCTGCTGGGTGACGCAGGACACCTGCAGGTTGGTCGCCCGGCTGTCGAGCCTGAGCCGGCGCGCCGTCTGGAACCCGGGCAGCACCGCCGTGCCCTTGCCCGTGACGATCTTGAATCCCAGGCTGTCGGCCAGCTCGTTCCTCGTATGGGCGCCGAGACCGGAGATGATCAGCGCCTCGTTGGGTTCGGCGACCCGCCAGACGGCCTTGAACAGCATGGTGAGGATGATGAGGACGACGACAGCCGCGCCCACGAACAGGATTTCCGTCGGCATTCATGCCTCCGTGATCAAGGGGATGGTGATCAGACGATCGCTCGGGCGACGTAGACCGTACGCGGTGGCGAATACTCCACGACGACGACCATCGATCCGACCGGGATCTCCTCGTCCGGGACACTGGGATGGGCGTAGAACGCCTCGGTGCCCCCGCGGATCGGCACCATCACCTCACCCACAAGGCCTGGGCCGATCTTTCCCGTGACCCTGCCCTGCCTGCCGATCACCGTGTCACCCCGTCGTCACGTCCCGTCACCCGTAGTCCACCGCGAATGCGCACGTTACCCCGGATTTCCGCGTTACGACAGCACTCGAAGGAAAGCCCTCCGCGGTCCGCCGCGTCGCGCCCGGATACGCCGCACCCGATTCGTCTTCGCCCAGATAACGGGCGACTTCTCATAATGGTTCCATATCAGTTCTTAAACGATTTTCCGATGATTCTGCCTCAGGAGTCGGCTGCGGACGGCCCGAGACCGGTGGCGGTGAGGCTCGCCCGCCAGAGGACTTCGGCGAGCGCGGGGTCGGACATCCGGCTCGGCACACCGGCGGGGAGGTCACGGGCGAAGTATCGGCCGGGGTGCGCGACGCCGTCCTCATGAGTGGCCAGATGAACGATCCTGGCGGCCCCGGTCGCCACCGGTTCGGACATGCCGGGCACCCGGGTGACCAACCGCATGTAGCGGGTGTCGGCGGCGAACCCGGTCTTCAGCACGCCGGGATGCAGGCAGGTCGCGGCCAGGCCCCGCTCGGCCAGTGACACGGTGAACAGCGCGTTGGCCTGCTTCGAATCGCCGTACTGCCGCCACCCGCTCCAGCGGCGCCGTTCCCGCGACAGGTCCGCCGGATCGAGGCGGCCGGCTCTGGCGGCCCGAGACGAGGTGGTCACGACCCGGGCGCCGCACGCCCTCAGCCGGTCGATCAGCAGGTTGGTCAGCAGGAACGGCGCGAGGTGGTTGACCTGCATAATCAACTCGTTGTCGTCCTCGGTGATCTGACGCTCGCCGACCATCATGCCCGCGTTGTTGATCAGAACATCGATTCGCTGACACCGGTCGAGCAACTCACGGGCCAGCCGCCGCACCTGATCCAGGGAGGCGAAGTCTGCGACCAGGACGTCCGCCGGCGTTCCAGCGATCGAGCCGGCACGTTCCGCGACCCCCGCCAGCCTGGCCGGATCACGACCGACGAGCACAAGCCGATGCCCCCGCTTCGCGAGATCAAGGGCGGCGACTGCCCCGATTCCGGAACTTGCCCCAGTGATCACTGTATTCATCAGATCCTCCCAATGCGCCAGAACTGTATAGGTGCTAGCCTGCTGTGCGATCTTCCGGAGGTGCATTTTCCGCAAATGCGCACGAGCCTCCAGCAATGCAGGAGTGGCCATGGGTTCGAGAAACCGGTCGATTCGGTTCAAGATCTTTTTACTGCTGCTCCTACCCCTGCTCATGCTGAGTGCCATGTGGGGGTTTGTCCTAAAATTGACGGTTGGTGATGGTTTAGCCCTGTATCGGGCAAAGACCCTGTACGACACCATCGGTGTCACCTCTACCGACCTCGGGCTGCAGCTGCAGGCCGAGCGTGCGATCACCGCCAAGTTGCTCAGCTCCGGCCATACCAACTCGGCCGAGCTCAGCACGCAGCAGAAGAAGACCACGGAGTCGCTCGACAAGTTCATGGGGATGGCCCGCGACGAGGGCACCCGCGACTCGCTCAGCGGCGAGCTCCAGACGAACATCGACACCGTGCTCGGCTCGTTCGAACGCCTGTCCTTCGTCCGCGAGGCGGTCGCGACGGGCAGGTTCAACCGGCTGCAGGCCATCGACGGCTACAACGGGCTGATGGACCAGCTCTTCGGCCTGTACGAGCGGCTCGTCTCCGTCCCGGACCTGACCATCTTCCAGCAGGCGGGCGCACTGCAGGGGATGGGCAACGCGTACGAGATGATCGCGCGTGAGGACGCCCTGATCCGCGGCGCCCTCATCAGCCGCCGGCTGACGCAGGAGGAGCAGAACACGTTCAGCGAGTGGGTCTCCACCCGCCGCTTCCTCTATCGCAAGAACCGGTCGGTCCTGAGCGGCGAGATGCGGGCGCCGTACGAGAGAGTGCTGGGCTCCCCGATGTTCGCCCGCTTCTCCGACCTCGAGAACCTCGTCGTCAACCAGGTGCACTCGGGCGGTCCACTCCCTGCCGAGGCGGGGAGGTGGGAGGCCACGGTCCAGAGCATCACTTCCGAGCTCGACACCGCCCGTGCCCGGGCCACCGATGCCCTGAACGCGGAGTCCGCCTCCACCGCGACCGGCATCCTGGCCCGCATCGTGATCGCCGGGGGGCTCGGCCTCGTGGCGATCGCCTTCACGATCATCTTCTCGGTCCGGTTCGGCCGGCGCCTCGCCCACGATCTCGCGGACCTGCGGGACGTGGCGCTCGACCTCGCCGACGTACGACTCCCGCGAGTCGTCGCGAAGCTCAGACAGGGTGAGGATGTCGACGTCGCGGCCGAGGCGCCGCCCATCCGCGCCGGCGGATCGCTGGAGGTCGAGGACGTCGCGCACGCGTTCACCTCTGTGCAGCGGACCGCCGTCGAGGCCGCCGTCGGCCAGGCCAACCTGCGCAAGGGCGTGAGCCAGGTCTTCCTCAACCTGGCCCGGCGTAACCAGGGCCTGTTGCACCGCCAGCTCACCCTGCTCGACACGATGCAGCGCCGTACCGACGACCCGGAGTCCCTGCGGGAGCTGTTCCGGCTGGACCACCTGACGACCCGCATGCGCCGCCACGCGGAGAGCCTGATCATCCTCTCGGGCTCCACTCCCGGCCGGTCCTGGCGCAAGCCGGTGCCGGTCATCGACGTCGTACGCGCCGCGATCTCCGAGGTAGAGGACTACACCCGCATCTCGATGACACCGATGCCGGAAGCGTCTCTCACCGGCGCGTCGGTGGCCGACATCGTGCACCTGATCGCGGAACTGATGGAGAACGCGGCGATTTTCTCGCCGCCGCAGACGAAGGTGCAGGTGCGCGGCGAGGTCGTCGCGAACGGGCTGGTGCTCGAGGTCGAGGACCGCGGCCTGGGGCTCGAGCCGGAGAAGTACGACGAGATCAACATGCGGCTCGCCGACCCGCCCGAGTTCGACCCGGCGGACAGCGACCGGCTCGGCCTGTTCGTCGTCAGCCAGCTCGCCGGCCGGTACGGAATCAACGTGTTCCTGCGCAGTTCGCCGTACGGCGGAACGACCGCGATCGTGCTCATCCCGCGCGCCCTGGTGGCCGACGACGGAGCTCCGCCCGCGATCACCGGATCGGCCGAGCAGGCCCCGTACGCGCAGGGCTCGTATGCGCAGGCCCCGTACGCACAGGTCCCGGCACCGCATGTGACGGCCCCTGCCCTCGCAGCCGGCTCGCATGCCAAGCCGGGTCCGGCCGCCATGCACCGGAGTGAATCGAACCGGGATGAATCCCACCAGGGTGAATCGGGGAATGAGCTCGCCGAAAGCGACGACCCGGACTCCTCGCCATTCTTCACCCCTGCCGCCCTGCGGACCGAGGCCGTGCCCTCGGCACTTCGGGTGGACCTCGCCGAGCCGGGCTCCCCCGGCCCATGCCTCGGCAGCTCAGGCCCCGGCAGCCCTTCGGAGAATGGTGCGAACGGCACCGAGGTTCACCGCGACCCGCGTACCGATCCAGGTCTGGCCGATTCAGGTCTGGCCGATTCAGTGCCGACCGATTCGAGGCCGACCGATTCGGGATTGCACGTTTCGGAACAGGCGGCGGTCAGGCACAATAAGCCGGAACAGAAGGGTTTGGATCAGGACAGTCTCCGCCAGGATGGCTTGACCGGGAACGGCTCCCGGCCGGTGAGAGGGTCCATTGCGAACGGCACGCATGCCGGATTGCCACGCCGGGTGCGCCAGGCCAGCATCGCGCCACAGCTCCGAGACCAGCCGCCGCTCTCGGCGCCGATCCCGGACACGGATTGCGACAGCCGGTCCCCGGAGGAGGCCAGGGCGATGCTCTCGGCGATCCAACGGGGCGCACAACGCGGCCGCGAGGAGTCGGAGCAGCCGGGCAGCGGCACTCCCGACGACCACGCACAGAACATGCACGGCGAGAAAGGTGACGAATGACCGGCAAAGCGACGTCGAACGGCGAACTCAACTGGCTGCTCGACGATCTCATCAGCAGGGTCGCCGCCGTACGACAGGCGGTGATCCTCTCCACCGACGGCCTCGTCGTTGGAGCCTCGCAGGGGCTGAGCCGAGAGGACGCGGAACACCTGTCCGCGGTCGCCGCCGGCTTCCAGAGCCTGGCACGCGGTGCGGGACGACACTTCGGCGGGGGCGAGGTGCGCCAGACGATCGTCGAGATGGAGACCGCGTTCCTGTTCGTGACGGCCGCCGGACAGGGCACATGCCTGGCCGTGCTCGCGGCCTCCGACGCGGACGTCGGCCACATCGCGTACGAGATGGCCATGCTCGTCAAGCGGGTCGGCCAGCACATCTCGACGAACCCCCGGCGGATCTCTCCATGAGATGGCAGGCCACATGACGGAACCCACGTGGATGGACGAAGAGGCCGGCCAGTTCGTCCGGCTGTACGCGTTGACAGGAGGCCGCACGCGGTCTTCCGGCGACGACTTCGATCTGATCGCCATGGTTACCGCCATCCCTGAGTCGGCGGGGGACGGCTCGGGCATCGGGCCCGAGCAGCGGCGCATCCTGGAGATCGCCCGCTTCAGCGCCTCGGTGGCGGACATCGCGTCCGAGGTGGGCCTGCCGCTCGGCGTGGTCCGCGTACTACTCGGGGATCTCCACGACCTGGGACTGATCGACGTACGGTCCCCGGTCAAGGTGGCGCCGCTGCCAAGCGAGCGCATTCTCAAGGAAGTGATCAATGGCCTTCGCGCCCTCTGAGGAGCCGGTCGCCCTCAAGATCCTGGTGGCCGGCGGTTTCGGTGTCGGAAAGACCACGCTGGTCGGGGCGATCAGTGAGATTCGTCCTTTGCGCACCGAGGAGGTGCTGTCCGATCGTGGCGTGGGCGTGGACGACACCGACGGTGTGGAGGGGAAGACCACCACGACCGTGGCGATGGACTTCGGCCGGATCACCATCAGGGAAGGCCTCGTGGTCTACCTGTTCGGCACACCGGGCCAGGAACGTTTCTGGTTCATGTGGGACGAACTTTCCTATGGTGCCCTGGGGGCGGTCGTGCTGGCCGACACCCGCCGCCTCACGGACTGCTTTCCGTCCATTGACTATTTCGAGCAACGCGGCACCCCCTTCATTGTCGCGGTGAACTGCTTCGATGGCGCTGAAACCCATGAGCCTGAGGACGTGCGAATCGCTCTCGACCTCGATCCGGACGTACCCGTGCTGCTCTGCGACGTACGACGGCGGGCCTCCGCCAAAGTCGTGCTCGTCACCCTCGTCGAGCACTCCCTCAAGATGCTGACCGCCGCGCAGCGCTAGACGCGCATTCATTGAGGATCGCTGATCCTCAATGATTCGCCCGTTGCCGGGCGAAGGTCCCCATCTGATCCGGGCGGTCGTGTGCCGCCCGGCGCGGGGTGGACGCTTCACGGCCCCCCTTCCCCGTCTCCGATCCAGTGGTGATCTCAAGCGGGCCGCGACGACGGGGGGTGACCGGCAGGACTGTCCGATCGGTCAGTTATCGTGGGGTGCATGGCACGTTCCGCTACCGCGATGCGCGAGGAGATCCTGGAGTCGGCGGCGCGGCTGTTCGCCACGCGCGGCTTCCGCGGCACGTCGCTGCAGGACATCGCCTCGGACGTGGGCTGCGCCAAGGCGTCCCTGCTGTACCACTTCGCGAACAAGGACGCGATCTTGGCCGAGCTGCTGATGCCGGCCGGACGGGAGCTGGCCGAGCTCGCTGAGCGCCTCGCGCCGCTGGACGACGACGAGGCCGCCCGCGCGGCGGTCGCCGGGCTCGTCGGGTTGTCGATGCGCTTCCGGCTGCAGGTCAAGATCCTCCTGCAGGACATCGACGCCATGCTCAACCGCCCGGAGTTGCCTGATGTGGACGCCGTCATCGAGCGGCTGATCGACTCGCTGGCCGCCCGTTCGGATGCTCCGCGGGCCCGGGTGCGGGCCTGGATGGCGATGACGGCGATCTTCCTGACGAGCGCCGCCGACCTTCCAGTGCCCGACGAGACGATATGCGCCGAGTTGAGCCGCGGTGCGCTGCGCACGCTCGACCTTCCGATCGACTGACCTCTCGAGAAAGAGACCTTCTTCCCCCATGGCAACCTTGCTGTACCGGCTGGGCCGGTTCTCCTTCCGCAGGCGGGGGCTTGTCGCCGCCGTGTGGCTGCTGTCGCTGGTGCTGTTGGGCGGGGCGGTCGCCGCCTTCAGCGGTACCACGACGGACAAATTCACCATGCCCGGCACCGAGTCGCAGCGGGCACTGGACGCGCTGGCCAAGGAATTTCCGCAGGCCGGCGGGGCCACCGGGACCATCGTCGTCGCCGCTCCGCAGGGGCAGAAGCTTGACCCCGCCGCCGTCGCGCCCGTGGTGAAGGAGGCCGCGGCCATCCCCGGCGTCGTCGCGGCCCTGGACCCGTTCCAGTCTCGCGCGGTCTCCCCGGACGGCCGTTACGCCCTGGTTCAGGTGCAGTTCGACCGGAGCGCTGAGGAGGTCACCGCCGCCCAGCGTGAGGCGTACCTGAAGGCCGGTTCATCGGCGACCGGGCTACAGGTCGAGCACGGCGGCGAGGTCATGAGAAGCGCGCCCGAAGTGGGCGGATCGGAAGGGCTCGGCGTCCTGATCGCCGCGGCGGTGCTGATCGTCACCTTCGGCTCGCTGGTGGCGGCCGGCATGACGCTGCTGAACGCGCTGATCGGCGTCGGCGTCGGCATGGCCGGTCTGTACGCGCTCAGCGGTGTCGTCGAGTTGACCTCCGTAACGCCGGTGCTCGCGCTGATGCTCGGCCTGGCCGTCGGCATCGACTACTCGCTGTTCATCACCTCCCGCTATCGCCAGTTCCTCGCTGAGGGCATGGAACCCGAAGATGCCGCCGGCCGGGCCACCGGCACCGCCGGAACGGCGGTCGTGTTCGCCGGAGCCACCGTGGTGATCGCGCTCGCCGGGCTGTCGGTCGTCGGCATCCCGTTCCTGAGCGTCATGGGCCTGGCCGCCGCGGGCACCGTGGCCGTCGCCGTCCTGGTCGCGCTCACCCTGCTGCCCGCCTTCCTGTCGTACGCCGGCGCCCGCGTGCTGCCGCGCGAACAGCGCACCGGCGGGAGCGCGGGCGCGGGCCGAGAGGGCTTCGGGTACGCCTGGGGGCGGATCGTCACCCGGCTGCGCGTGCCGATCCTGCTGGCGGGGATCGTCGCCCTGGGCGCGCTGACGCTCCCGGCCCAGGACCTGCGCCTCGCTCTGCCGGACGCCGGCGCCGCCGCCCCCGGCTCCGCCGAGCGCCGGGCGTACGACCTGACCAGCGAGGGGTTCGGCGAGGGCTTCAACGCCCGCCTGATCGCCGTGGTCTCCGCCGACGAGGCCCAGGCGACGACGGCGGCCGCCGGACAGGTCGCGAAGCTGATCCAGCAGACCGAGGGCGTACTGGCCGTGGCCCCGCCACAGACGAACGCGGCCGGCACCACCGCACTGTTGACCATCATTCCGAAGGCCGGGCCCACCGACGTGGCCACCGAGAACGCCGTCCACGCCATCCGCGCCCAGGTCGCCGGCATCGGGGGCGCGGAGATCGCGCTGACCGGTGCGACCGCCGTCGGCATCGACGTCTCCGACAAGCTGGCCGACGCCATGCCGGTGTACCTGCTGCTGGTGGTCGGCCTGTCGGTGCTGCTGCTGATGCTGGTCTTCCGCTCGATCCTGGTGCCGGTCAAGGCGGCCATGGGCTTCCTGCTCACCGTGGGCTCGACCTTCGGCATCACGGTGGCGATCTTCCAGCAGGGGCATCTGGCCGATCTGGTCGGTCTGGACGTACCGGGCCCGCTGGTCAGCTTCCTGCCGATCCTGCTGATCGGCATCCTGTTCGGACTGGCCATGGACTATGAGGTGTTCCTGGTCTCGCGGATGCGGGAGGATTTCGTTCACGGCGACACGGCCCGGCAGGCCACGATCAACGGCATGGGACACAACGCCAGGGTCGTCACCGCCGCCGCGTTGATCATGGCGTCCGTGTTCGGCGGGTTCGTGTTCATGGACGACCCGATCATCAAGTCCATGGGCTTCGCGCTGGCCATCGGCGTGCTCATCGACGCCTTCGTCGTCCGCATGACCCTCGTTCCGGCGGTGATGTCCATGCTCGACCGTGCCGCCTGGTGGCTGCCGCGTCCACTGGCCCGGGCGCTGCCCAACCTCGACGTCGAGGGCGAACGCCTGCGTCGGCGACTCTCCGACGAGCGCGTCCTCGAACGGGTGTAGAACTCAACGAGACGACTGTCCGGCTCGAGATGACGTCGGTGGCGAAGCCCCCGTTCGCATCGACCGGAGGCCGACCCCGAAGTCCCGAAAGCCACAACGAGGAGCGGCTGCGACCAACCCCCCTGTCGCAGCCGCTCTGTCGTGGCGTGTCGCCATCCCCGCCCCTGCCGTGCCCCAGGTTGCCCGGCGGGACGTGGTGACTGCCCAGGGCTGGTGGGCAGGACCTGGACACGAGCATCCGATGTCCGGATGGCTCTTCGCCACGAATTGGGGGGCGAGAGACGCGTACCGGGGTCTTCCGCGTCTCTCGCCGTTCTGGACGGGATGTGTTGTGGACTCCCGCCAAGATCATCGCAGTGCTGTCGCTCGGCGTTGTGGTGTGGTGTGCCCATCCACAGCGCCGAGCGACAGCGGGCTCAGCGGTTAGCGGTGGCCACCCCCGTGCATACCGCCCCTAGCGGCGACCGCGGTCACCGCCACGGTCACCGCCGCGGTAATCACCGCGGTAATCACCGCGGTCACCGCCACGGTCACCGCCGCGGTCACCATCGTTGCGGCCGTCGTGACCATGGCGGCCGTCACGGCCGTCCCTGCCGTCGTGACCGTTGCGGCCGTCGTGGCCGCGGACCGGACCGTGGCCCCAGTGGCCGCCCCAGCGGGTGCCGCCCCAGTTGTGGCCGGGGTTGTAGTAGCCGCGGCCGGGCAGGCCGTACCAGCGGCCGGCCAGGCCGGTGACGAAGGACTGCTCGCACCAGGAGCCGGGCAGCGGGGCCCACCTGCCGCCCGAGAGGTAGACCGGGGTGGTGAAGCCGGCCCCGCAGGACGGGGAGACGTACACCCCGCCGTTGACGACGTACTGGCAGCTGGGGAGCGTGTAGGTGGCCCCCTCCACGACGTACTCGTGGACGGTGGGGGCGAGGTCGTAGCCGGGCAGGCCGTACCAACGGCCGGGCATCCCGGCGATGGTCTCGGCGGTCCAGGTGCCCGGCAGGGCGATGACGCGACTCTCGACGACGTAGACCGGCCTGGTCATGCCGGCCCCACAGGTGGGGGCGACGTAGATCCCGCCGTTCATGACGGACTGGCAACTGGGCAGGACGTAGGTCCGTCCGCCGTGGACGTAGCGGTGAACGCGCGGGTCCGATCCGCGTTTGTGAGCGATGCTCGGGTGGCTGACGCCGGCGGGCGTGTGCGCCGCGCTGCTGATCTGCTGCGGTGCGACGCCGGCCGTCGCGGTTGCCGTCCCGGTGGCCAGTGCCGCGGGGGTGACCAGGGCAGCGGCTGCGAGGGCCCCTGTGAGGAGGGCTTTGTTCATCGTCAAGGGACGATTCCTTCCGTGAGGTGTGCTTGACATCGGGTCGACGCGCATCCCGGCGGCCGGCGTGCGGACCGGGCTGCCGGGATGCGCACGACCGGCAGTTGAGACGGTGCGGTTCGGTGATCGTCGGTCGAGAAGGACAAACGGGATCATCGATAACCTTTGTCAGCAGTTTTTGACGACATTGCGGGGTGGAACAGGTCGAGCATCGGCACGCCCGCCGCCGCCGCGATGGCCTCCGCGGTAAACAACCAGCCGGTGCGCAGAGCGTGATGGCCGCTGGCCCGGCGTCGATCTGACCGCT
>NZ_JBHMQT010000051.1:0-17529 GCF_042435035.1 Sphaerimonospora cavernae
ACCGGCTCCGATCCGGGCACTGCCCGCTCTCGGCGGCCCCCTTCTCCCAGCGGAAACCTCCGTGGGGTGAAGGGGGCCGCCGGGCGTTTCCCGCCGGTACGAAAAGGCCTCCGAAAAGGCCTCCGGAAAAGCCTGCGAAAAAGCCTGCCGCCGTTACCGGGCGGCAGGCGTGGACGCGGTCACGAGATCAGGGGAACGGATGGGGCACCCGCTTGACGTCCTCCTCAGGCAGCTCGTCGGGACGGCGGCCGGCGGCCCGCAGAGCGGTCCGGAGCCTGGGCATCAGCAGCGCACGCTGCCGGGTCCACCCGAAGTCGATCGGCAGCAACCCCGGCACGATGGTGGTGACCGTGCACAGACCTGTCCGGTACTGCTCGGGCGTGGTCTGATCGACGGCGATGACGTCGAAGCCCGCCCCCGTCAACTCGTCGCGGAGCGACCTCAGATCGTCCAGCAGATCTCCGGTACGTGGCCGGACGCGCTCCCAATCGCCGAACGTCTCGCTGAGCGACCGAATCCCCGCCGGCTGCAGGTATTCGCGGGCGTGCTCGGCCATCCGCGGCAGCCCATAGAGCTGGGCATGATCCTTCAGGTATCGAACCTTGCGGTAATCCTGTGCCATCTCCTCCAGCTCACTGTGTCGTTCGGCGACCTGGTAAGGCAGGTGCGGGATATAGGTGAGCACTTCGGAGAGGGCTGCGTCGACGGTGGTCTCGGGGTCGAATCCGGCGGCCGCGCTGAAGGAGAGGGTGCCATGACCGCCATCGCGGCGTACCGCCAGCGCGGTGACGACGGGGACGGCCAGGTCCATGCGGGTGTCGAAGGCATGGACGTCGTAACCGTGCAGCGCGGCTCTGTCGATCATGCTGTGGATGGCGGAGCTCTGGCAGGTGGTGAGGTCGATCTCGGTGAGACGCGCACGCCCGTACCAGGCCAGCAGGAAGGCGTCACGTTCGATGAGTTCGAGAAGCCCGTGGAGGATCGCCTCCTCCAGCCTGGAGCCGGTCGCGCACCCGTTGGAGCATTCGAAGACGAAGTTGTCGGCGTCGACCCCGGCGCCGTAGTGGGCGAGACGGGCCGCGACCAGAATCGGCCGGTCCTCGCGCAGGGAATGACCCCAGACCCAGGGAATCTCCCGGTCGGGGTCGAACGGGCTGAGGAGATGATCCTCCTCGTAAGTTTGGGGAGTGTAGAAACCGCAGTCGGCGGGGTTGAGGACGGGCCGGCCATCCGCGAGCAGGTCGCGGTAGGAGGCGATGACGGGTGCGGTGCCGCGTCTGCGATGGGTGCCCGCGTACCGTTCGAGTCCCTCCAGGTAGGCCAGGGTCCGGCTGGTGGCGTAATTGTTGGCCTGTCCGCTCCAGGTGACGTCGTTCAGCCCCGTGTAGCCGCGGACGAAATGAGCTCCGCTGACCGGGGCGGTGGTGGTGGAGGCGGGGTTGATCCAGGTGGTCGAGCCGAGCGCTCCGCACACCGGGTTGGCGAGCGCCGCGGTCGGGAGCGGATACTCCTGGAGAGAGCGCAGCCGGTAGCTGTCCGGGGCCGGTTTGGGAACGGAACCGAGAGACATTCGGGCGGATTCGGCCGTGTCGGGGAGTTCGCGCACGCAGACGGGGCACAGCGGTTCGGGCAACAGGGGGAAGGTGGCGGTCGCCAGGGTGGCGAGATCGACCCTGGTGACCTGGGGCAGCGCGCGATCGGCGGTGGAGGAGGAAGCGGGGGCGGGACGGTGGCCCGAGAACGTCGCGCAGTAGGCGGCCCACACGGCGTCCACGATGTAGTCGGTGAGGACCGGCCAAGCGGTCGCACCGTGCGGTTCGTATCCGAGCTCGAGCGCTTCGCGCTCGGAGCGGCTGCGCAGGCGTTGCCATCGCATGCCCAGGCACTGTCCGCAGGCGGTGTCCTCCGGCGTCCCACCCCACGGGCCGATGAGCACGGCCCGCGAGGTGAGGTGAACGGTGGCGGTGGGACGGAGCGCGGCGTACGGGTCGGCCTGTCCGAATCCGAGGGTGTCGGCGGCACCCAACGGCACCACCACCGGCTCGGGCAGGCCGGTTCCCCGATGGCGCACGGCCAGTTCCCGTTGCAGCTGAGCGTGGGCGGTGTCCAGCGGCGAGCCGGTCGCGGTCGTCATGGTCGTCGTGGTCGTCGTGGTCGTCATGGTCGTCATGGTCGTCATGACTTGTCGCTCCAACGGAAGGTCTTCAGCGCGATCGCGCCGAAGACGACGGCGAAGACCGCGAGGACGCCGCAGTCCACGAGGATGTCGGTGCCGCTCCCGCTCCCGGTGAGGGCGGCGGAGACCCCGTCGTTGAAGTAGTACAGCGGCAGCGCGTGGGCGAGACTCTGCATCCAGGCGGGCATGGCGTCCAGGGGGAAGAAAGAGCCGGAGAGGAACGCCATCGGGATCATCAGACAGTTGGCGACGGCGGCCACGGCCTCGGGTGTCCTGGCGAACGAGCCGACGATGACACCCACCATGAGGAACGCGGTGACGCCCAGTACCAGCACGGCCAGGGCGAGCGGCCAGGTGGAGGCCAGCGTCAGCCCGAAGAAGGGCAGCAGAGCGATGCCGACGAACAGCGCGCTCTGCACCACTCCGATGGCCAGGGCCAGCACGTAACGCGACCCCAGAACGGAGGTCAGCGGTGCCGGGGTCATCCGGATCAGCCGCAGCAGATCGTCACGGCGCCACTGCATCAGCACGAAACCCACGCCGAAGACGGCGGCGTTGGCCACGCCCCAGGAGAGCACCCCGGGAGCGATGTAGTCGATGTACGGCTTGCCGCTCTGCTGGACGGACTTGCCACTGAAGATCAGACCGAAGACGACGAGGAAGAGCAGAGGGAAGGCGAAGGTGAAGAAGAGCGTGGTCTTGTCGCGGACGTAGGCGTAATAACCGGCCCGGCTCAACGCGGTGTAGGCGCTCATGCGAGGTTTCCTTTGCTGCGGGGTCAGCGGGTGTTGGTCAGGTCGAGGTAGACGTCTTCGAGGCTGGCGGTGCGGGTGCGCACCCCGTGGAGTCCGGCGATCTGGTCGATGGCGGCCAGGACGGGACCGGAGTCCGAGGTCTCCAGAACGATGGCGTCGGCCTCCTCCGTCACCTTCAGGACGCCGGGGATGGCCCGGGCGGCCTCCGCCGTCAGCCGACCGGCGGGCACCAGCAGCTGGGTGGTGGCGGTGGCTTCGGCGACCAGGTGGGCGGGGCTGCCCAGGGCGCGGATCTGCCCGTTCATGACGATGGCGACCCGGTCGCAGAGCGCCTCGGCCTCGTCGAGGTGGTGTGTGGTGTAGACGATGGTGCGGCCCGCGCCCTTCAGATCGCGCAGCACCTGCCAGAGGGAACGGCGGGCCTGCGGGTCGAGGGCGGCGGTCGGCTCGTCCAGGAAGATCAGCTCTGGGTCGTGGACCAGAGCGGCGGCGATGGCCAGGCGCTGACGCTGCCCGCCCGAGAGGTTCTCGACCCGGATGTCCGCCTGTTCGGTCAGGCCGACCAGGGCCAGGGCCCGCTGTGCGGCCTCCCTGTCGGCCCGGTAGAGCGCGGCGACGGTCTCCAGGTGCTCGCGGGCGGTGAGCCGCACGAAGAAGGCCGACGCCTGGGTCTGCACCCCCAGCCGGGGAAGCAGGTCCACGTTGCGCGGCCCCGGGCGGAAGCCCAGGACCGACACCGTGCCGGAGTCCGCTTTCCGCTGCCCCTCGATGATCTCGATGAGGGTGGTCTTGCCCGCTCCGTTGGGGCCCAGCAGGCCGAAGAACTCCCCGCGGTGAATGGTGAGCGAGATCCCGTCCACCGCCTGGATCGACCCGTACCGCTTGCGTACGGAGTCGATGACGACGGCTTCTTCCGGATTGGTGGATGACATGGTTCTCCTTGGCTGTACGGCTCACGCCGCTGTCAGAAGACGGTGAACGATCGCCGAGAGGGCTGCGGCGAGAGCGCTCAGGACAAGCAGTGCGCTCCATCCGTAAACGGTGTAGGCGATCTTCGCTTGGCGAGGGTAGCGGGTCGCGGCCGCATCGCGTCGTGCTCTGAGTTTCAGGTAGGCGCCGGTGGAGGCGGCCAGTTCCGTGGCGCTCAGCAGCTGGCCGGCGATCTTGTAGCCGTCGAGGGGAGGGAGGGGGATCAGCATGGTCAGGGCATGCACGCTGCCGAGGAACAGCAGGCCCGACAGAGCCTCGCGGGTGGCGGCGTCGACGGGAGCGAACACCCATACGGCGAAGAAGGGCAGGAGGAAGAGCAGGTTCATCATCGCCCCGGCGGCGGCGATGGCGATGCGCTGGCGGCGGGTCCCCAGGTACATGTAGTCGTCGACCGTGCAATACATGATCACAAGAGGGAGCCGCCAGCGTAATCCGATTTCGGCGACGTGCCCGCCGTGGTGGCGGGCGGCCACGCCGTGGGCGAGTTCATGCAGGGCGGTGCTCAGCCACAGCAGGCAGGCCACTCCGGTGAGGAGCACCGGCTGGTGGAACAGTTCCCATGTGGCGTCGACGAGTTCCCCGGCGTGCAGGACGAGGGCGACCTCCATGATCGCGATCATGATGAGGAGCGGCGCCAGCCAGGCGGGAGCCAGCAGGAACCCGATGGCCCGGTGCAGCCGCGCGATCGTCGCGTCGGCGTCGGCGACCAGGCGGATGCTCCCGCGCAGCGGCGAACGTGCGGGCTGCGGACTCGCCCCGGCCGTCGATGACGCGGCCGTAGACGACGACGCCGTAGCCGACGCGGCCGGGGTTCCGGCCAGCAGCCCCCGGCTGCCCAGCAGCGCGAGGATCTGCTGCCAGGCGGTTTCCGCGAGGGGGTGTCCGCTGGCCAGGGCGTATTCGTCGGAGATCTCCGCCAGGCTGCGCTCGCCGTCCATCCGGGAGATCAGGAAGTGTTCCCTGACGCCGATCCGGAAGGACGCCCCGCTGCCGGTGTCCTTGATCAGATGCACGATCGTGGCGTCGCGCAGCAGTGCTTCGCTGACCAGCACTCCCTCGCGCAGGGCGGGACGATAGGCGGCGGGCATCGTGACCGCGGTGGTCATCCCAGCTCCCGCAGGCAGCGGCCCAGCACATGCGAAAGGTAGGCCTCGTCGCGAATGGTGACGTGCAGCCGGTTGTTGGTCATGTGCATGTAGGGGGAGAGCAGCCGCGGCAGGGCCAGGGACGGATCGGTGATCTGTTCGTCTCGCTCGCCGTCCCAGGATCGGAACACCAGCTCTCCGGCGAGTGCCAGGGTCTGCGCCCGGTCTCGCAGCTGCGAGCAGTGCACGGCCCAGTCGGCGAGAGACGTGGGCAGCCGGTCCGGCTCCCCGGCGGCGACGGCGGCTCGGATGTGGGTGAACCGGGCGGCCAGCTCCGGCGCCAGCTGGGCGTAGTTACGGTCGTATTCGGTGCTGCCGATGAAGCCGGTGCCGGGGAAGGCCCGATGCCAGAACTCGTAGTAGCTGTCGAGGTAGGAGATCAGCTCTTCCCTGTCGGGCAGGAACGTCGCGGCCATCACCATCATCAGCTGCGCGGAGGTGCCCAGCAGAACCGTGCGCAGGTGCAGGTTCTTCGTGCGGAAGGCGTCGATGACCAGGTCGCTCGAGTGCCGGAAGTGCCACTCGGCCAGGTCGATGCCCGCGACGCCGCCGTATTTGCCGTACTCGGGCTCGTACGGCTCGGCGCTGCGGGAGTTGTTGGCGCGCAGGTTCATCCGGCCCTGCTCGTCGAGATAGGGATCGCGTTCGCTGCCGGGAAACTCGATCTCGAACAGGCTGTTGTAGAAGTCGTTGAGGAAACCCGCGTCCACCTCGTACAACGCGGGACGCTCGGCCAGGAAGGCGTCGATGGCCCGCTCGGTGCGGCGGCGCACCTCGGGGCCGGCCTCGGGAGAGGAGGGCTTGACGCGCAGGCGGACATGCGGCCCCTCCAGCCAGTAGTTGATGAAGAAGTAGTTGGCGAGCAGCCCGTCCGCCTCCAGTTCCGCGACCAGCGGGCGGACGCAGTCGAGGAGCAGGGGGCGCGGGTTGGCCGCGTAGAAGATGTGGGTCGCCTGCCAGGGGGCTGTGGTCGCGACGGCCGTGGTCATGAGGCGTTCTCCTTCCGGGAGAGGGCGGTGGGAGGTGTTTCCACGGCCAGTTCGGCGACGTGGTGGCCGCGTTCGGAGCGCACGTGCAGTCCGTCCTCGTCGGGCAGCATCTCCCGGAAGACCACCCGGGCCTGGTCACTCTTGATCAGTGCCTCGAACGCCGCCAGCGACAGCGGGCTGTCGAAGTCCACGTACTGCGGTTTGGCTCCGGTCGCGCCGCGGGCGCCGCTGTCCGAAACGGTCGCGAAGACCTGACCGGGCAGGCGGTGCGTTCTGCGGAAGCGATGCCAGCCCAGGAACCAGTCCGCGTCGGAGCCGCCCGGCGTCTGGATCGGCAGTGCGGAGATCGGGGCGCTCCAGCTGCGCCGGCTCAGCACGATGCTGCCGTGACGCACTCGCGGCCTGGAGGTCACTCCCTCTGTCGGCTCCCCCTCGGGGATGCCGCCCCAGATGTTGAGCGGGGCCATCGAGGTCGGGGAGAGCAGCAGCAGCGCGCGGGGCAGTTCTGGCAGGGCCAGCGGCACCAGATAGCCGAGATAGACGGGGATGACCTCGCGGCCGAGCCGGGTCGAGCAGAGCACCAGCCGGTCCTCCTGCTCGTCGTGCTCGATGAACAGGTCGTCGAGACGAAGCTGGAACTCCGGTGCCAGGGTGCCCGTTTCGCCCGGTCCGACGATCTCGTATTCGGTCAGCCGGCCGTGCAGGTTCAGATTGGTGGTCACCGGCCCGCCGGTGACCTCCGCGAAGACGGCGTCCTTCGGGCAGATCTCGGTCGACTGCTCGAGCAGCCGGTCGTCGAGACCGTCGAAACAGTGGGTGAAGCGGCTGAAGGGGAAGGACAGCCCGCCGTACGACCGGTTGAGGACGATCAGCGGATCCCCGGCACGGTCCGCGACCTGCAGATGATGGCTCATCGGCGCGAAGCGCGGTGTGACGGGGTCGAGTTCGCCGGCGACGTCGGAGATGAAGTCGTCGTCCAGGGCGATCTCCTCCCGTCCGCCCGTCGCGTCCCACAGCGCCCGCATCCGTTCCACGAAGGCCAGGCGCGCGGTGTCGAGAGCCTTCAACTCGGGCAGCCCCAGCCAGTTCTCCTCCGGCACGTATCGCCCCTCGGCGTCGAAGGCGGTACGCCCGGCGGTGAACGACATGTACTGGTCGAAGAAGTCCTCGTGGAAGTCGTGGACCAGTTTGAGCAGGTCGCCGCAGTGTCCGCCGCGCCCGTAACGGGCGAGGAAGAACCCTTTGAACAAGATCCTCTGTGGCAGTGTGAGGTCGAAAGCGGGCAGGAGCCGCTCCACGGCGCGCAGCGGTTCCGCCGCCAGCTCGGCCCAGGCACGGGCGCTCAGCGAAACGGTTCCTCGTGCGGCCGCATCCTCGTACAGCACCGTCTGCGGGACCTTGCCCTGTTCTGCGCCCAGTTCTTCCTGGATGGTCCGCAGCTCGGTTCGCAGTTCCTCCAGGAGTCCGCGCCGCTCGGCCGGGTCCGCGCTCACGAACCGGTCGACGCAGGAGGCGAGTGCGTCCAACCGCGTGGCGAGGGCGTCGGCCCAGGGCCGGTCGATGTCTCTCAGCGCCGCCTGGAAGGCACGCAGCGGATCTTCGTGGTGCACCTCGGTTCGCAGGCACGGAACCTGCACCATGCCGAGGTCCAGCAAGGTCTGCAGGTACTGCTCGCACTCCTCCGCGTCGGCGTTCTGGTCGTCGACGAGCCAGGTGGTCAGCTCCCCGTAGCGGAGAGTCCCGCGCTGCTCGAAGAGGCCGAGCAGCCGTTCCAGGGTGCCGCTGCGCCGGAGGAAGAACAGGCGATCCTTGATCGCGTCGAAGGTGACGGCGGTGTCCTCGTCTCCCGCGGTCACCCAGCGTCGTACATACCGAACCTGGTCGGCGTCCCGTCCCCAGCCGGAGGCGAGGGCGACGGGGAGATCGGCGCGGCGGGCGGGATCGGCGATCACCGCTTCGGCGAGCCGCCCGAGGGCGACGACATTGATGCGCGCGTATCCGTCCCACTCTTCGGCGAGTTCCGTCCGCAGGCCCGGCCGCTCCGGCCGCTCAGGGTCCTCGGTGAACTCTCCCAGCGCGACACCGGTGAAGGTGGAGAACGGGCTGGTCTTGCATGCCGTCCGGTACAGGTAGGACAGCAGCGAACGCTCTATCTTGCGCCGTTTCTTGTCCGGTCGCGCTTCCGGGTCGGCAGCGGTCAGGCGCGCGTACGCGTCCACCTGCGCGTCCAAGGACGGCGAGGCCAGCGGCAGCCCGCCGCGCAGTCGCTTCTCGCCCGCCAGACGGCACAGAGCCAGCCGGCTGCGGCCGGTCTCCGCGGCGAGCAGTCCGGCGCCCTCGGCCTGGCGGTCGGCCAGCAGCCGGCGGGCGGTCAGCCAGTCGGCGAGAGCGCGGCCCGCCGCCGGATCGAGATCGGACACCAGGGCGAGGACGGTTTCGGCGTCCTTGGGAAGGCGGTTGTTGAACACCTCCCGGCGCAGCTTGAGCAGGGTGCGCCGGCAGCTCTCATCGTCGTTCTCGCCGATGAGGGCGTGTAACAGGTCGGCGACGGTTTCGCCCGTGACGCGCGAGGTATCCGCCAGGTCGAGGACGTCGTCGGCCCATCGGCGGCTGTCGGGGCAGCGCAACTCGCGCACGGTCTCGACGGGGAGTCCGGCTGCCCGAAGCATGAACGGCATGGCGACCTTCTCCTTCGCTGTGCTCATCGGCTCAGGCGATCTCGTACCGGAAGTCGGCAGGAGCGGGTCGCTCGTTGCCGATCATCATGATCAGCAGGGGGGCCTCCCCCGTTTCCTCGAGGCCGAGCTCCTCGATGTAGGAGATGTTGTCGAAGCCCAGCGCCACGCCACAGCCGATCTCCAGCGCGGAAGCGGCGGTGTAGACGGCTTGGGAGACGGCTCCGATGGTCGCGTTGACCAGCCGGTAGCCGCGGTCTCCGACGGCGTCCAGGACGGCGCCGGTGCGCACGGTGGGCACCAGGACCGCCCCGGCCTGCTCCAGGTTGTAGTTGGACAGGAAGTAGTTCTTCTGCAGGAAGGCTCCGGGGCCGCCCTCCTTGACCAACCGCAGGCCGCGTGTCTCGGGGTCGTATTCGTAACTGCCGGGGGCCACTCCCTCCACGTGGTTGACGAAGGCGTACAGCTTCGCCAGCCGCACGTCGCCGGTGTCACCGCCGAGACGTGCCCCGGCGACGGCCGCCGCGAGGGTGGCGGCCAGCTGGTCGGCCCGCAGCGGGCGCTGCGCTTCGAAACGGCCGAAGCTGCTGCGGCGGCGGCGCAGCGCCCGCCGCACATCGGTGCTCAGCGGCCGGGCGGCGGGGAGGGCGACCTCGGTCCGGTCGTGGCGGGCGGGTGGCGCGGCGGCCGGGACGAGTGCGTTCACATCGGGACGGGCCGTCGCGTTCTGGGCGGTGGCCGCCTGCATCTTCCGCACGGCGTCGAAGGTCAGAACGGTGCGGGAGCGCTCGACGTCCGCACGCCGGACGCGGGCGGTGGCCGGGACGGAGGGAGCGGGCGGCGTGCCCGTCCAGCGCAGCGGGACGACCGCGAAGACGCCCTCCTCCTCGGTACGCACGCCCAGCAGCCGGGCGAGGCGCTCTTCGTCGAACCAGAGGGCGGGTTCGACGGTCAGACCACGGGCCTGTGCCCACATCCGCCAGCTCTGCAGGGCGGTGCCCACGTCCATGCTCACCGCGTGGAAGGAGAAGCTGTTGTACTTGAAGGCGTTCTGCCAGTACTTGACGCCGAGCACCAGATACTGGTCGGTGGCCGGACCGGGCGCGCCCTCGCCCAGCGCCGCGCGGACCTCACCGGTGACGTCGCCGGTCAGCAGGCGCTGCATGGTGTGACGGCGGGTGGCGTAGTAGTGGACTCCCGGCGGTACGGGTCCTGCCGGCCCGGACACCCAGTAGATCTGCACGGGATAGAGGCCGCCGCCGGATGCGGTGCCCCGCGACCAGTTGGCGAGTGGATAGAAGGGAAGGGCTCTCAGGTCGGTGTTGGCCTGGACGCCCAGCCGGCGGCCGGTCAGCCCGTAGGAGTCGCGAAGCATGCCCGCCAGAGCGGTGAGATCGAACGGCCGATCCTCGTCCGGGGCGCCGTACAGCCCCTTCTCCAGGGTGGCGTCGGCGGGGTAGGGGCAGTCGGGCAGCGGCATGCTGTCCACGCCGGGATAGAACTTGGTCTTGCGCGGCCCATCTGCCCAGTTCGGCACGTAATCAACGGGCTCCATGTAGACCCGGCCGCGCTGCATGATCGCAGCGGCGTAGTCATGGGCGTATCCCATGGTGAGCTCCTCAGGTCAGGGGAAGGGGTGGGGTGCGGGGTTGAAGTCCGCGGGGACCAGATCGCGGTCGCGCAGCCCGGCCTCGCGTAGCGCGGTGCGCAGCCGCGGCATCCCCAGCGCGCGCTGCCGCGTCCAGCCGAAGTCGATCGGCAGCAACCCCGGCACGATGACGCTGACCGTGGTCAGTCCCAGGTCGCGTTGCTCGGGCATGGTCTGGTCGACGACGATCACGTCGAAGCCGGCGGCCGTCACCGTGTCGACACAGCGCATCAGGTCGTCGCGCAGGTCGTCGGAGACGGGCAGGACGGAGCCGTCGCCGTACAGGTCGGCGAAGGACCGCGGGGACGGCCGGGATACGCCCGGTTCGCCGATCAGGAAATGGGCGTGGTCCCCCATCTCCGGAATGCCGTACGCCAACGGGTGATCGTGCAGGGCCGCGACCTTGTCGAAGTCGTGGGCCATGGCGCGCAGCCGCTGTTCGTCGCGTTCCGTACGCTCCTGGAGGTTGACGGCGTCGGTAGCGATCTCGCAGAGGGCTCCGGCCAGCGCGGCTTCGGGATCGAGACCGGCGCCCGCGCCGAAGCACATCCGGCCCAGGCCGCCGTCGGGCCGCACCGCGACGCCGGTGACGACGGGGATGGGGAAGGAGATCCGGGTGTCGAAGAACCGGGCCTCGTAGCCGTACATCTCCAACCGGTCGACCATCTCGCGGGTCGACCGGCGGGTGCTGGTGCGCGGGTCGATCTCGGGCAGCGCGGCCCGCCCGTACCAGGAGATCAGGAAGGCGTCCCGTTCGACGACCTCCATGAGCCCGAAGTAGATGGCCTCCTCCAGGCTTCCGCCGGAGGCGCAGCCGTTGGAGGACTCCTGGACGAAACGGTTCTCCAGCCCCGGAGCGTGGTAGTAGGTCAGCACCTCGGGGACCAGGACGGGCGCTTGATCACGCAGGGAGTAGCCCCACACCCAGGGAATCTCACGATCCGGGGAGAACGGCGTGACCCGCGGGTTGGCTCGGTGGAACTCCGGTGAGTACAGCCCGGACCCGCGAGGATCGAGGGCGCGAACCCCCTGCCCGAGCAGGCCGTTCAAGGAATCCCGCACCTCGGCCTGCTTGGCACGTGAGCGCATGCCCGCGTACCGCTCCAGGCCCTCCAGGACGCCGATTCGGACACTCTGCGCGAAGGTGTCGGCGTGGCCGCCCCAGAACGTCTCGCGCAGATATTCGCCCGAGCGCATCGAGAAGCAGCCCACGGTGGCCGAGGTGGACAGCGAGGTGATGTCCTGGACGACGGCCTGTCCCAGTGAGCCGCACACCGGGTTGGCGTAGGCCTCGACGGGCAGGTCGTAGGTGCCGATATCGCGGACCCGGAAGCCGCCGGGCCGGTGTTTGGGAGCGGGCCGCAGATCGAGGACGGCGGCCTCGGCGCTGTCCTGCGCCGGGCTGCCGCAGCGCGGGCACTCGGGGTCGGGGACCAGCGGATAGCGGCGGATGGTCAGCGACCGCAGATCCACCAGGTGCACGGCGGGGAAGGCTCCGGTCGCGGGCCCGACGCCGCCGAGCCGAGCGGCGATCAACGAGGAGAGGGCCGCTGCGCCGAACGGGGTGACGTGCGGTGACTCCCCCGCTGCCCGGGTACCGGAACCGAGCTCGAGCGCATCGCGCAGCGCGACGGATCGCACGGCCTGCCAGCGCCGTTCCAGGCATCGGGCGCAGGGGCGTCCGCCCTGGGTTTCGCCGGGGAAGGGGCCGACGATCGCGTGCCTGCCGTAGAACCGTACGGGCACGGCGTCGTCATGTCCGCCGTCCTGCCTGCCGTCCTGTCCTCCTCTGGGTGCCACGCCGGCGAACGCGTCGCGGATGCCCAGAGAGTCGATGTCGAGTGCGACGCCGGCGCCGTGGGCGTCGAGCTCACGCCGGAGCAGGATGGCGGTGCTGTCAGCGGCGGACATCGGCACCGTCCACGGTGAGCAGGACCCGGGCCGTGCTGATCCCGCCCGCGGGAAGGTCTGCCGGGGTCGTCGCGACGTACAGTGCGTCCCGCCCGGCCTCGCGCAGCCGGTCGAGAATGGCATCGAAGGTGGTGGTCTCCGCCCCGGCAGCCGGTTCGGGACCGGTGATCGCGATCGTCCCGGCGGCGAGGTCCGTCACCAGCGGGTCGCCCATGTCGACGGCACCGCACTCGGCGGCGAGCTGCACCTGCCCCAGCAGATCGCGCAGCGCGGAGCAGGCCGCCTCACTCTGAGACAGTCCGGCGCCGAGGGCCCAGCGTCCGGTGCCGTCGGCCGTCGTCTCGCGGGCCAGGACGACGTGGGCCGAGGAGCGCCGCTGTTCGCCGAGATCCACCAGTTCGGTCTCGATGTCGAGGTTGCCCGCCGACTTGACCAGGAAGACCAGCTCCGGATCGTCATCGCCGACGGCCAGGGGGCGCACCTCGGTACGGCCGCTCAGCGCCCGCATGAGCGCGTCGTGCGCGAGGGCGGACAGCAGGCCTCTTCCCGCCGCCTCCTGCGGACCGGCGCCGGCCCCGGACCCGGCGCTCGTCGCCTGGTGCAGCCGATCGCGGTTGTACGTCCCGAACGGGCGCACCGCGGCCGCCGGCACTCGGAGCGGCTCCTTGGTGATCAGCGAGGTCGCGGTGACCCAGGCGGTGACGGTCTTCTCGACGCCGCCGGTGGTCAGCGCGGCGGGGCCGAGCACCGCCTCGCCGGGCCCGGCCGCGCCGGACTCGGCCCGCAGCGGGACCACGTGTTCCACGTAGGTCTCGGCCGCGGCGTACAGCGCCCGCATCCGCGCCCCCGCCAGATGATGCACGTCGAAGGCGGCGATCTTCCTGCGCACACCCGGGCGGAGCGCCACCTCGACCTGGCTGATCTTCAACGGGATCTGGGTGATCTCCTCGTCCTCGTAGCTCCTGAAGATCCCGGTATACGGGCGGACCAGTGCGGCGCTGACCTGGTTGAGGTTCTCCACCAGGGCCTCCGCGTCACGGGCGGTTTCCACGGTCGGAGTGACCGGCAGCGCGAGGGAGACGGGCACCGGCTGCCCCTGTCCGTTCGCCGTGGACAGGGCGGCGCAGCGGCGGCAGCGCGGGTGCGGCTGGATCGGTTCGGCGACGACGTCCAACGACTGCAGGTTCTGGATGAGCACCTGGCCGTCGGTCTCGGCGGGGAGCGCCCCCGTCGCGATGCGGAAGATCTCGTAACCGATCAGGTTGCCGGACATGGCCGCGACCGGCCCGGACAGCGGGCCTTCATCCAGAAGTGAGGAGGCGCCGGCCGTACCCGCCGCGACCTCGCTCCACAGTTCGGCCGCCGCCGTGGCCTCGACGTTGCCGCCGAGCCGCAGCACCGTACAGGACCAGCAGCAGGGGGCCTCGGCAGTGGTGAGGGGACCCGTGACGGAGTACTCGCCGAAGGTCCAGACGGGGATGAGAGTCTTCCCGTCGGGCACCCCCGCGGAGAGGAGCCGGTGGGTCCGGGCCTCCGCCCCGGCGCCGGCGACGACCACGATGTCGTATTCGGCCAGCGTCTCCCAGTCCACTCCGGCCTCGACCCGGTTGATCTGTACTGTGTCGATCTGTACGGGGCAGCCCTCCCGCTCCTGGGCGGCGGCCTCGGCGGCGATCTCCGGGAAGTCGCCGGACACGCCGATCCGGCCGCAGCCGTTGCGGATCAGGCTCAGCGCGCACCAGCGGGCGACCTGGTCGCCTCCCAGCACGGCGACCGCGGTCTCCCGGAAACGCCGGAAGCGCTCGGGCGCGTCGTCGGCGTAGTGATCGATGTAAGCGATCTGCGCGACGAACCGGCGGGCGACCTCGTCGTCCAGCGAGGGTCCTTCGGCGGAGGGTTCGGGCGCGTGGCGGGCGAACCCCCGGTCGTACAGGCTGCCGACCAACTCGGCGGCCATCGCCTGCTGGGCCGGGCCGAACCCGGCGCAGATCTCGGCCAGCGAGTGCTCTCCGGTCAGGTGGGGGACCATGAGCGCGGCGAAGCGGTAGGCCGCCCGGCCCGTCAGGTGGAAGCCGCCGTCGGCGTTGTGGAAGAGCACGCCTCCGGGGGTCTCGGTGAACAGGACATCCCGGCGGATCCGTGGCCGGGTGCCGCGGAGTTCATCGAATGTCGTAACCGTGTCAGTCATGTGCGTCACACCTTCTGTGTCGATCGAGTTCTTTTGGCGATCTTTCGCGCGTACATGTGCATGAGGCGGTGCATTCGGTACGGGCCGGGCGGCCCGTCCTCCAGAAATCCGGCGTCGGCCAGTAGTTCCAGGACTTCGTCCACCTCGACCGCCCCCAACTCCAGTTCGGCGGCGACGTCCTGGGCGTGGAGGAGGCCGACGGAGATCGAGCCGAGTCCCGAGAAGGCGTCGGCGAGGCGTGGATCGAGCCGGTCCAGCGCACCGCCGAACACCCGCTCGACCGAGATCGCGGGTGAGTCCGTCAGCGAGAGCCGGGCGAGCGGATCGTCGGTCAGCCAGCGCACTGCCTCGGCGAGCCGCAGGGCGGGCCGGGTGAGCAGCCGGGCCGCGATGATGCGCAGCGCGAGCGGAAAATGGCCGCATAGTTCGGCCAGTTCACGTGCGGCCTCGGGTTCGCGCTCCACTCGCTGCGCGCCCAGCAGGGCACGCAGCAGCTGGTGGGACTCCTCTTCATCGAAGGTCGAGAGCCGGTGCACCCATCCGCCATGTGTGGCGATCAGGCTCGCGAGCCCCATCCGGCTGGTGACGATGACGGCGCCTTCCGGCCCGACGGGGAGCAACGGGCGTACCTGCTCGGCGTCGGCCACGTCGTCGAGGATGAGCAGCAAACGGCCGCTCGTCCGCCGGTCCCGCAATGCCGTCACCACGTCGGCGGCCGTTTCCGCGGCCGTGCGGGGGATTCCCTCCGCACGGCCCATCGGGACCAGCACCTGGCCGGCCGGGAAACTGTCGCGGACCAGGTGGGCGACGTGGTGAGCGAGCGCCGACTTGCCGATGCCCGGCGCCCCGGACACCACCAGGATCACTGCTTGGTCGCATGGTGTTCTCAGTCGCTCCACCATGGCGTCGATCTCGATCGACCGGCCCGTGAAGGAAGGCACGAGCGGAACCGGCAACATCGGGGAGGCGTGGTGCGGCGTGGCGGCTCGCACGGTTTCGCGATGTTCGACGTTCGGGTGTCCGGCGCCTGGGTGTCCGACGCCCGGATGTCCGACGCCCCGATGTCCGGCGCCCCGATGTCCGACGTCCGGTGGTCCGAGACGTTCTCCCCGCAGGATGGCGCGCTCCAGGTGCTGTAGCGACGGCGACGGGTCCACCCCGAGTTCGTCGAGCAGATACGTCTTGACCCGCCGGTACTCCGCCAGCGCCTCGCTCTGCCGACCGGTCCGGTACAGCGCCTCGATCAGCTGCTCGTGGAACCGCTCATGGCCGGGATGCGTGCGGGTCACGCTCCACAGCTCGACCAGCACGTCTCCGCACCGTCCCAGCATCAGCTCCAGATCGCAGACGCGCTCGACCGTCCGCAGCCGCTCCTCCGTCAGCCGGGGCACCTCGTCCCGGCGCAGGATGTCGGAGGGGACGTTCGCCAGCAGCGGGCCCTGCCACAGGGACAGCGCGTCCTTGAGCATGTACAGCTCGATCTCCGGCTCCGCGGCCGCGGCGGCGCGGCGCACCTGCTCGCGGAAGCCGATCAGATCGAGGGATCGGGTCCCCGCGGTGATCCGGTAGCCGCCGGGCACCGCCTCAATGGGTGTCTGGGTCACTCCATGCCGGGCGAACAACTGTCGCAGTCGCATCACGCAGGTCTGCAGCGCGGCCTTGGCGGTGGCCGGCTGTTCTTCCCCCCAGATGGCCTCCTGCAGGTAGTCGGCGGAGACCACGCCGTTGGCGTGCAGCAGAAGCGTGGCCAGCAGGATGGTCGGTTTGGACGGTGGGAGCACGACGGAGTCCGATCCGGCCACGATGCTCAGCGGTCCGAGGAGCTGAAACCGCGTCATCTTCTCTCCCTCACACAGGGACAGGGACAGTGACGGAGACGGGGAACGTTCGTCTTTTCCTCTTCGCGCGGGCGCAGGAGGGCTGGGCGCAAGGGGACGGGGAATTGGCTGGAGCTCGTATTGGGGACGGGAAACGTTGGGGTAGTCATGGCATCTGTCCAGATGATTCGTTCGGAGAGGCCGGAACTCTCTGTCGTCCACCAGGCGCTAGAGGGATCCGATGATCCGATCCATGGCTTGCGATATCAGGTCGGCCGCACAGTGAGCGATCGTCCAGCCGGTCAGAGATTCGCTGGTGTCTATCGCCTGCTCGAGTAGTTCGCGGGCGCTCGCCTCTGCCTGGAAGAGGTTTTCCGAGTGGATGTAGAGCACCAGGGAGATACCCGTGCCGTCGCCACGCGAGTAAACATGCCTCAGCGGGGTGTCTTTTCCGGAGCGGCCGTCCCCGATGGGAAGGATCTCGCTCATCCGGCCGGGGTCAGGTGCGGTGTGCACTGGTCCAGGTGGGAGAAGCCGAGCCGTGATTACGTACATGATGCTCGCCTGGGTGGCAAGTTCTACACCTTCCTAACGAGAGTGTCAGTCCCAGGAGGTGCTGTCCCAGTGGCCCGAGGAGGCATGGACGACTTTCACAACAGACGGCGGAGCCGAGGCGTACGCGGCGGCGGAGCCGACTCCGATCACGGCGAGAGTGGCGAGGAGAGAAATCGCGGAAAGGTTTCGAACGAAGCGGTAGATGCTCATTGTCTTCTCCTTAGGCTGCTTCAGAAGTTCCTCTGTTTTCGCCTTGCCCGTTTGCCGCTGTCGTGAGGCGATGAGACGAGGATTGCAGCCTGGCTGCGGGCCGAGAAGAGCTAGGGCATGGCACCAAGCGGTTGTGACCTAAGCAGGCCAGGAATCCTGTCGACTCGAGTTTGTCCAGCCGAGAGGTGCCCGCCGGCGTCTCCGGGATCGGCCCTACCGGCGACCTGGCGGGGGCCTGCCGGAAGAGTTCCGCAGGTGAGCCCGAAAGCGCAGTGACACGACTTGCCGAAAACCACTACGCGGAGCCGCGGGTTCGTTGTTTTCTGTAGTCGCGTACCTGCGGTTCACCCAGCAGAGCACACGCCTTTTCGTACCGGCGGGAAACGCCCGGCGGCCCCCTTCACCCCGCGGAGGTTTCCGCTGGGAGAAGGGGGCCGCCGAGAGCGGGCAGTGCCCGGATCGGAGCCGGT
>NZ_JBHMQT010000052.1:0-17883 GCF_042435035.1 Sphaerimonospora cavernae
TGAACTCACGCAGCTCGACCTCGAAGTCGGCGCACACCTCCCGCATGATCTCCCCGCAGCGGGCCAGCATCTCGTCCGTGAACACCCCCCGCCGATATTTCGTGACGAACACCAAATGCGCGTGAAGGTGCGAGACGACATGACGTCCCGTCCGGACATCAGGGTTCGGTTCCCATCGCGGTGACATAAACCAAACGATACGATCAGCGGGTGGAGCTGGTGAAGCAGACCCGGGCGCACGTGGCGCGACTCGACCTCAGCGCAGCCCAGGTGGCGGTGCTGGACGGTCAGGCGCACACCGCCCGCGCGCTGTGGAACCTGCTGCATGAGTACTTCACCTTCCGGCAGGGCCGGTTCGCGACGTTGAAGGACTGCGACGAGGCGATCCGGGCGGCCCGCCGCGAGATCGACTGGATGGGCCGACTACCCGCCCAGGCAGCGCAAGCGGTACTGAAAACGTATCGGCAGGCGTGGGCGAACTTCTTCAACCCCGATCATCCCGCCGGACGGCCCACGTTCAAGGCCCGGTTCCGATCCCGGCCGGCCGTGGACGTGCCGCAGGCCCGCGACCTGCAGATCAAGCGGGTCAACCGGCGGTGGGGCACGGTCAGCCTGCCCAAGGCCGGGCGGGTCCGGTTCCGGTGGACCAAAGACCTGCCCGGCGTCACCAGGGGCGGCCCCGCCGGGCGGATCACCGGAGCCCGCCTGGTCAAAGCAGCCGACGGCTGGCACATCGTGTTCCGTACCGAAACCCTGGTCGTGCCGGCCCCGCCCGCCCGCCCGGGCCGCACGGTGGGGATCGACCGGGGAATCACCGTCGCCCTGGCCCTGTCGGACGGCACCATGCGCGAGCACGGGCCCTGGCTCAGCAACGGCGAGAAGGAACACCTTCGCCGCTTGGAGAAGAAGTCCGCCCGCCAGCGCCGCACTCGTACTCCCGGCCGGCCTGCGTCCAAACGGCTGAGCCGCACCTACGACCAGATCGCCCGGCTCCGCGCGACAGCCAAGCGTCGAGCCGTGGACTGGCAGCACCAGACCACCACCGAACTCGCCGACACCTTCAGCGTGATCGTGGTGGAGGATCTGCAGATTACGAACATGGTCCGCTCTGCCAAGGGTACGATCGAAGCCCCCGGCCGGAATGTGAGGCAGAAGGCAGGGCTGAACCGCGCCATCACCGGCGAGGCGTGGGGCCGCACGGTCACCCTGCTGGAGTACAAAACCCGTGATCGCGGCGGGCTGGTGGTGAAGGTTCCCGCCCCGGGCACGTCACAGACCTGCCACCAGTGCGGCCACCGCGACCCGGCCTGTCGTGACGGCACCCGGTTCTCGTGCGCCAACCCCGCCTGCGGGTGGACCGGCCACGCCGACACCAACGCCGCGATCAACATTCGCAACGCCGCAGGAACTGCGGTGTCAGGACGTGGAGACCTCGGGGTTACCCGGTCTGCGAAGCGTCAACCCCCGCGCGCCGCTTAACCGCGACGCGACGGGAGAATCTCCAGCCTTCAGGCCGGGGAGGAGTTCAATGGAACCGTCGCTGGTACGTCTGGAACAACACCGGGGACAAGGCTTATCTGCGCAACGACGCTGGAAAGCTGATCGACTCCTGTGCGTACAAGGGCACCCGGCTCGGCTACAAGGACTGCTGACCGAGGGGCGCTCAGGGCCTCGCTTTCCTCGCCGAGGGCGGGGCCTTCCGCCGGCGGCCTGTCACGGCTACCGCAGGGAGCGGAGGCCGTCGCGTATCCGGCGGACGTCCTTCAGCCGGGCCTCGTAGGTTGCCCCGATCAGGAGCAGCGCCAGGCCGCCGGCGGCCATCGGGACCCAGCGCGGGACGAGCGTGATGAGCTGTGCGATCCAGGGCGCGAGCTCGTGCAGGGCGACGGCGGCCAGCGTGAACCCGCCCAGCACGGCGGGCGCCTGGAGCCGGAATCTAGCCCCGGCCAGCAGGACCGCCATCGACACCAGGCCGAGCACCAACGGCCGGATCCAGCCCTCGGGCTGGGCGTAGAGCGCCAGCAGACTCGGGAGCAAGGAGAAGGCCAGGCCGGAGCCGTACGCCGCCCACGACGAGGACTCCCGCACGTGCCACCAGCCGATCACCAGCAGCACCAGGGAGAACGGCACGGTGTAGGCCTCCACCGTCTCCACCCCGTCCGCGAAGAGCCGGGTCCAGCCGGCCAGCAGCAGAAAGGCGGCCCCGGCGTATCCCGCCCCCCGCCGGTCGGGGCGCAGCGCCGTACCGAACCCGAGGACGCCCGCGACGGCGCACGCGAGGCTGAACATCCGCAGATCCACCACCAGGAACAGCCCGATCGACCCGAGCGCATATCCCGCGATTTCCACCGCCGTCCCCGGAACGGCCTTGAGCCGCGCCGTGACGATCGCGGCCACGCAGGCCACCGCGAGCAGGACGAAGGTGATGAATCGGGGCTGGAAGTCGGCGGCGATCCACAGCGCGACCGCCTCGCCGCCGGCCAGCAGGGTCGCGAGACCGGCGGCGCCGAGACGTACGGCAGGCGCGCGAGCGATCACGACCGTCACCGCGGCGGTGACGGCGAGGACAGCCAGCGTGATCAGTGTCGCGGGCTCGGACGCGAGCGCCCAGATGCCCGCCACCAGCACCGCCGCGAGCGCCGGCACGCCCGCGAGGGGGGCCCGTGCCGAGAGCGCGGCAAGCGCGACGGCCAGCCCGACCTGTACGGCTGTCACCGCCGGATAAGGCAGGTCGAGCGCGACAGGGCAGACGGCCACGGTCACCGCGCCGAACGCCAGGGTGACCAGGGTGAGCACCTGTCGCGGGTCGTACGGCGTCCCGCCCGATGACTCGTCCGGCGACTCGTCCGGCGACTCGGCCCGGTCAGTCCCGGGAGGCCGCCGGAGCAGCCGCGTGGTCGCCGCGGAGGCGAGCGCGAGCATCGTGAGCACGACCAGGTCGGGTGGCCCGGCGAGGAGCCACGGGGTGCCCGATGCCGTACCGACACCGCCCGAACCGACGCCGCCCCAGACCCCGACCCGGCCCAGTGGTCCGGCGAGGGCGTCGGCCACCGGCGGCAGCACCGGCGCGGACAGCAGGGCCATCATGATCGCGGCTGTGATGGCGGCGGGCATCGCGACCGCCTTGACCGCCGCGGCAGCCGTACGGCGCGCGAGAACCGCGAGAACGGCCACGAGCAGCGCGGCGACGGGGCCGGGGACGACCGCCCAGTGACCCTCCAGAACCAGGCGGGCGGGGAGCGCGAGCGCACTGATCAGTGTGATCGTCGACGCCGCCGCGAGCACGACCGGCCATGGCCCGCTCACGGACCTGCTCCCGGGGCTGCTCGCGCGAACGGCGATGACCAGTCCCGCCACCACGGCGACGAACAGCGCGGCGGACAGCCTCCAGACGGTGCGCGGTTCGTACGCTTCCAGGGATTCCACGATCCCGACCGTCACCCCGAGCGACCAGGTGAAACCGAAGCAGACCGCCACCGCCACCCGCGGCGTGGCGAGCCACAGCGCGGCGTCGGAGCAGGCGGTGGCGAGCAACGCCGCGACGAGCCAGACCGTGCCCTGGTCGAACGCCAGCACGGTGAGCGGAAGCTGTGCGAGCACGACCGCCACGGGAACCGACCACCTGAGCCGGGCAAGCCGCCCGTAGGTCGCGAACACCCCGGCGACGGCCGCGATGAGCCCGGCTGTGTAGTGCTGAGGATCGATTCGGTCGAGACCGGCCAGCCCCAGATGCCAGGCGGCGTACCCGTCGAGGAACAGCAGCGCGAGGCCGAGCAGGGCGAGGGTCTCCGCGGTGGCGGCCAGACCGCGCTTTCGCAACCCGAGAGGGGCCGCGAGGACCAGGCCGGTGAAGCCGAGCAGGATCGCCGCGCGGCCGCCGATGCCGAGGTGCCCCCAGCTCACCGCCGTGAACACGATCGCCGCCACGACCAGCAGGGTCCCGCCGAGTGCCAATAACAGGTTCTGTACGGCTTTCGCGGACAGATCCGTCGGCCGCTCGGTGCCGGGCGTCGGTGGCGGGAAGGCGCCGGAGGCGTCCCCGACCTGCCCGGTCCCGATTCCAGTCCCGGCGCGGGCGGCGCGCAACATCACGAGAAGCTCGGTGCGCCGGGCAGTGAGCTGCATCTCACGTCGCCTGAGCTCGGCGCGCTCCACATCGACCCGCCACAGTTCGGCGGCGACGGGACCGCTCAGCGGCAGCGCGCAAACCGGGCAGGCGGGGTGCGGGCCGGCGAGCGGCTCTCCGCAGTCGGGACATCGCGGGGGCGCGCCAGGGTGCATGGCACTACGATCCCGCAAACCGCATGCCCGCGCACGCGCCAGTTCCGGTGCCCCGTCCCCCGGTCAGATGTGGTCGCCCACGGTGAGCAGGGCATTGATCGCACTGGTGATGATCTCGGCCGCGTCGTGCCGAGCCAGCGCGGCCGGGGTGAGGGACGGGCGTCTGGCGTAGTTCGCCGCCACGAGTTGACCGCGCATGCGCGCCCACTCGGGAAACACCGCCAGAGCCGCTGCCAGCTGATGGAGGCGCTCAGGTGAGGCCCCCCGGTTGTGCATCCATTGGAAGTTGATCGAGAGCACCGACTGGCTGGCGCCGGTGAAGATGCTCCAGACCGCGGCCTCGTCGGTCCCGAGGCTGAACCGCGCGGTGGCCGAGGGATATTCGCCCGTGCCGAAGTAGTACCCCCGGAAGGAGGGGTGGCGCTCGGCGTGCCGGTAGACGGCCAGCAGCGTCTCGGCCACGTCCGGCGGGCAGTAACGCTGAATCGCGTGGAGGAGGCTGTCTTCATCCCATTTGCCGTCACCTTGAGAGACCTGTCGCTCGTCGAGGGCTCTCGCCGGCACTGCTCCCAGCATGCCCACCTCGGCAGGGGCCGTGTCGTAGTCGGCCGCCGGAAGCGGATCACCGAGTGCGTGCTGGATGGCGATCGCGACGGACTCGAGGAAGCTGATGACGTCGTCGGCGTCGCCGGACTTGATGGGGAGTTTTTGACCGGGATCGTCCGGATCGTGGTCGGCCGTGTGCGCGATGTTGTTGCGGCGCCGGGCGATGTCCCTGAGCTGACCCCGCACGTCGTCGGCGGTGACGCGACTCGTGGGATCCTGCTCGGTGAGGATCTCCGCGACCTTCACCCAGAGATTGACGGTGCTGACGTACGCGAAGCCTTCCTTGATCTTGTCGGGGTTCTGGAAGGTCATGAACGCGAAGAACTGTTCCAGGTGCGTACGGAACATCTCGCCCAGTGGGGCGGCACGGTAGTAGACCTTGTCGAACAGCTCAACCGGGATGGAGAGCTTGTTGAACTTGGGAGGCCAGTTCCCATCGGGCTGGAGCGCGAGAGCCACGGCCCGGTCGACGATCTCCCGGGTCACCCAGTGGTCCAGTGCCGCCACCGACTGGGTCCAGGCCGCACGGTAGAGATCGGTGACGTCGAAGGCGCCGACGCCGAGTCGTTCCAGATTCCGACCGCCATGCACGAGTTGCCGGGCGTATCCGAGGTTCTGCTGGAACTGCTCGAACGCCCCGGGAAGCTCGTCGGGGAACTCTTCGGACTCCGGCTCGGGCTCGCCACGGGAGGCTGACTGCGTGAGCACACCGGCCTCTGTGAGCATCGCGCGGAGCATGTCCGTGGTGACGCGCCGTGCCGGGTTCGCCCGCCCGGACGCGTCGAAGGTGAGCCCTTCGCTTTCCAGGACCTCACGGGGATCCTCGATCCGCTCAGGGTCGAGCCAGTGGAAGTTGGGGGAGACCGTTCCACCCGCTTGGAGCACGCGATGGACGTTGTCGTCGGCGGACTGGGCCATGAAACCACCGACCGACTGGGCCGACATACCGACCAGGTCGGCGATGTCGCGGTATGTGGTCCAACTGCCCGGCGTCACCCGTGCCAGGGCCGCGAGAACGGTCTTCCAACGTGGATCCGTGTAGGAGCGGACCTGAGCGGGCTGTCGGCGTGCCCGGTACTGCCGGCCCAGCTCCCGGTAGAGCTCGACACCCGGATGGTCCTCCAGCGCCCGCACCCCGGCCGGCGTGATCGCCCAGCCGTTCCTCTTGGTCATCCATCCGATGGAGGCCGCCTCACCGGTACGGAAGCCTAGTTGGGACTGCCAGCGGACCTGGCCGTGCCCGTTGAGAGCCTGCTGCTCGGGTGCGATCGAGACCTTCTCGGCGACGGCCCTCCGCACCTCGTCAGGCGACATCGGGCGGCCGGCATCCCGGAGGATCTCCATTGCCGCACGAAGGATCGGGGCGATGTGCTCGGCGAAGGACATCGGGGGCTTCCTTTGTGCGATCGGGGGAACCTGTAGATCAAGACTAGGACGGTGGCGCACTGCCCGCCATGCGGATCGAGACGCCGACCGATAACGGTGGCATCACCGGGCAGTCACCCGGGATCCGACAGGCGATCAAGAAGACGCCCGCGGTTCACGGCCCAGACCACGGACAGGAGGTTGCCGTACGTGCTGGTTCCCGAGCGCACCGACTGCGTTATCGCGCGAAGGTAGGGTTCGGTTCGGCCCCGGAACAGATGCGCGTGCACGTCTATGGCCGCGTAGAGGGCCAGGGGGTAGTACTCGCGCCAGCCGAAGGGACCGCTGACGGGTGTCCTGTGCACCTGCTCAACAGCTGTTCTGTCGCGCAGGTAACGAGTTATCGCCGCTGGGATGGAACTCATTCCCGCCACGGTGTCCCGGGCACGGAGCTTCGACGGACGGATGCCGCCGGCCGGACCCAGGACCGGCAGATGGCCCGCCGGCGCTGAGGACGACCACAGGACTTCTGAGTAGTAGATCCACCGGGTCGTACGCCAGCCGATCATGTCGCCGAAGGCGATCAGGTCGTCCGCCGCCTTCCGCATGGCCACCAACTGTGTGGTCAGCCCGAATCTCCCTTCACTGTGGGACATCCAGAGCTGGTCAATCCCGCGTAGGTCGGCGGGAGAGATCTTGTCGACATCGTCCACTCGGATCATGTACGACCGGGGCTTCAGCAGGTCGCCTCCAGCCGCCGCCACCAGCAGTCTGGCGGACTCCCGATCAGCCTCCTGCCAGCGGCGGGCAGCCAGGAGATCGTCCAGCCGCTCGAAGTCCAGTCCGCTTTCCAGCCTGGTGGGAAGATCGACGGAGTCCAGCGCGAACGGGTTCGCCACGCGAAGCCGGCTGAACTGAGGGACGGTCCGACAGATCCGCGAGATCAGGTTGGACAGGTCGGCGGCGTCGTTGCGGAACCTGAGTTCGGCGGTCTGGCGTCGTGCGAGTGGCTTGAGCGCCTCCGGAAGGTCGGCCTCGGTGAGCCGAGGCGTCTTCTCCAGCATCACGGGGATCACCTGTACACCGGCCTCCAGCGACGCCTTCACCTCGCGATGCACCCAGTCGTCGGGGTCGTCGATGCGCCGTCCGCCGGGGCCGTCGCTGCACCATTCAGAGCCTATGAGCACAAGCAGCACGCAGGCTCGGCGCAGGGCGGCCTCCAGCACCTCGTCGAACAGCGAACCCAGTTCGATGGACCTGCTGGATCGGAACACGCGGCCGGAGCCGAAGGCCTGACGCAGCACCAGGTCGACGTGCGCCGCTGTCGGACCGCTGTCCTTGCCGCGGAAGCTGATGAATATCAGATCCCGCTCCACGGAGTCCGTCACTGGCCGTTCCTTTCCGGAATTCCCCGCTGTTCATGCCATAAGTACGGGATTGTGCCGAAGTCGCCGCCCCGAGATCACCGAGATCACCGAGGTCCACGTCCGCCCAGGATCAGCCACAACTGAGGCCACAGGTCGGCCACGGCGGGATGGGTGCGCCGACGGCGGATGGCATTGGCGAAACAGCGCAGGTCCGCTCTGATCGTCGCGGAGTCGACGGTGCGGATGTCGTCCAGTACATCGGCGATCAGCGCGCAGGCGTCCGCGATGGACCCGTCGTCGGCGAGCGCGAGTGCGCGCCTGACCGTGAAGCGTGCGCGGGACCGGCGCGACGACGGGCCCAGGCCGGGCAGCGCCCGGCCGAGCACCTCCGCGGCCTCACCGGGCCGGCCCAGGTCATGGAGGCACCATCCGGTGACCATCGTGGTCATGATGTCGACGGGGACCGAGGTGCCGAGCGGCCGGGCGACCGCTCCCTCGCCGACGGGCCGCGGAGGGGCCGGGGCGTCCCGGCTCGCGCGCTCCCAGAGCGCGTGAGCACCGTCGATGGCGGACCGGCAGCTGTGGTCGTCTCCCACCAGTGCGTGGCCCTGCGCCTCACGAAGCGCCGCGAGCCAGCGTAACCGGGGTGAAAGCGCGTGCCGGTGTCGGACCCGAGCCGCCAGATGGACCGTTGTGGCGGCCTCACCTCGGTACAGAGTCATCAGGGCACGCCGTACGTCCGCGTACTCGGCCAGTTCCTGATCCGCTCCGTCAGCGGCGAACTCCACCGCGAGATCCGTCCACCAGGCTCCGGCGGAATCGTCACCGGACTCCTGGGCCATCCAGCCGGTGAATTCGGCCGCCCGCGCCGCGAGCGTGAGCAATCGCTTGCGCGAGCGGCCTCCGGAGTGGGGGATCGCCGTCCGAGCGGCGTGGACCTGAGCGATCGCGATCGGTAGCACCATGCCGGGAGGACTCGACCGTCCTGTTTGGATCATCAGGTCGAGCAGCGAGGACAGGGCGTCGATGTCGCCGGACGCGGCGGTGAACCGCATGCTGACCGGGCCTGTCAGATCAGCGGACGCGAACTCTCCCGGTCCGCCGCCCGGCAATCTCAGCAACCACTCGGCGTCGAACGTCCGGCCGGACGACTCCGCCGTCGCCTTGCCGTCGGGCGGTTCGGCCGCATGGGCGAGTGCCCGTAGAGCGCCGCCGGCCTTGAGAGCACCGTCACAGAGCCGCGCGAGGTCAGGTGTCGGCGGCTTGTTTCCGGTCTCCACCTTGGAGAGATGGCTTTTGCTGTAATTGACCGCCGTCGCCAGTGCGCTCAGCGACAGGCCCGCGGCCATACGTCGCCGGCGCAACTCCTCTCCGAAGGACGAATGCGCCATATTGCCCTTTCCGCCAATGACACGTCCCCCGTTTCCTGTCGAGGAGAGTAACAGGAAACGGTTGAAGGGGGCATATCACTCCGACACCCTTGTGGTCGTACAGTGATCCGACAAGGCGGGATATCTGTGCCCATTCCCCTCATTATTTACGGGGTCGGCATCGGCCTCGGCACCGTCATCTCCTTCTTCCTGCTCATGAAGCTTCGCCGGAAAAAGTTTCACATTGCTGTGCTCGGGGCCAGGTACACCGGAAAGACCACGCTGATCAACTCGTGGCGCGGCACCTGGGTGGACGACGATCCCGGTCGTACGCAGGCGCCGCGCATCCATCCCAAGACGAAGCTCACCGCGAACGGCATCCGTCTGACCTTCCTGGGTCTGGGTGATCTGAGCGGTGAGGAAAAGGCCTGGCCCCAGTGGGAGAACCGGGTGGCCGAGAGCCGATACGTGCTTTACCTGGTGGACGCGCGCATGCTCGCCGGACTCGGGATGCCGCCGGAGCGGGACTGGCATCGGGTCGACGACGATGCCGGACAGATCGGGAGATGGCTGAAGGGCGGGCAGGTCTACCTCTGCATCGTCGTGGTGACGCACACCGACGAAGACCCTCGGTCACCTCAGGTCGACCAGGCCGCGTATCACCAGCTCATCGTCGACCAACTCGACCGGATCCTGCTGCGACTCGGCGGTGACGCCATGGTCCGGGTGGTCGTCGGGTCCCTGAAGGACCGGCCGTCAGCGGACCGCGTCACGTCGAAGATCATGGAGCACATCGTGGCTCACGAAAAGGAACTGCCATGAGAAGAGCCGGCTACGTCGACATCGTCTACGTAGAGTTTCCCGATCGAGAGCCCTTCGCCTGGCGGTACGGGCATGCGCTCGGCGCGGACGAGCGTACGGCGGTCCATCGGGATTTCGTGGACCTGGTCACCAACGCGTCCGAGCAGAACGACACCCGCCTCGGGCGGTACGTCCTGTCCGGTTCGCGGCTGCTGGTGGAGTTTCCGGTCACCGCCAACGGGTCGAACAGGCAGGTGAACCGTCTGGCGGACAGGCAGCGGCTCAGAGCCTCCCTCGTGGTCACCGCTCCCGCAAGGGAGCGGACATGGACGCAGGCCGCGGCGACCGAGGCCGCGGGGATCCTGAGTGAAGGCGGGCTGACCGCCGACCCCGCCGACATCCATCGACTGCTCGCAGAGGGGTGGGCGGGCAGGCGCCCTTTCGCCCTGAACCTGCTGTCCCGTCCGAAAGCCCAGGCGGCGCTGCTGGCACTGCTCGCCGCTCTCCTGTACCTGCTGGTCAGAAAGCTGGTGGGCTAACGATGCCGGACGATGCCCCCAAGCTCGAGAAGAAGATCGTCGTACTCCATCGTGACGACTACAACAGGGCCAGAAGCATGGTCCCGGAGTTGCTCACCGATCCCTTCACCACCGTGGTTCCCGTACCGCTGCGGCCTCCGCTCAGCGACGACCCGACGCTCCAGTCGATCGAGGACGTGCTCCAGCCGGGAACGCTTCTGATCCGCAACCGCTGGGACGCCGACACGTACGTCGAGGCGGCGCTGGCGTACGAGCGCATATCGGCCGCCAAGTTCAACCTCGTCGCGGAGGTCTGCCAGATGCTCGGTGCGGCCCGGCTCGAGGTCAGGGAGATCCGCGAGGTCACCGAGGACGGGCAGGTCGGCGCGGCGATTCGGTTCCAGGCCGGTGCGGTCACCGGCTCGGTCCATGGCGCCGGCGAGTCGCTGCGGCGCGTCGCCCAGTCGATGCGGGCCCTGTGGGAGTGGCGCGGCGGCGAACCCGCCGCGGACGCCGCCGCGGCGCACGCCCGCCAAGAAGGAATTCACGACGACCCGGCCATCCGCACCCTCATCAGGCAGCGCAGCTTTCCTCAGAACGAACTCGAGGAGCACTCGCTCGAACTCGACATCAGTTCGGAGGCGCTCCGCGAGGTGCACGCCGCTGTGCACGTCGCCTCCGTCCTCCGCAAGCTCGGCCCATCCTTCGACGGCGCGTTCCAGGCCGTCACCAAGGACGCCCGGCGGCTCATCCTGACCATGAGGGTGGTTTTCCCGCCCACCGGCCACCACCCCATCAGATGATCGGAGGACGCCATGTCACGCGCTGATGTCGTCCGCGAACTGCTCAACCGCCTGCTGTCCAAAGACTGGTCCATGTCCGACGAGGAGGAGCTCGGCTGGGGATATGCCATGGGCCTGCTCGCGGCGGCGACCTATGCCGACGACCCCGTGGCGGCGGCACTCGCCGAGATCAGGCAGGCCGTGCCTGGAGAGTGGCGGGTGCGGATCGCCGCGACACACGACGATCACGAAGCTCACGTCACCAACACCCTGATCTGCGAGTCGGACGATCTCACGTTGGTGGCCTACCGCGGCACGACCACCTTCGGGGCCGATCTGAGCGAGGACCGCATGGCCGCGACCATCCTGGGCTGGCTGGACAACATCACGAGCGCGTTGGGGCGGTCCGACTACCAGGCGGCCTATCACTGGCGCGCGCTCGCCACACTCGACGACGTCCGCAGGGCCGTGGCCGCCGCACGCGAGCGTAAGGCGCGCGTCTTCATGTCCGGCCACAGCGCGGGCGGAGTGATCGCACTGATGGCCGCCCGCGACCTGACTCAGGAGTTCCACCGCGTCCACAGGGTCTTCACCTACGGCTCACCGATGCCCGGAACGGCGGACTTCGAGTTTTCCATCGCAAATGTGCCGGTGACGCGCTTCGAGCTCGGCGACGACCCGGTTCCGTGGTTTCCGGGGCAGTACTCCCACGTCCGCGCTCCCGGCGTGGCCATGGTGGGGGAGCTCGCCGGAGGTCTGTTCCGTGGCACGCCGCTGCCCCTCTCCTGGCGGCCTGTCGGCCGGCTCCGGTACCTGCATCCGCCCGGATCGGCGATCGACCCGTCCGACCGTCGAACACCGGACGGGTACGGTTTGACCACCGGCGAGTCGAAGCACCTCATCGAGAGGCGTCTGAAAACCCGGGGACGCCTCCGCGATTCGGTCAAGGATCACCACATCGCCGCATACCTCGCCGCACTCCGTGCCTTGACGGCGCAGGGCCCGCGATAGCCACGACCCGGACCGGCCTGCGACGATTGGAGCCCGATGGAGCCCATCCCACGGCTGACCGCCCGGATCATCCTCGTCGACGCGGAGGATCACCTGCTCCTCTTACAGGGGTACGGCAGCGGCGAGCGGCAACATCGGCTTGAATGGACCACCCCCGGGGGAAGGGTCGGCGAAGGCGAGTCGCTCACGCAAACGGCCTCGCGGGAGTTGCGCGAGGAGACCGGCCTGCTTGTGCCGCCCGCCGACCTCGGCCCGGTCGTGGCGGTCAGTTCGGGAACCTGGCGGCGGGACGGAACGACGGTCCTGGGGATCGACACGTTCTTCTACGCCCGCTTCTACGCCCGAATGGGAGAGACGACTGTGAAGACCTCGGGCCGGGACGAGTTCGAGCAGTCGCTGATCGTCGCGCATCACTGGTGGAGCATTCCTGAGCTGCGATGCTCCAACGAACGGGTGTTCCCGTCCGGTCTGGCCGGCCTTGTCGCGCAGTTGATCGGTGGGAACATCCCGGCAACGCCTGTCGCCCTCTCCTCACCGTGGTGAGCCCGTCGCGGGGTTGCGCGAATCCCCCCTCTCTCCCGCTCAAAAGGGGGGACGCTCGGCGTGGGGGTGTCAGGATCACCATCGACGCTGAGAACGGCATGAGCAGCGCCGCGCCGGCAGGGCGGCTGTTAGGCGGCCCCGACATCGTGCGACTATCGCCTCAGCACACGTTTGTGGTAGTTCTCGATGTCTCGAACCTCGACGGTGACCTGGGTGGTCAGCCCGGTCCCGGGCCTGATGTGATCGCAGAGCGTCGCGAGGGTCAGATCCCCCAGCCGGGTTTTGACCGCGGGGTCACGGCCGGGCAGGATCGCCAGATCCACGTGGATCATCGCCTCGGTGGCTGCTCCGCTACCGATGACCGCTTCAGCGATGGGATAGAAGCGAGTCTTGAAGTCTGGCAGGGCGCTGCCGATCAGCCCGGCCGCGGCCGAGTGAAGTGCCAGCGCGAACCCGCGCCGATCGAACGCCTCAGCAAGGGCGGCTGAGTACTCGACAGAGATCTGTGGCATGCCACAGATTATCGAGGCCGGCCGAGGCGCCATCGCCTACGGTGATCACGCCTGTCCGCCGCCCCTCCCGCTGCGGTGGCAAGACGCTGATCGCGGAGTCGGAGCGGGTGCGCGCTCCGAAGGCCGAGCAGCAGCACCGGCGTTGCCGAAGTACAGCACATTCAGGTCGCGAGTCGCGTCTGAGTTGTCGTGATACACGCGGGGAATTCGGCATGGCAAGCCCATATGCTCATCCCTACATGCCTATGTCGGGCTTGGGATCGACTGGGAGGGCACATGGCCGCAGCGAGGCAGCGGATCTGGGGCGTGCTGGTCGCGCTCATGGCCATTGCCACCTTGACCGGTTGTTCCACAACCAACTTGGAGATTCCATGGCCGCAGCCAACGTGGCATCTTAAGACCAGCCACCCTTCGTATGCCGCGGCCGACGACATCTGCCCGCAGGGTCAGGGGCCGAGGGGGTTGGACTGTCGCTCGAAAGCCCCCGGATACAAGGCGTGCATGAAACGGCATCTGGTGAAGAATTCGGCCAAGCTGTGCCAGCAGGCGCTGATCGTCCGAATCGAATGCCGTTCCGGAGAGCGGGCCATATTTCATACGGAGCAAGTCTGCGCCTCGTCGTTTGAATCTTACTTGTCATGCCGGACGGGAACTCCTAAGCGGTCTGACCACGTGTGTGCCACAGGCGAGAGAGAGTTCCTGCGCTGTCCGGGCTACTTCGACCCGGCCAGCAATTTTGACTGCGTGAAGGCGCGAGACGCCTACTACGACTGCCGTGACGACACGCGAGGCGAATACAGGCTATGCTCGACGTATATCGAGATCGTCGATGTGTGTTATGCGCTGAGGGTGAGCTGCTCCGACCTTCTCGACAAGTATCTCATCTGTGGCAGTGGATGGTCCTCGCCTAATGAGTGCGCATTCGGAGCGACTATGAGAGTCAACTGCTTGCACGAACTCAAGGCCGGCGTCTTCCTGCAGGCCGCGACATGCGACTCAATTTGGAGTAATCACCTCAGAGATTGTGCTGGCCGTAATGGAATGAAGGTCGACGGTCCTACGCCCTGTACGGGCGGTGCGAATTGGAATGAAATTAGCTATTCGATCTGTGAAAAGCAGGGTGACTCCGCCGAAGTGGTTGGCGTGGATTACGTGAACCCGGAGGGAAGAAATTACCGGTTGCCGGTCTGCTGGGCACCCAAGAGTGAGAACAACCATATGTTGGAGGAGGCTGAACACGCCATCGGTAGAAGGAGTGTCCGCGTCATTCACCGCCTCGGCGAAACCCGCTACGAATCCATGTGATCAGGCCCGTGATCTGGTCACGCGAGAGCTCAGCGTCAATCCTTGAACGCTTGAACGCTTGAACGCTTGAACGGTTGGCCGGCAACCCTATCGGCGGTTTCGAACGATCTGGTCGATCGCTGCCATGAGTTCGACATCCTCGGCGAGGGGCGGGTCGTTCTTGTCGTTGCAGCAGGCAGGTTTGGGCTGGGTAAGGCCCGCGCCATGGCCCGCGTGACAGGACTGCCACCTTCCGGAGTCCGGGTGGGGCCGATCGGTCCTCTCGAAGTCCAAGCCTCAGGTGAACAAGTGATGGACGGACAGTGGGGAGGCGCACGACGACCGTGGTCTGAAGCATCGAGCACAGGACGAGGGCCGCCCGGTCCCGATCCCGCCAGAGCTGGTGACCATCCTCCGCGAGCACATCGAAGAGTTCGGCGTCCACGATGACGGGTGCCTGCTCCGTACAACGTGATCTCCATTGGGGCGGACTGCGAGGCGTGGCAGAAGGCTTGGACGCTAGGGCTGACGCCGGAACAGGTCGTCTCCCCGTTTGGCGGCTCGGCCGTACGACCTTCGTTATGCTGCCGTCTCGCTCTGGTTGAACGCGGGGTAGCAGCTCCCGGGGCCGCCGAACGTGCGGGGGCATGGCGTGGATGTGCTGTTCAGGGTCCACATGAAGTGCATCGATGGCGGTGCGGTCATCCCGTCCTCAAAGACCTTCTCCTGATGCGCGGGATCCACGATCACGTTCCCTTCGCCGGGGTTTCCAACCCAATCGTCAGCCACGATCCATGACGGGGTAGCAGAGACCGGGGGTTCGATGTCGCTCGACGTCAATTACGGTATGCATCTGGACGATCACGGAAATTGGCCGAAGACCTGCGGGAGACCGCGCCTTACAGTGAAGATATGGGCATGTTGACTGTTGAACTCGACGTCAAGGCCGAGAAGGCCCTGGGCGAGCTGACTTCCGACGGCCGCTCCGCATCTGAAGTCGTCCGCGAAGCGCTTCTCATCGCCCAGCGTCTCCGTCGTATGGAACAGGCCCAAGTCGCAGCCGAGCGGTTGGCCAACGACCCCGCCGACAGGGCCGAAGCAGAAGCGATCATGAGGGACACGGAGCACCTGCGTGCGTGGTGACGTGTACAGGCTGCGCGCTCCCCGAGACGCGATGGCCCATGAGCAACGAGGTGAGCGTTTCGCGGTGATCCTCCAGTCGGACTTCCTCGCCCACATCTCCACCGTGCTGATAGCCCCGACCTCAGCGAGTGCGCCTCCCGCACATGGACCTGTGGCGGCGGGTTTCGTCTGGGTTGCGGGCGGGGCAGTCGCCCGATGTAACCGCTGGTCAGACGCCGTTTTGGCTGGTTGAGCGGAGAGCGTGGGATTCGAACCCACGAGGACCGTCACCGGCCCTAGAGCGGTTTTCAAGAGCACTACGGTTCCTGCACCCCACCGCCCCTGACCTACGGCTCAGCCCTAAACAGAGATCGGACCAAATAAGATCATCCCGAAAATATCCCGCGGGGTGAGGCCGCCGTGTCGCTCCGAGGAGGCTCGGGGTCTAGATCCCCTCACCCGGACGGGTGATGTCGACGTCCGGAAACAGGTCGTGGAGGACGTCGTCATCGGCGTCCAGGTTGCACTCGACGAAGTGGTGATAGCCCACCTCCGACGCGTACTGCCGCCATTCCTCGCGCTCGTGCTCCGAAATCGACCACCACGCGTCGCTGGACTCCAACGGGCTCTTCTCCTGCTCGCTCATGCCCATCATCATGCCTTGGACGGGGGACAAACCCGGACTGGCCCTCGGAGCCCGCAGGAGCCGAGAACGGTGACTGACGCCATACGGCACGCCGCCGTGGTCGTCACGGCCTCGATCCCCGCGCTCGACAGCGAACCGGCGCGCGTGCTGTGCTGGGGGATCAGCTCGACTCGGCCAGCGTCCAGCCGTTCTTGCGCTCCAGCCCCGACAGCAGGCCATCCAGGCATCTGCGGGTACGAAGCCGGACCTCCCGGCGCTCGAACCGGCCCGCGACCAGAGTGAACGCTTCGTCGAGCTCTTCCTGATCGGTTAGCTCCCCGTCCACGTGATCGGTCGGACGTCGAGGCATCCGCCCCAGAGGCGGTGCATCTCGACATTCTGGCCGTGCCTTGAAATGGTCAACGTGTACGACCTGTGGTGCGGCCCTTGGTCAGAGATCGCGTATCAGCAAGCAACTGGGGGTGATCAGCCCGTATGGGCATACCGCGGCTTAGCGGATCGTTCGGACCAGATCGGCTGCCCGTGCGCTGACCGCCGTCACCGCTTCGACTGGATGGACGCCGGCCTTGAGTGTTCGGAACACCTGCTCTGCCTCTTCGTAGGCCGCTTGCTGCTCAGAGGTTTCCGGTGTCGCCACCACTATCTGCAGGTCGACGTCTTTGGCGATAGAACTAAGTTGACCTTGAGCATCCACGAGTCGGGCCTCGTCGCCACTACGCAACCGTTCTAGGGCGAATCCCCAAGCTTTGACCTGTGTGATCACTCGGTCCAGGTGGGTGACACGGAAGGACCAGCCCTGTGCCAACTGCAACACTTTCCCGTTTGCGACGGCAATGTCCACATTGGAGTGCAGCTTGTCACCGATGAATACGTCAGACCTCGGTCTCAGCAGGTTAACGGGAATCTCTGCCTCTACATACGCTCTGCGTAGGTTCTCGATCACCTCGCCCTTCCTGATCGTGATTGGTCTTTGTTGAGTAGCAGGATCGATAATCATATGTTTGAAGATGACGTCCAGCGCTGCTTCCGCGTGTCTGGCGACGATAGGTGCAGGCGGGCTGAGCTGCACAATGTTACGGTGATCGTGATGCAGCCTGTATAGCCACCGTTCGTCGAACGGCAGGCTGTCGCTGGTCTCCAGAGCTTCACGAGCCTCGGCGATTTCGCTGGTTATCCGAACGATGAACCGGTCTGTGACATCGATGGCAGCGTTGGGTGCAAACCTCTTGATGCGCTCGGTGTTGCTCACTCTCCGCACCGCCCAGTCGCCGGTCTGGGGATCTCCGACAATGGCACCAACATTGACGAACTCTCCGGTCCGTGGATCAGGGAGACAGCGAACGATTGAGTAGATGTATTTGCTCACTGGGTTCATACTCCCTTCTGGACCAGTGATCGGAGGCGGTGTGCTGCGGCGGGTGCCCGGTACTCAAGGAACCAACCGAGGGTGGCCAAAGCTTCATCGGTCACTGGCCACGATGCTGGCACGGCGCGTAGGACCTTGGCGAGAGCATCACGGGTAATTTTCTCAAGCGCCTCAGCGACACTGGCGATGGTAAACAATCAGCGGATACGCGCGGTGCTTTCATGTGATAGCGGATAGTGACCGCCTCTGGGCGTGCCAGGGTGAACGGACGCCGGGAGTCATGCCGTGCCGGGAATGGGCGGCATCCAG
>NZ_JBHMQT010000053.1:0-72403 GCF_042435035.1 Sphaerimonospora cavernae
ACTCCCGCGCGGGCCTTCACCCCCGGCGTGAACGCCGGAGCACTGGCCCGCATTCCGGTAGAGCAGGGCCTACCGGGAGCGGTTGTAGAGCCGCTCCCAGTCCATGATGACCACGGCCTTGGCCTCGATGCGCAGCCAACCGCGCTGGGCGAAGTCGGCCAGCGCCTTGTTGACGGTCTCCCGGGAGGCTCCGACGAGCTGGGCGAGCTCCTCCTGGGTCAGATCGTGATGGACGCGGATGCCGTCGTCGGTCTTCTGCCCGAAGCGGTCGGCCAGGTCGAGCAGCTGTTTGGCGACCCGGCCGGGCACGTCGGTGAAGACCAGGTCGGCCAGCACGTCGTTGGTACGGCGCAGCCGCTGCGCCAGGGCCCGCAGCAGGTGAAGGGCGACCTCGGGGCGGCCCGTCAGCCAGGGTCGGAGGTCGTCGTGGCCGAGCCCGGCCAGGCGGACGTCGGTCAGCGCGATCGCGGAAGCCGTACGGGGGCGGGGGTCGAACAGCGACAACTCCCCGAACATCTCTCCGGGGCCGAGGACGCTCAGCAGGTTCTCGCGGCCGTCGGGCGCGGCCCGCGAGAGCTTGATCTTGCCTTCGAGCACCACATAGAGCCGGTCGCCCGTCTCGTTCTCGCTGAACAGCGTGCGCCCCTTGGGCAGTTCGACGATGGTGACGCTCGTTCGCAGCGCGGCGGCGCCCTCTCGGTCGAGCGCGGAGAACAGGGGCGCCTTGCTCAAGACTTCTTCGGTGCTCACGGTGCCTCCCTTGCTTGCCATTGTGGACCCCTGCCCACCGCGTAGGCTTACGGGGTGCCCCGTAAAGTCCCTCCGGCGGGTGAGTCCCGGCTCGCGCTCGTACGCCGCGCTCGGCGGATCAACAGAATTCTGGCCGAAACTTACCCTGACGCCCATTGCGAGCTCGACTTCGGTTCCCCTCTCGAGTTGCTGGTCGCCACGATCCTCTCGGCGCAGTGTACGGACAAACGGGTAAATATGGTTACTCCGGTACTTTTCGCCAAGTATCGGATGGCGGGTGACTACGCCGCCGCCGACCGTGAGGAGCTGGAAGGGATCATCAAGACGACCGGCTTCTACCGGGCGAAGGCGAACAGCATCATCGGCATGGCCCAGGCCCTGTGTGAGCGGCACGGCGGCGAGGTCCCCGGCAAGCTCGCCGACCTGGTCGACCTCCCCGGCGTCGGCCGCAAGACCGCCAACGTGGTGCTCGGCAACGCGTTCGGCGTCCCCGGCATCACCGTGGACACCCACTTCCAGCGCCTGGCGCGCAGATTCGGCTGGACCGCCGAGACCGATCCCGTGAAGATCGAGCACGAGATCGGCGGCCTCGTCCCCAAGTCCGAGTGGACGATGCTCTCCCACCGGCTCATCTGGCACGGCCGGCGGATCTGCCATGCCCGCAGGCCGGCCTGCGGCGCGTGCCCGGTCGCGACGCTGTGCCCCTCGTACGGCACGGGCCCCACCGATCCCGCCGAGGCGGCCAAGCTCGTCAAGCCGGGACCGTTCTCCTGACACCACCGGCCGGCACGCGTTCGGAGTGTGACTGGCGTAACCTGCGTGGGACGGTTGCATCGGAGGTGGTCGTGGCTCCCGGGTGGTTGACGGACCTCGCGGCGAAGGCCGGGTACGCGCCGGTGCCGAAGGCGATGCGGCCGCCGGCGAACGGCGAGGGCAGGCGCGCCGCGGTGCTCCTGCTGTTCGGGGAGGGGCCGCAGGGTCCTGACATCCTGCTCATCCAGCGCAGCTCCAGGGGGCGCGTACACGCCGGCCAGCCGGCGTTTCCCGGCGGCGGCGTGGACCCAGAGGACGGCGGGCCGATCGCGGCGGCGCTCCGGGAGGCCCAGGAGGAGACCGGGCTCGAGCCCGACGGCGTTCAGGTCATCGGCACCATGCCCGAGCTCTACCTGTGGCGCAGCGACAACCGGGTGACGCCGGTGCTCGGGTGGTGGCACACGCCCAGCGCGGTGCATGCCGCCTCCCCGGACGAGGTCGAGTCCGTGGAGCGCGTCCCCGTCGCCGAGCTGGTCGACCCGGCCAACCGGCTGCGGCTGCGCCACCCCGCAGGGGTCATGCCCTCCGTGGCCTTCCGGGTGCGCGGCATGCTCGTGTGGGGCTTCACCGCCGGGGTGCTCGACGGCGTGCTGGCCGCCACCGGGTTCGAACAGCCCTGGGACCGGTCACGGGTCGAGGATCTGCCCCCCGATGTCGTCGCACTCGCCTCCCGGGACCGTACCCGAGGCTGAACCGCCTCCGCCCAGAGCCAGGCCCAGCGACGCCCAGTCGGCCACGTCCTCGTCCGGGTCGCCGGTGAGCCGGTGCAGCGCCGCCATGCCCGCCGGGTCGGGAGGGTCGCCCATCACATGGGGCAGGGCGTAGGCCGCGCCGTACCGGACGGTGGGATGGACGTTCTCGGACAGCTCGATCACCGAGGGCAGCGCGCGCCGGTCGCGCAGGTGCCCGAAAGCGAGCAGCACCGAATAGAGCACGCGGGGGTCGGTCTCGCTCGCCGCGAGGTGGCGCAGGACGGGCAGTGTGCGATCGGTGAACGGCCGGTCCCGGCCGAGCTCCCCGAGGATGTCGGCCCCGAGCACCCGTTCGGCGGTCGCCCCGCTCGCGCACAACCGCCTGGCCAGAGTGAACGTCTCCAGATCACCGCGTTCCTGCAACGCCGTGATCGCCCGCCATCTGACCGGCCCGTCCGGGTCCGTGTCCGAAAGCGCGATCCGGACCAGTTCGTCGACTCGCCCGTCGATATCGGCGGCGGGATCGCTCGGCCTTCCCTCGACTCCGTGCTGTCGCCCCTCCGATTCCCCCATGACGTCACGATATCGATGAGACCTTGCCGACGCCCGCACGATGTGCAGCGTGGCTGGCTACCGTTGAGATGTGCACGGCGATCTCCTGGACCTCATACTGATCGGCCTGGTGCTGGCCTTCGCTGTATCCGGATACCGGCAGGGCTTCATCATCGGGGCCTTCAGCTTCGTGGGCTTTCTCGGCGGCGCGCTTCTGGGGATGTTCCTCGCGCCACCCGTCGTCGGGGCGATCGTCAGCGGTGTGCTCGAACGGGCGCTGCTGGCCATCGTGATCGTTTTCCTGGCGGCGACGGTCGGGCACTTCGCGTTCTCCACGATCGGCGTGGTGGTGCGCAGCCACGTGACGTGGGAGCCCGCCAAGATGGTCGACGCGTTCGGTGGCTCGGTGGCCGGCGGACTGTCGGTCCTGGCCGTTGCCTGGCTGCTCGGGTCGCTGCTCGTGTCGCTGAGCATCGAGGTGGTGAAAGACCAGGTCAGCCGCTCGGTGGTGTGGCAGACGGTGGACGACGCCATCCCGAACAACGTCCGATCCTGGCAGAAACCGTTCCGGGACTTCGTCAAGGCCTCCGATTGGCCCCAGGTCATCACGGCCATCGACGGGCGCAACGTCGCGCCACCCGACCAGGGTGTGCTCCGGGGCAGTCCGGGGCTGACCAGGGCCAGACACGCGATCGTCAAGATTCAGGGCACGGCTCCGAGCTGCGGCAAGCGCATCGAGGGCACCGGCTTCGTCTACGCCCGGCATCGGGTCATGACCAATGCCCATGTCGTCGCGGGAGTCACCGACGGGCTCAGGGTCACCGACTCCACCGGCTCGCAGCATGAGGCGAAGGTCGTGCTCTACAACCCGGACCGGGACATCGCCGTCCTGCTCGTCTCCGACCTGCAGGCCGGGCCGCTGCGGTTCGACTATTCGGCGGAACGGGGCGACAACTCGATCATCGCCGGTTATCCGAAGGGGCACGGTTTCACCCCGGCGGCCGCGCGGATCCGGGTCAAGCAGCGGGCGGAGTCGTTCAACATCTACAACGACCGCAAGGTGAACCGGGAGGTCTACGCGATCCGCGGCGACGTCCAGCCGGGCAACTCCGGCGGCCCGCTGCTCAGCCCGGACGGCAAGGTGTACGGAGTGATCTTCGCGGCCGCGATCGACAAGAAGGAGACGGGCTTCGCCCTGACCGCCGAGGAGGTCCTGCCCGACGCAGAGGACGGCACCGCCGCCACCGGCAGGGTGAGCACCCAGGAGTGCGACTGAAACTTCCGTCGCCCCCCATTCCCCATCCCCGTGATCCCCCCTCAATCCCCGTGATCTTGCGAATTCTCGCACAACACCCGGCTGACCTGCGTAAATCACTCCCGTGATCTTGCGGTTGCTTGCAGGCGGGCCACTTGACCTGCGGCTATATCTGTCGTGACCTTGCAGTTGGGGGTGTAGTACAAGATCACGAATACTGTTTTCGCTGGTCAGCAGATAGGCTTGCGAGAAACTGCAAGATCACGGAGCGGGAAATGCCTGCTCAGGGAACGAATCTGCGAGTATTCGCAAGATCACGCCCAAGGTGGGGGTGAACGCGGAGTGGTCGCGGGGTGTTCCTGGTTCAGGTGGTCAGTCCGGCTGGCCGGGGCGGGCGCTCTCGGTGTCCTGGAGATGGTCGAGAATCACGTTGATCGCCGTCGATGCGTCGATGCCGCCTGAATCGAGCTCCGTGATGACCCCGTCGGCCGCCAGTTCCAGCGCGCGCAGGTCCAGCCCGTACGGCCTGCGGGAGCCGCACCCGCCCAGTCGGGCGGATCCGCGGAGCAGGAGCGCCGCGGCCCCGGACAGGTTGCCGCGCTGCACGTGCGTGAGCCCGACACAGATCTGGGCCAGGCCCTGCCAGAGCTCCCGCTCCTCCGCGGGGCCGGTCTTCCAGCGTGCCTCCAGGACCTCGTGCGCGTGGAACGGCCGCTCGGCGGCGAGCAGCCTCCGGGCCTCCTCGATCGCCTGCCGGGCGCCGGGGGAGTAATCATCGGGGACGCGCGGCACTCCTTCCACGCCCCGGGGAAGCGGCCTGCCGTACTCGTCCCTAGGACGGGAGTTCCGGGGCCGGCCCGCTTCATCACGGTCACGCATATGGTTTCTCCGCACTGCAGGGTCACGCCACGATCACGCTGTGGTCACACCACGGGGTCGCGGCACTTCAGGGCACATTTCTACAAGATTCCACAAGATCACGCCGGAGGTTCGTTCTGGCGAGCCAGGTGGGAGACCATGCCCGATCGCTTACACGATATGGATGAAGTCAAAACGTGAAACCGGGCGGCGACGGTCCAATGGGGCGCGGCGGTTACTTGGAGTCACTGGTCGGGTCCCGGATCGGCGAGCCAGGCGATCAGGTCGGCGTCGAACCGGTCGGGTCGCTCCTCGTGCGGGAAGTGGCCGGCTCCCTCGATCAGCCGCCATTGGTACGGCGCGGCCACATAACGGCTGGAGCCCTGGGCCGTACGCGGCAGGAGACACCGGTCGAGCGCGCCGTGCAGTTGCAGCGTGGGCGCCTCGATCTCGGTGCGCATCCGCCGCGCGTAGCGGAAGCCGTCCGGCCGGAACTGGGAACGCGCGAACCAGCGGTAGTACTCCAGGGCACAGTGCGCCACCCCCGGGATTCGCAGTGCCTCCTGATAGGTGCGCGTGGCCTCGTCCGACGGCCACTCCGGTCCCGCCCACCGGCGGATGAGACGGCCGACGCGGGCGCCTCCCTTGGCAGTTAGCCGCCGCTCAGGCAGCAGGGGGAGCTGGAATCCCAAGGCGTACCGGCTGGCTTTGAGCTGGCCGAAGGGCTCACCGAACAGCGCAGCGCGCAGGCGCAGCGGATGCGGCGCGGACACCGGTACGAGCCGCCGCACCACCTTCGGATCATGCACGCTCATCGTCCAGGCCAGCAGCCCGCCCCAGTCGTGGCCGACCACGATGGCGCCCGTCTCGCCGAGGGCGCGGACGAGACCGGTCGCGTCCACGGCCAGGGTCGGCAGATCGTACCCGCGCGGCGGCTTGTCGCTGGCGCCGTACCCGCGCAGGTCCGCGGCGACGGCCCGATAGCCCGCCGCGGGCAGCGAGACCAGTTGGTGGCGCCAGGTCCACCAGAACTGGGGAAAACCGTGCAGCAGCAGCACCAGCGGTCCCTTGCCCGCCTCCACGACATGGAAGCGCGTGCCCCCGGCGTGCACCTCCCGATGGGTCCAGGGTCCGTCGACCCGGACCAGGGACTCGTCAGGAGGCATCGGACGATGGCTCCCCACCGGGCGCGCCCGCGGGATCTCGGGGCCCGCTCGCGGGCACCCGCTGCGCGTCCACGGGTTCCCGGTGCGCGCCCACCTGCCCCGCGGTCGGTCCCGTGTACGGCTCGCGCGCCGGCTTGGCGGGCGTGGCGGACGACGGCTCGGCCTCGACCTCCGTCGCCGGAGCCTCAGCCTCAGCCCCGCCCGCGAGGTTGCGCAGGCTTCGGGCCGTGCGGCGCATGCCGGACAGGCCCTTAAGCCGCCGGTACGCGACGAAGACCAGCAGCGCCGCCATGAGGAGGTAGAACACGGTGACGATGGCGAACGCCAGCCACTGCGCCAGTCCGATCGCGACGAGGCCGTACGCGATCGCGAACGAGGCAAGGATCAGGCACAGATGCCCGATGAAGGCGGCGGCGCCGAACAGGCCGGCGGCGGTGCCGACCCGCTTCGCGTCGAACTTGAGCTCGGCCTTGGCCAGCTCGATCTCGGAGCGTACGAGGGTCGAGATCTGATGGCTCGCCTGGGCGACCAGCGCGCCGAGCGATTCGTCCTCGGGCATCGGTGACCTCCTATCAGCGCCTATCAAACATCATGTCGTGCCTACCCGGAGAACGCGCACCCGGACGGCGCGTATCTGGACGGCGCGTATCTGGACACGTGGACGGAAAGCGGGGCCCCCGGCGTCCGCCGAAGGCCCCGCGTCCCGGTGGTGTCTCAGTCCTCGCTCTTGGCGGCCGGCATCTTCTCGGAGATCAGCTTCATCACCGAGTCGTCGGTCAGCGTGGTGACGTCGCCCAGCGAGCGGTTCTCCGCCACGTCACGCAGCAGGCGGCGCATGATCTTGCCCGAGCGGGTCTTGGGCAGCTCGGGTACGACCATGATCTGGCGCGGCTTGGCGATCGGGCCGAGCGTCTTGGCGACATGGTTGCGCAGATCGGTGGCGATGTCGGCGCTCTCCTCCACGCTCCCGCGCAGGATCACGAACGCCACGATGGCCTGCCCGGTGACCGGGTCGGTCGCACCCACGACCGCGGCCTCGGCCACCTTGGGGTGGCTGACGAGCGCGCTTTCGACCTCGGTGGTCGAGATGTTGTGGCCGGAGACCAGCATCACGTCATCGACTCGGCCCAGCAGCCACAGGTCGCCGTCCTCGTCGCGCTTGGCGCCGTCGCCCGGGAAGTACATCCCGTCGAACCTGGACCAGTAGGTGTCGATGTAGCGCTGGTCGTCGCCCCAGATCGTGCGGAGCATGGCCGGCCAGGGCTCGCGGACCACGAGGAAGCCGCCGCCGCCGTTGGGGACCGAGTTGCCCTGGTCGTCGACGACGTCGGCGCTGATGCCGGGGAGCGGCCGCATCGCGGCGCCCGGCTTGGCCGCGGTGACCCCGGGCATCGGGCTGATCATGATGGCGCCCGTCTCGGTCTGCCACCAGGTGTCGACCACCGGGCAGCGGCTGCCGCCGATGTTCTCGCGGTACCAGACGTACGCCTCGGGGTTGATGGGCTCGCCGACCGAGCCGAGCACCCGGAGGGACGACATGTCGAACTTCGCACGGATGTCGTCGCCCCACTTCATGAACGTCCGGATCGCCGTCGGGGCGGTGTAGAGGATCGTGACCTTGTACTTCTGCACGATCTCCCAGAACCGGCCCTTGTGCGGGGTGTCGGGAGTGCCCTCGTAGATCACACTTGTCGCGCCGTTGGCGAGCGGGCCGTACACGATGTAGGAGTGCCCGGTCACCCAGCCGATGTCGGCCGTGCACCAGTAGACGTCGGTCTCCGGCTTGAGGTCGAAGACCGCGTGGTGCGTCCAGGCGGTCTGGGCGAGGTAGCCGCCGGTGGTGTGCAGGATGCCCTTGGGCCGTCCGGTCGTGCCGCTCGTGTAGAGGATGTAGAGCGGGTCCTCGGCGCCGTGCGGCGCCGGCTCGTGCTCGGCGGACTGGCGGTCGACGATGTCGTGCCACCAGATGTCCCGGTCGTTCACCGCGATGTCCTGACCGGTCCTGCGGACGACGACGACGTGCTCGACGCCCGGGCACTCCTCCAGCGCCTCGTCCACGGTCGGCTTGAGCGCGCTGGGCTTGCCGCGCCGGTAGCCCCCGTCGGCCGTGATGACGACCTTGGCGTCGGCGTCGTGGATGCGGCTCTTCAGCGCGGCGGAGGAGAACCCGCCGAACACCACGGAGTGGATCGCACCGATGCGCGCGCAGGCGAGCAGCGTGATCGGCAGCTCGGGGATCATCGGGAGGTAGACGGCGACCCGGTCGCCCTTGCGCACGCCCAGTTCCTCGAGAGCGTTCGCCGCCCTGGAGACCTCCTTCTGGAGGTCCGCGTACGTGATCGTACGGCTGTCGCCCTCGGGCTCGCCTTCCCAGTAGTAGGCGACCCGGTCGCCCAGCCCGGCCTCGACGTGACGGTCGACGCAGTTGTACGCGACGTTCAGTTCGCCGCCCACGAACCACTTGGCGAAGGGGGCGTTCCACTCGAGCGTGGTGTCCCAGCGCCGGGCCCAGGTCAACCGGTCCGCGGTGCTCTCCCAGAAGGCGAGGCTGTCCCGGTCGGCCTCCTCGAAGGTCGCCGCCGTGACGTTCGCGGACGCCGCCAGGTCTGCCGGGGGCTCGAACCGCCGCGTCTCGCTCATCAGGTTCGACAAGGTCTGCTGGGATTCCTGGCCGGGGGTCTCGGTGGCCACTCCGTGCTCCTTACCGCTTCTCATGGGTTGTCATCCGTTCGGCCGCCTCGGCCAAGCTGGGGTATGTAGTTTCCCACTTCACCAGGCCAGGGGCGTCAAGTACAAGTAAGCGGGCGCCTCCCATCGCGATCAGTGCAACTGGTGCTATGTGGTGGAACATAGTGACATTTGGTGATGAAGAGCAGGCCAGGCCCCCTCCTGTGCGCTCAACGGCCGGACCTCCTCGCCGAACGACTTTCTACCGGTAGGTATGGTCGTTGCCTGTGAACGACCCGCTGGCTGTCATAGCCGAGCTGCCTGGAGTGCCCGAGGCCGTACAGCAGGCCCGTGAGGCGGCCGACCGCCTCTACCGGCACCGTGCGCTGCGGAGGCGAAGCCCCGAGGTGTCGGCGGAGTCGGCCCTGCGGGGGGCCAGGGCCTCCGCGGCGCTCGAAGGCGTCGACGTGCCGCTGGAGGCGCTGCGGCTCGGCGAGGCGGCCGATCCGGTGTCCCAGGGCGCGCTGCGGGTGTCCGCCGAGCTGGGGCGGCTCGGCGGGACGTGGCGGTCGGCGCCCCGTCAGATCCTGGCCAGGTTGCACACCCTCGCCGCGGCGGGCCTGATGGCCGACCCCGGCCGCCCGAGGAACGAGCCGACCTTCGCCGACCCGCTCGGGCTCGGCCCCGCCCCCGCTCCGGAGGAGACCGCGATACGGATGTCCGCGCTGGCCGGGCTGCTGTCGGGCACGACGAAGGCTCCGGCTCTCGTCCTGTCCGCGGTCGCTCACGCCGAGCTCGTCGTGCTGCGGCCGTTCGGGGTCGCGGACGGGCTCGTCGCACGGGGGGCCGGTCGCCTGACGTTGGTGGAGCACGGGCTCGACCCCAAGTCGCTCATCGCGGTGGAGGTGGGCCATCTCGAGCTCGGTGACGCGTACGCGGAGGGACTGCGGGCCTATCTCAAGGGAACGGCCGACGGCGTGGGCGCGTGGGTCAGGCACTGCGCCGAAGCGGTGGTCGCCGGCGCCCGTGAGACGACCGCCATCTGCGAGGCCCTGTCGCGGTGAGGCAGGCTCACAAAAAGTGGACGGCGTCCCTGAGCGGAACGCCGTCCTCAGCACGTCCTCCCGGGTTACCAAGCGTGCACCTCTGATTTGCCGGATCGGGTCAAGCCCGTCTCGGCACGCCTCCCGCGGCTGGTCGCGCGTGGGTACCCGGTGAGTCGTACGCGGACTCGTGAGTCCGTAATCCCTTTCTACGTCCGTTTCCTCGAGTTGGAAAGCCCTCGGACCAAGACCATTACCGAAGTGATCGGACTTCCCGAAATGTCGGTTTTATCCCGCTAACGACCTGGTTAAGGGGAGTTGATGACGGCAAATAGGACATGACCGATATGCTGGATCTCCGTCACCAGGAGTTCCAGCTTCCTCTCCGTTCACTGTGACTCTCCGTCGACAGATGGTCTGACTCGGGGCAAAAAACTTGCTCAGATTTTGCTGGATACTCGACTAACTCCACGTGTGTCAGGCAACATACGGTGTGTCCCTGCTTCCGGGAGATTGTGCATGGGCCACAGATGATCGGGCCCTTGTCACGCTTGACCTGCTCTTGAAGCTTCTTCCGGTAAGGGCCGGCTCTACCCCCCCAGAGCCGGGCCAGTCGGCGACCCCCGCTCTCCCCCCCGGCGGGGGTCGCCCCTTTTTCAGCGTTCCCGGCGTTCCCGGCCCCCTTCCCGGCGTTCCCGGCCTCGGAATGAAGCCCCCTCATCCCCGTGCACTCCGCCCTGTCCGTAATTCCCCGCCCGCACCCCCCCTCTCGGGCGTGATCTTGCGAATTGTCGCAGGGTGCCGTGCTGACCGGCCGCGACACCTTCCGTGATCTTGCAGAAACTCGCACACTGTGTGGCTGACCTGCGCACTCGACATCCATGATCTTGCAGTACGGGGGCCGGGCGACTTTATCCACAGAACCTGGTTCGGCCGACCTCGCAGAGGTCGCGATCTCGCAAGGTGGTCTTCCACGACAAGACAGGGAGGCATGATGCAGCCGCGGCCCTTGGCCATCACCGGTGACCGGGAACTCCTCGACGACCTGCTGCGCATCGGAGCGGCTGCGGGTGTGGAGTTCGACGTGGCCCAGGCCCCGACGCGGGCCAGGCCGTACTGGAATCGCGCTCCGCTTGTGGTTGTGGGCGGTGACGTCGCCGAAGACCTGGCCGCCACCGGCCCCCCTCCCCGGCAGAACGTCGTCCTCGTCACGAGAGCAGCGGCCGACCCCGACATGTGGCGCCGGTGTGTCGCCGTGGGGGCGCAGACCGTGCTCGAGTTGCCACAGGCGGAACGGCTGCTGGTCGAGGAACTGGGCGAGGTGGCCGAACCCGCGACCAAAGCGGGCCTGGTCGTCTGCGTCGCCGGCGGGAGGGGCGGCGCCGGCGCCACGGTGCTGGCGGCCTCGCTCGCGCTGACCGCCTCGCGCGGCGGTCTACGCACACTGCTGGTCGACGCCGATCCGCTGGGCGGCGGCATCGACGTCATTCTCGGACAAGAGGAGGCCCTGGGCGCCAGATGGCCGGACATCGCCGGCCGGGAGGGGAGGGTCAGCTTCGCCGCTCTCCAGGACGCGCTGCCCACGTTCGGCGAGCTCACCGTGCTGTCGTGGCATCGCGGCGAGCCGGAGCGGGTGCCCCGCGAGGCGATGCGGGCCGTCCTCGACGCCGCGCGGCGCGGATGCGACCTCGTGATCGTCGATCTGCCCCGCCATGTGGACGACGGTGCGGCCGAGGCCCTGGCCCGGGCCGCCGTGACGCTCGTCGTGGTGCACGCCGATCTCAGGGGGGTGCTCTCGGCCGCGCAGACCGCCGCCCTGCTCCGGCGCCACACGGGTGAACTGCGCGCCGTGGTGCGTCCGGGCGGCATCGACCCCGAGGTGATCTCCACTTCCCTCGACGCTCCCTGCGTGGGGGTCCTTCCCGAGATCCGCGGCCTGGTGGCGACCCTCGATCGTGGTGATCCGCCTCCGCTCGGCCGCGCTCCGCTCGGCCGGTTCTGCTCCGATCTGCTGGCCGGGTTGGTGGAGGCGGCATGACCAGGCCTTCCGACGCCCCGGCCATCCCCGCCACACGCTCCGGCCGCTCTGCTCAACCCGTTCAGCCGGTTCAGCCGGTCCAGCCGGTTCCGGCGGAACTGGTTGAGGCCGTGCGGGTACGGCTCTCGCTCGCCGGGGCCCCGCCCACGGCGGCGCAGGTGGCCGCGGCACTGCGCGCCGAGCGGGCGGTCCTCGGCGACGCTGAGGTTCTGGCCATCGCGCGGACCCTACGCGCCGACCTGATCGGCGCCGGCCCGCTCGAAGGACTCCTGGCCGAGCCGGGTGTGACCGACGTGCTGGTGAACGGGCCCGCCGAGGTGTGGATCGATGACGGCCACGGCCTGCGCAGGACCGCGGTGACCTTCTCCGGTGACGATGAGGTGCGGCGGCTCGCTCAACGTCTGGCGGCCGCGGCCGGACGGCGCCTGGACGACGCGTGTCCCTACGTGGACGCGCGACTGGCGGGTGGCGTGCGGCTGCATGCCGTGCTCCCGCCGATCGCCTCGGAGGGCACCTGCCTGTCACTGCGCCTGCCGCCCCGGCGCACGTTCGAGATCGAGGAGCTCGTGCCGGGTGTCGGAGCGGCCGTGCTCACCGCCATCATGACGGCGCGGCTTGCCTTCCTCGTCACGGGCGGAACGGGCACGGGGAAGACGACGCTCCTTTCCGCGATGCTCTCGCGGGCCGGTCACGGCGAGCGGCTGCTGCTGGTCGAGGACTCCGCCGAGCTCAACCCCGGACATCCCCACGTCGTGCGTCTGGAAGCCCGGCCGCCCAACTTGGAGGGCGCGGGTGGCGTCGGCCTTCGTGATCTCGTACGGCAGGCCCTGCGCATGCGTCCCGACCGTCTCGTCGTGGGGGAGGTGCGCGGGTGTGAAGTGATCGAATTGTTGAGTGCGCTGAACACGGGCCACGAGGGCGGTTGCGGGACGTTGCACGCCAACAACGCGGCCGACGTGCCGGCCAGGCTCGAGGCCCTCGCATGTGCGGCCGGCCTGACCCGTGAGGCGGTGCACAGCCAGATCGCGGCGGCTCTCGACGTGGTCGTGCACCTCGTCCGGCTCCCGGGCGGCCCGCGTCGCGTGGCGGAGATCTGCCTTCTGGAGCGGGAGCCGACGGGTCTGGTGGCGGCGGTGCCCGCACTCACCTTCGCCGCCGACGGCGGCGCCGTACCCGGAGCCGCCTTCGCCGCGCTCAGGTCCCGGTGTCCTCAGATGGAGGAGATATGCACCTGATAGCCGTGCTGACCGCGGGAATCGCCGCCTGGGTGTGGGCCGGTCCCGACATCGGCCGGACCAGGGCCGCCCGTCTGCTCGTGCTGTCGAGCGACGGATCGCGTGGGCGGCCGTGGACGACGTGGATGCGGTGGAGACGGCGTCCGGCCGGAGCGGCACGTGCCGCCGCGTGGCGGGCGACATCCATCGAGTTGTGTCAGGGCGTCGTGGCCGAGCTCGCGGCCGGCCGCACTCCCGGAGACGCGCTCGCCCGGGCTGTCGCCGCGGTCAGCCCGCCCGATCCGGCGGTTCTGGCGCCGGTCGCCGTGGTGGCTCGGGACGGCGGCGACGTCGCCGCCGCCCTGCTGCGTGTCGCGCCGGCACGTGGCGGGGAGGGGCTGGTACGGCTCGCAGCCTGCTGGCGGGTGAGCGTGATGGTGGGGGGTGGCCTGGCGACGCTCATCGAGCGGGTGGCCGTGTCGCTCCGTGACGCCGAAGCGCACCGGCTGGACCTGGCGGCCCAGCTCGCCGGACCTCGTGCGACCGCCCGGCTGCTGGCGGCGCTGCCCGTGCTCGGCCTGCTCATGGGCGCCGCCCTCGGGATGAGCCCGCTGTCCTTCCTGCTGGGCGGCCCGGCCGGGTTCGCCTGCCTGCTCGTCGGGCTGGTGCTCGACGCGGCCGGCGTCTGGTGGACGCATCACCTGGTGGCCCGGGCGGAAGGGACCGGATCCCCCGGAGGGGGCCGGATCAGGGGGAATGGGGTGAGCGCGGGCGTGCCGAACAGACTGGCCGATCGAAGGTCGCGAATGGGGCGAAGATGGCCACGATGACCGTCTCGGCGGCCGTTCTCATCGGACTCGCCGTCTGGGCCTGGCCGTCGCCAGGCTCTCCTGCCGATCGGCTTCAGGCGATGACGACCGCCGCGGGTGCCGGTGAGGCGGCCATAACGCTGACGACGGCGGGAACCCGTAAGGCGCGGCTGATGCTCGCCATGCCTGTGGGGTTCGTCGGCTTCCTCATCGTGGGTGGGATCGCCGGCGCGGTCGTGGGCGCAGTGCTCGCCTGCGTGGCGCTTGCCGTCATGCACCGGCGGGAGCCGGTCGAGTCGCGCCGCCGCCACCAGCGCATGGCCGAAGACCTTCCCTTCGCGGCTGACCTGATGGTCGCCTGCCTGCGGGCAGGCCAGCCGTTGAGCGGTGCCATCGAGACCGCTGCCGAGGCGGTCGGCGGCCCACTGGGAGAACGTCTGGCGTGGACGGGAGCACAGGTGCGGCTCGGGGCTGATTCCGAAACGGCCTGGGCCGCTCTGGCGGCCGAGCCACCGCTCGCCTCCCTCGCGCGGACGATGATCCGATCGACGCAGGGCGGTGCACCCGTCGCGGACGTGCTGCTCCGACTCGCGGATGAGGCGCGTCAGGCGGCGCGGGCGGCATCCTGCGCGACAGCCAGAAGGGTGGGCGTTCAGGCCGTAGCGCCTCTCGGGCTGTGCTTCCTGCCGGCCTTCGTGTTCCTGGGGATCGTTCCCGTGGTCGCGGGCCTGGCCGCCCAGATCTTGCTACCGTGATCAATATTTCAGCAGTTGTGGACAACTTCATCCACAGCTGTGGAAATCCTGCGTCTTTCGTGCCTACGACCGGTCTTGCCGACGAAGTTATCCACAGAGTGTCAGTTATCCACAGAGTGGGGTTCGCCTGCTCCAGCGGAAGTCGCAGTCCCGCAACCTGGGGTTCGGCGGGGCGGATGAGCCGCCCCGGAGCCTTCGGGAGGATCGATGGTCAAGTGGACAGCCGAGCCGACGGCGCCGCCGCCCGTGTCTCGAACCCGCGCCGAGTCGTGGCTTCAGCGGCGGGGCCGCTCGGTGTGGGGTCGCGTCCGGGCGGCCGCGCTACGGGCGGCGCTGATCGCCCGGACGAGGGCCGAGGCCGGTATGTCGACCGCGGAGTACGCGGTGGGGACGATCGCCGCCTGCGGTTTCGCCGCCCTCCTGTGGAAGATCCTCAGCAGTGGAGAGGTCAGGTCGATGTTGTCCGCGCTCGTTCAGAAGGCGCTCAAGCTGGCCGGATGATGCCGCGGAAGGTGATGGACGTGCTCAGGCCGGGGCCACGGGAACGTGGGTCGGTGACGGCGGAGACGGCGGTCGCGCTGCCGGTGCTCGTGCTGGTGCTCGCCGCCGTGCTCTGGGCGGTCACGGTGGTGGACGCCCGCCTGCGGTGCGTGGACGCGGCCCGGGCGGGTGCCCGGGCCGCTGCCCGTGGCGAGGCCTTGAACGCCGTGCGGGAGACGGTGCTTCGGTCGGCTCCGGCGGGATCCCGGGTCGTGGTCGTGCCGGGACCGGAGGTGACCCGAGTCGACGTCTCGGTCTCCGTCCGGCCACTGTGGAAGTCGGCGGCTCCCTCCGTGGAGGTGACGGCCTCGGCCGCTTCGGCCACCGAGATCGGGGTTTTCCCATGAGGGAATGCGGGAGGAGGCCTCGCGCCGAGCGGGGGTCGGCGACGGTCTGGGTCGTCGGGATCATGGCGATCATCTGGGTGGCGGCGCTGGTCATCGTCCAGATAGGGACGGCCCGCGTCGCCCGGCATCGGGCGCAGAGCACGGCCGATCTCAGCGCGCTCGCCGCTGCGTCCTGGGCGCTCGCCGCACCGGGTCAAGCCTGTGAACGGGCACAGACGATCGCGATGGCCAACGGTGCCCGGCTGAGGTCCTGCTCGTTGTCCGGCGCGACGGCTGACGTCGCGGTCGTCGTAGAGTTCGTCCTCCCGCTCGCCGGAAGCCGTACGGCGATCGGGAGCGCGAGAGCGGGCCCGGCCCTACGTCCTGCGCGGCGACGTCCTTGAGCAACGGCCCAGACCGCCGGAGCCCGACTACTGGACGACGGACGAGAACGGCCGTGATCCCGCCAATCCGGGCCGTCGCCGCGACCCCTGACGGCGCTTCCGATCCTGTTTCAGCCCGTCTGGCCAGAGATCGCCCCGAGTAACACGCCGAGAAGGCGGAGGGCCCCGGTCTTGTCGAGCGGTTCGTTGCCGTTTCCGCACTTCGGAGATTGGATGCAGGACGGGCAGCCGTGATCGCACTCGCAGGAGGCGATCGCGTCCCTGGTAGCGGTGAGCCACTCGGAAGCCCTCGTGTAACCACGTTCGGCGAAGCCGGCTCCGCCGTCATGACCGTCGTAGACGAACACCGTGAGCAGTCCGGTGTCGGGATGCAGCTCGGTGGAGACTCCGCCGATGTCCCACCGGTCGCACGTCGCGAACAGCGGCAGTAGACCGATGGCGGCGTGCTCGGCCGCGTGGGCGCTGCCCCCGAGGTCGATCGGTTTCCCGCCTGAGCCGACGACGGCGAGCGCGGAGTTCGGCAGCGTCCACCAGACGGCCCGCGTGCGGAGCGTGCGCGGTGGCAGGTCGAGAGGCTCCTCGCCGAGGACCTCTCCGCTCTGCGTGCGCCGTTTCAGGTACGAGACCACCTGCCGGGTGACCTCCACCGAGCCGAAGTGCAGCTCGCCGGGCCCGAGAGGACGGGACCTCAGCGACTCGATCACCCGGATGTCGGTCACGTCCCGGGCGAAGGTCGAATAGTCCGGCTCGGCGGCCGAGACCAGCGCCACTTCGGCGTCGAGATCGAGCATGTCGACCACGAAGGTCTCGCTCTGGTGCAGGTACACCGCGCCCGCGTGCACCATCGTGTGGGCCGAGGGCTCGTCCACGCTGCCCAGCAGCCGCCCCGTGGCGGTCTCCACGACCTGGACCGGGGCACCACCCGATCCCCGGATGTCGGCGAGGTCGGTGGCGCGCTCCCGGCTGGTCCAGAACCAGCCGTTGGCCCGTCTGCGCAGCAGCCCCCGGTCGACCAACTCGTCGAGCACCTCTGCCGTCGACGGCCCGAAGATGTCCAGGTCGGCGGTCGTCAGCGGGATCTCGGCGGCGGCCGCGCACAGGTGCGGCGCCAGCACGTACGGATTGTCCGGGTCGAGGACGATCGCCTCGACGGGCCGGCCGAACAGCGCCTCGGGGTGGTGGACGATGTAGGTGTCCAACGGGTCGTCGCGGGCGATCAGCACGGCCAGCGCGTCCTGCCCGGCCCGCCCCGCGCGTCCGGCCTGCTGCCAGAGCGAGGCTCGGGTGCCGGGCCATCCGGCGATGAGGACGGCGTCGAGCCCCGACACGTCCACCCCGAGTTCCAACGCGTTGGTGGTCGCCAGCCCGGTCAGCGCGCCGGAGCGCAGCGCCTTCTCGAGCGCGCGGCGGTCCTCGGCCAGATAACCCGCCCGATAGGCCGCCACCCGGTGACCGGCCATGCTCGGGTCGACCTCCTCCAGGTTCCGCCGGGTGGTGAGGGCGACGTTCTCGGCGGCACGCCGCGACCGTACGAAGACGAGCGTGCGGACGTCGTCGATCACCAGGTCCGTCAGGAGGTCGGCCGCCTCGGCGGTGGCCGTACGGCGTACGGGTGCGCCCCCCTCACCCCGCAGATCGGTCAGGGGCGGCTCCCAGAGGGCGAACGTGGTCGAACCCCGGGGAGAGGCGTCCGTCGTCACCTCGGCCATTTCAAGGCCGGTGAGGCGTGTTCCCGCCACCGCCGGGTCGCTCGCGGTGGCCGACGCCAGCAGGAACGCCGGGCTCGAGCCGTACTTGGCGCAGACCCGCCGGAGTCGGCGCAGGATCTGGGCGACATGTGAGCCGAAGACGCCCCGGTACCCGTGGCACTCGTCCACGACGACGAGTCGCAGCCGGCGCCAGAACGCGGACCAGGACTGGTGCCGCGGCAGCATCGATCGATGCAGCATGTCCGGATTCGTCAGCACGTAGTTGGCGTTCTGGCGGACACATCGCCGCTCCTCCGCCGGGGTGTCCCCGTCGAAGGTCGCGGCCCTCACCTCGGGCATCCGCAGCCCCCGGACGGTCCTGAGCTGGTCGGCGGCGAGCGCCTTGGTGGGGGTCAGATAGAGCACGGTGCCGCCGCCGCAGATCTCCGTGACCGCGGGGACCAGATAGGCCAGGGTCTTTCCGGAGGCCGTACCCGTCGCGAGGATCACGTTTCGGCCACAGTGGACGTGCTCGGCGGCGGCCGACTGGTGCTCCCACAACCCCGGGACGCCCTGGTCTCGCAGGCGCGTCACCAGGGGCTCCGGCACCCAGTCCGGCCATCGCACTTGACCTGCCTGACGTGGGGGGACATGCTCCACATGGGTGACCCGTTGCCGGCGCGCGGAAACCGCGAGCAAGCGGGTGAGAAGTGAGCCTGTTCGCTGGGTATAGGAAGAAGTCGGAGTCACTGGTTTCCAGTTTGGCATCTCTGGGGAGAGTCGCCCGGGAGTCGTGATTTCGTATAGACACGGAGTCGGGGCGTGGTTGAATGCCGCGCATCGGTGTCGTGAGTCCTGGAACCACCAGGATGCACGACCACATCGAGACGAACGCACGTAAGGCGCTGGAGGATCTGTGGATCTGAAGTTGGACCACCATTCCGAGGACAATCTCACCATCGTCGACGTCGAGGGTGAGATAGACGTCTACACCGCGCCGAGACTGCGTGAGCTGCTGATCGACCTGGTCAACAAGGGCAACTTCCACCTGCTCGTCAACATGGAGAAGGTGGACTTCCTCGACTCGACCGGCCTCGGGGTGCTGGTCGGCGGGCTCAAGCGGGTACGGGCGCACGACGGTTCGCTGGAGCTCGTCTGCACGCAGGAGCGCATCCTGAAGATCTTCCGGATCACCGGACTGACCAAGGTCTTCGGGATCTACTCCTCGGTGGATGAGGCCAAGGAAATGCACGGCCGGGACAAGTGACGGCGCGGGAGCCTGTGACATGGCCACCGTCGAGCTGACGTTCAGCGCCCTGCCCGCCCACGTGCGTACGGCACGGCTGGTCGCCACGGCGATCGCCAGACGCACCGGGGTGGCGGAGGAGATCCTGGACGAGGTGCGGCTCGCCGTCGGAGAGGCGTGTTCGAGGGCAGTGGAGGCGCATCGCCTCCACTGCCCGGACGAGCCCGTGCGCATCGAGTTACGCGATGACGGGGGGCGTTTCGAGGTGACCGTCACCGACGTCGCCCCGAGCGACGACGTGACACCCCGTGTCCTCGCGGCGAACGGCAACCCCATGCCTGAGATGGCCGGTCTCGGGCTCGCGGTCATCGCGGGACTCGCCGACGACGTCGAGGTGCTTCCCGGGCCCAAGGGCATGTGCATTCGGATGAGCTGGCCGGCGTCCTCCAACGGAGCCGCCGCCACCGCCTGACCGGGAGTCCGGGTGCCGCCTCCGTGCGGCACCCGGTTGTGGCGTGTCCGGGTGAATTCAGGACGACCGAAATTGTCATTTCCGGTCGTCCATGCCATGCGGTCCGATGAAGCCTGCTGCCCTGACGAACTTGGTCAAGAAGACGGCAAAACCCGTCAAATGTTGTCTCATTACTGGCCGAGGTGGCGATTACCGTGCTCGGAGGCCTTCATATCCGCGGCGCTGCTGCGTAGACTCCCGGCACCGGCCAAGGTATTGCGGATGCAACCGGAAGCGGCACTGCCAACCACCCGGATGCGCGCCGCGAAGGCCAGACAAGATCGTCAGGGCGCCTCCGGGCAGGAACCGAACCCCGTCTGGCCGAGGAGGACGGATGTCTGCCTACCAAGCCGCTGGCGAAGGCGCTGCGGTGGCTCTTAACGGAACTCATCTCACACTGGTCGTCGTAGTCGCGGCGGTGGCCCTGCTGGCCCTGGCCGTCGCCGGCGGCCTTGTCCGGGAGGTGCTCGCAGCCGGACAAGGCACCGAACGCATGCAGAACATCGCGCGAGCCGTACAGCAGGGAGCGGCGGCCTATCTCACGCGCCAGTTCCGTACGCTCGCCGCGTTCGTCGTCATCATCCCCCTGCTGCTGTTGTTGCTGCCCGCCGAGTCGACCGGTGAGCGGATCGGCCGCTCGGTCTTCTTCGTCGTCGGCGCGGTGTTCTCCGCGCTGACCGGCTTCATCGGCATGTGGCTCGCGGTCCGTGGCAACGTCCGGGTCGCGGCGGCGGCCCGGGAGTCCGGCGAGAAGGTCGCGATGCGGATCGCGTTCCGCACCGGCGGTGTCGCGGGCATGTTCACGGTCGGCCTGGGCCTGCTCGGCGCGGCCATCGTCGTGCTCGTCTACAAGGGTGACGCGCCGAGGGTGCTGGAAGGATTCGGCTTCGGCGCCGCGCTGCTCGCGATGTTCATGCGGGTCGGCGGTGGCATCTTCACCAAGGCCGCCGACGTGGGCGCCGACCTGGTCGGCAAGGTCGAGCAGGGCATCCCCGAGGACGACCCGCGCAACGCGGCCACCATCGCCGACAACGTGGGCGACAACGTGGGTGACTGCGCGGGCATGGCGGCCGACCTGTTCGAGTCGTACGCCGTCATGCTCGTCGCGAGCCTGATCCTCGGCAAGGCGGCCTTCGGCACCGAGGGCCTGGTCTTCCCGCTGATCGTCCCGATGATCGGTGTCATCACCGCGATCATCGGGATCTTCACCACCGCACCGCGCAGCCGCGACCGCTCCGGCATGTCCGCGATCAACCGTGGCTTCTTCATCTCGGCGGCGATCTCGGCCGTGCTGGTGGCGGTCGCCGCGTTCGCCTACCTGCCGGCGAGCTTCGCCGAGCTGTCCGGCGTCAGCAGCGAGATCGCGGCGGTCACCTCCGACCCGCGCCTGATCGCGATCGGCGCGGTGCTCGTCGGCCTGGTTCTGGCCAGCGCGATCCAGATCCTCACCGGCTACTTCACCGAGACGAACCGCCGCCCGGTGAGGGAGATCGGTGAGAGCTCCCTCACCGGTCCCGCGACCGTCATCCTGTCCGGCATCTCGGTCGGCCTGGAGTCCGCGGTCTACTCGGCGCTGCTGATCGGTGGTGCGGTCTACGGCGCGTTCCTGCTGGGCTTCGGCAACGTCACCGTGGCCCTGTTCGCGGTCGCGCTCGCCGGCACCGGCCTGCTGACCACGGTCGGCGTCATCGTGTCGATGGACACCTTCGGCCCGGTCGCCGACAACGCCCAGGGCATCGCGGAGATGTCCGGCGACGTCGAGGGCGAGGGCGCCCGCGTGCTCAACTCGCTGGACGCGGTGGGCAACACCACCAAGGCCATCACCAAGGGCATCGCGATCGCCACGGCCGTGCTGGCCGCCACCGCCCTGTTCGGTGCGTTCCGCACCGCGGTCGAGGGTGAACTCGGGCGGGCGACGCAGGGCGTCAAGGACATGCTCGGCTCGTTCGCGGACTTCAGCCTGTCGGTGGAAGCGCCGAACGTGCTGGTCGGCCTGGTCATCGGCGCGGCGGTGGTGTTCCTGTTCTCGGGTCTGGCGATCAGCGCGGTCGGCCGCGCCGCCGGCCGGGTGGTCTACGAGGTGCGCGAGCAGTTCCGCACCAAGCCCGGGATCATGGACGGCAGCGAGCTGCCCGACTACGGGCGGGTGGTCGACATCTGCACGCGTGACTCGCTGCGCGAGCTGGCCACGCCCGGTCTCCTCGCGGTGCTGACGCCCATCGCGGTCGGCTTCGCGCTCGGGTACGCCCCGCTGGGCGCCTTCCTCGCCGGCGCCATCGCGGCCGGCACGCTGATGGCGGTGTTCCTGGCCAACTCCGGTGGCGCCTGGGACAACGCCAAGAAGCTGGTCGAGGACGGCCACCACGGCGGCAAGGGCTCGGAGGCCCACGCCGCCACGGTGATCGGCGACACCGTCGGCGACCCGTTCAAGGACACCGCGGGCCCGGCGATCAACCCGCTGATCAAGGTCATGAACCTGGTCGCGCTGTTGATCGCACCGGCCGTCGTCGCCTACGCCGACAACGTCGCGGTCCGTGTGGGCGCGGCCGTCGTCGCGGTGGCCATCGTGGTGGCCGCGATCGTCGTCTCCAAGCGGCGCTCCGGCGGCATCGCCCCCTCCGATGAGGGTGACAGCGAGAAGCGCGCCTCGGCCGCCGTCGCGAGCTGACGCGAGCTCATGATGTGAAGGTCCCCCGCTCCGGGAGCGGGGGACCTTCTTCATACACTGGATCTCTATGAACAAGCTGAGCGGCGCACGGTCCCTGGCGCTGATCCTGCTGATCATGGCGGTGATGTTCGCGGTGATAGTCGGCCTCGCGATTTGGGCGGCCGGATGAGCCGGGTCGGCGGCGGGACGATGAGGACGCTCGTCGTGGTACGGCACGCCGAGGCGGGTCACGTGCCCGGCCTGCCGGACCGGGAGCGCCCGCTCACCGAGGGGGGCGAGCACGACGCCCGCGAGGCGGGGGAGCTCATCGGGCGCCTGAAACCGGAGCTGGTGGTCTGCTCGCCGGCGGTGCGCACGCGGCGGACCGCCGAACTGCTCGATCTCGACGCGCCCGTCGAGATCGAACGGGAGATCTACGAAGCGTACCCGGAGGAGCTGCTGGAACTGCTGCGCCGTACCGACCCGGATGTGCACACGCTCGTCTTGGTCGGGCACAACCCGGGTGTGCACCAGCTCGTGCTGGGCCTCACCGGCACGGCGGGCGACGGCTTTCCGCCCGGCACCGTCGCCGTGATCCGGCTCCCCGAGTCGTGGGCCGAGGCCGAGTTCGGTACGGGAAGCCTGGTCGAGATGTGCCATCCTCGGCGTTTTCTGGGGAAACCGACCTGACGGATTTCAGGCCGGCATGGGCGGCAGGCCGTCCTCGGCGTCGGCTGCCTCGACCTCCTCGCGGGAGATGCCGAGCAGATAGAGGATCGAGTCGAGGTACGGGACGTTGAGCGCGGTGTCCGCGGCCTGCCGTACGACAGGCTTGGCGTTGAACGCGATGCCGAGGCCGGCGGCGGCCAGCATGTCGAGGTCGTTGGCCCCGTCGCCGACCGCGACGGTCTGGCTGGGCGGGATGTTCGACTCGGCGGCGAAGCGCTCCAGCGCACGCGCCTTGCCGGGCCGGTCGACGATCTCGCCGATGACCCGGCCGGTGAGCCTGCCGTCGACGACCTCCAGTGTGTTGGCGGCCGAGAAGTCGATGCCGAGGTCCCGCACCAGGGTGTCGGTGATCTGGGTGAAGCCGCCGCTGACGATCGCGAAGCGGTAGTCGAGCCGCTTGAGGGTCCGCACCAGGGTGCGCGCCCCCGGCGTCAGTACCAGCTCCTTGGCGACCTTCTCGAAGACTTCTTCGGAGAGCCCTTCCAGCAGGGCGACCCGCCTGATCAGCGACTGGGCGAAGTCCAACTCGCCCCGCATGGCCTCCTCGGTCACCCGGGCCACCTCGTCGAGGCAGCCCGCGTGCTTGGCCAGCAACTCGATGACCTCGTTCTGGATGAGCGTCGAGTCGACGTCCATGACGATGAGCCGCTTGGCGCGGCGGTGCAGGCCGCTGCGCTGCACGGCGACGTCGACCTGCTGCGCGGCGGCCTCGGCTGCCAGCGCCACCCGCATGGCCTGCGGGTTCGCCCCGGAGACCGCCATCTCGATGCAGGTCACGGGGTAGCTCGACAGTCGCTCGATCCGGTCGATGTTGGCGCCGCACGCGGCTACCCGCCCGGTGATCCCGGCCATCGCGGCGGGCAGCAGCGGTGCGCCCAGCACGGTGACGTGGAGGCGGCCGCGACGGCGTTTCTCTTTGGAGACCGTGCCGGTCGCGATCTCGAGGTCCATGTCCAGGTCGGCGGCCACCTGCTCGACGGCCGTCCACAGGCCGCCGATGGTGCCACCGGTGCCGGTGGGCGGCCCACCGGCGTAGGCGACCAGCACGCCGAGCGTGAGGCGGCCGCGGATCACGACCTGCTCCACATCGGCGACGGTCACGGGAAACGCGGTGAGTACCTCGAACAGCCGGGAGGTGACGCCTGGGCGGTCGGGACCCGTCAACGTGATCAGGAGCGTGCGCTGGTTCACGTTGTTTGAGGTTACTGTGCGGGCTTTCATGACCGTACATCAGGTTCCCGAACCGGCAGGCCTCCGGCGCCCTAAGCCGATGGTCCGAGGCCCGCGCGATTTCCGCTTCAGGAGACGAGCTTCACGATCGCGGCGACTCCGACGGCGACGATGAAGCCGCGCAGGACCACCGGGGGAAGCCGGCGGCCCAGCCGCGCGCCGAGGAACCCGCCCACGGCCGTACCGAGCGCCACCATCAGCACGGCCGACCAGTCCACCTCTGCGATCAACGTGAACAGGACCGCGGCGGTCGCGTTGACCAGCAGCGAGAGCAGGTTCTTCGCCGCGTTGATCCGCTGGAGATCCTCGTCGAGGAAGAGCCCGAGCAGCCCGATGAGGACGACTCCCTGCGCTGCGCCGAAATAGCCGCCGTAGGCCCCCGCCCCGAGCACGCCCAGCCACAGCCAGGGGCCGCCGTGGGGATGCACGCGGAGTTTGACGAGCCACCGGCTGAGTCTCGGCTGCGCCACGACCAGGACGCAGGCGAATCCGATGAGCACCGGCACGATGACCTGGAACGCCTTCTCCGGAAGACACAGCAGCAGCACACCACCGACCAGCGAGCCGAGCACCGAGGCCGTCCCCAGCCGGATGAGCCGGTCGCGCTGGCCCTTGAGCTCGGAACGGTAGCCCACCACCCCGGTGATGCCGCCCGGCACCATCCCTATGTTGTTCGAGACGTTGGCCACGATCGGCGGGAAACCCAGGGCCAGCAGCGTCGGAAACGTGATCAGCGACCCCGATCCCACCACGGCGTTGATGCCCCCGGCCCCTACCCCGGCCGCGAACACCGCGACCGCCTCCAACGGCGTCACTCGCTTACTCCCTCATACGGTTTCCCCCGACTCTAGGGAAACGTCCGTATGCGAAATCACTGGGGGCGGGCGTACCAGCGGCCTTCCCGGCCGCGGTCGAGGAAGAGGGGCACGCCGAAGGTCCTGGACAGGTTGTCCACGGACATGACCGACTCGAGCGGGCCCTGGTCGACCACCGAGCCGTGCCGGAGCAGCAGCGCATGGGTGAACCCGGCCGGGATCTCCTCGACGTGGTGGGTGACCAGCACCATCGTGGGGGACTTGGGGTCCTTGGCCAGCGCGCCCAGGCGGCGTACCAGATCCTCCCGGCCGCCCACGTCGAGCCCGGCGGCCGGCTCGTCGAGCAGCATCAGTTCCGGATCCGGCATCATGGCCCGGGCGATCTGCACGCGCTTGCGCTCGCCCTCCGACAGGGTGGCGAACCTGCGGCGGATCAGATGGGCGCAGCCGAACTGGTCGATGAGCTCCACGGCCCGGGTCACGTCGTGCGAGTCGTACTCCTCGGTCCACCGGCCGAGGATCGCGTACGACGCGGTCAGCACGAGATCGATGACCTTCTCATCCGGCGGGATCCGCTCGGCGAGCGCGGCGCTGGCCAGGCCGATCCTGGGCCGCAGCTCGAACACGTCGGTCTGGCCCAGCCGCTCCCCGAGGACCTCTACCGAGCCCTCCGACGGATAGAGCAGCGCCCCGGCCACCTGCAGCAGGGTCGTCTTCCCCGCCCCGTTGGCGCCGATGACGACCCAGCGCTCATCCTCCCGGACGCTCCAGTCGATGCCCCGCAGCAGGACGGCTCCGTCCCTGCGGACGGCCACGTCCTGAAACCGAAGCACCTGACCGCCCATCGTGGCCCCCCTCCCAAGGTTCTTTGCCATAAAACTATGGCAGGTGAAGCGCATATCGTGGATCGGGTGCGCAACGATTCACCGGTCTCCGCCACGCTCGTCTCCTGGGGCAACGCCTGGCTGGCCGGGCATACCGGACTGGACGTCGTGGTGGACCGGCTGGAAGGCGCCGCCGGGCCCCAAGTGGTGGCGGCCCACACGGCGAGCGGCATGGACGAGGGCACGCTCCGCGCGTTCCTGATGGACCGGCGGATCGAAGGGCTGAGCTCGTTACGGCTGGCCCTGCCGGTGCCCGGCGACCCGTTGGGGCTCACCGGTCCCCCCGCGTTCAACGGCGTCGCCATCGACGCCGGCCAGGCCGCGATCGCCGTGCTGCCCGATCGGTGCTTCGGCCTCGTGCCGGGCGAGGACCGGCGCGGATCGTCATACTCCGGGATCCGCTGGACCGTCCACGAGGCGTCCACCACGCCCCCCGACCTGCCGTCGCTCGCCGAGGCGGAGCGGGCCCTCACGGCCGCCATGCGGTCGGCCACCGAAGCGCTGCTCGCCGTCACCGGCCCGGCCCAGGGCTTCCCCGCGGCCTTCCAGGGCGGGGACGACGCCGAAGGCACGCTCGCGCCCGGCTATCCCGGGCGGGCCCACCGCGTCGGCGCCCTCGCCGCACGGCTCGCCCTCGCGCTGCGCCTCGCCGACGAACGCGGGTTGACCGCCGGGCAGATCTCCGCACGCGGCGAGGCCCTGCGCGATCTCGACCGGGTCGTACGGCGCGCCCGCGTCGCCGCCCATCACGCGCTGGGAGAGGCCTAACCCAGGCCGTGCCGGACGGCGTAGAGGGCGGCCTGGGTCCGGTCCTGCACGCCGAGTTTCATGAGCACGTTGGAGACGTGGGTCTTCACGGTCTTCTCCGCCACGACGAGCTCGCGGGCGATCTCCCGGTTCGAGTGGCCCCCGGCGATCAGCTTGAGCACCTCCCACTCCCGCTCGGTGAGCGCGGCCCCCCGATCATCGGAAGCAGACCCATCGGGCACCGGGTCGTGCGGTGCCGCCGAGCCCGGCCCCGCGCCTGTCGTGCCGGGCGGGGTGAGCACGGCCGCCGCCGCCTCCGGAGCGAGCAGCACCTGGCCGCCGTGCACGGCGCGGATCGCCTGCACGAGGGCGGCGGGGTCGACGTCCTTGTAGAGGAAGCCGGCGGCGTCCGCGCGCATGGCCAGGGCCACGTCGCCGCGGTCGTCGGCCGAGGTCAAGACGATCACCCGCAGCTCCCGCGTGTCCAAGGACAGCCTGCCGACATCCTCACGCCTGAGTTTCTGTGCCGAGTGAACCGATCAGCGGCTGGCAGGGAGACGCTTTAACGTGTGCCGCAGCTTGGACATGTGGGGCGGCGCTCGACGGGGATGAAGTCGAAGCTGCCAGGAAAGACGCTGAAGGTGAGGTAGCCGTTGGTCACGGGTCTGCCGACTTCTGCCGTCAGCTTGATGACCTCTCCAGCGCCCAGGCATCCGGCGATTCCGGTCGCCACGCCCCACACCGGAACACTGCCGCCATGCCCTTTCGGCAGATCAGGGAAGGCGCAGAGGAAGCAGGCGGTTCGTCCGGGCAGGCATGTGAGCACGTACCCGTAACCATACTGTGCGCTCACGTGGACCATGGGTACGTTCGCACGGACGCAATAATCATTGACGAGCTGGCGACCCGCGAGGGAGTCCCCGCCCTCCACAACGACGTCGAATCCCTGCAGCAGGTCGCCGATGTTCGTCTCGTCCACGCGCTCGGCGATCGATTCGATGTCGATCTCGTCGTTGAGCAGGCGAAGTCGGTCTCGGGCGGCCTCGGCCTTGTTGCGGCCGATGTCGTCCGTGGTGAAAAGGATTTGGCGGTTGAGATTGCTCAGCTCAACCCGGTCGAAGTCGATGATCCTAAGATTTCCGATGCCTGCCGCAGCGAGGTAGTAAAGCATCGGCGACTTGACACCACCGGCTCCGATGGACACGACACGCGCCTTACTCAGGCGACGTTGGGCCTCGGAACCGAGTTGGGGCATGAGTTCCTGCCGGTTGTACCGGGTGTCCACAAAATCCATCGAGATTCCTCATTGGTGATGGGACGGCGGCGCGGGTGTCAACCGCGCCGCCTTGGACTTGAAGTGCTCGCTCAGCCGTCGCAGGGAAGGGCGGCTACGACGGTGACCGAACTGCCGGTACGAATCTGTGTCTCATGGCTGACGAGCGTGCCGTCGACCAGGACCTTGGCGGCCTGACGCGGTTCGCCATCGGGGCGGATCAGCGCTTCGCCAAGCCCTGATGAAGTGCGGGCCAGGCTCTGGACCACCGCTCCGGCTGTGACACCGCTGTTGACATCGAGCGTGACGACATCAGCGGCGAGTACCGCTTCCGGGTAGCCCCGTAACCCAACTGTGAGCGTCATCTAGACCCCTTCTCTTGGGAACTTTTACAGAAGGTGTCATGGGATGCCGTGATCCGCCAGGCGCTATAACGTATAGGTCTCACGGTTTCTGGGTAGCCAGCGGGCCATAGTGGCTACGGTCTCTCAGTTACCCGACATCTGTTCATACGACCCGGAGAGCACCCCATTATGCCCAGGACGCCGATTCGCGACCTACGTGACCATATCGACCAGACTGTCACCGTATGCGGATGGATAAACGCTTTGCGGTTGCAGCGCAAGGTCCAGTTCGTCATCCTTCGCGATGCCACTGGCATGGCTCAGGTCACTCACAAGCGGGAGGGCGAAGGCGACGAGTTGGAGCAGGTGATCGAGTCCCTCTCCGACGAGGCCGCCGTGGCCATCACCGGCCGAGTCGTCGACAACCCGATCGTGAACCTCGGTGGAGTGGAGATCATTCCCGAGCACATCCAGGTTCTCGGCCAAGCCGAGCCTTCACTGCCGATCGATGAGAACTCCGGGCTGGAGCACCGTCTCGACTGGCGGTTCCTCGACGTTCGCAGGCGTCCGGCTTCGCGACTGGTTTTCGACGTGCAGACCACACTCGAACAGGGCATGCGCGAGTACGCCTACGGGCGTGGCTTCACCGAAATGCACACCCCGAAGCTCATGGGGACTGCCTCGGAATCGGGCGCGGAGGTCTTCAAGGTCGGCTACTTCGATCGGACGGCCTACCTCGCGCAATCGCCTCAGTTCTACAAGCAGATGGCCATTGCGGCAGGCATAGAAGGGGTTTTCGAGATCGGTCCCGTGTTCCGGGCGGAGCCGTCCTTCACCTCCCGGCACGCTACAGAGTTCACCGGTGTCGATGCCGAGATGGCGTGGATCGAGGGTCTGGACGACGTGATGGCCTTTGAAGAGGGCATGCTCGCTCATGCTCTCCAGAAGGTGGCGGACGTCCACGGAGACGAGATCGCGAAGGTCTACGGTACCGAGGTGAAGATTCCCGCCATCCCATTCCCTCGTGTCACCATGGCGGAGGCGATCGAGATCCTTCGAGACAAGGGCTGGGATCCAGAGCATCAGAAGGAAGACCTCGACCCGGAGGGTGAGCGTGGCATCGCTGCTCACATCGCCGAGCAGACCGGCCACGAGTTCGTGTTCGTTACGCACTTCCCGGCGAGCGTCCGTCCCTTCTACCACATGCGTCCAGGAGGTCGGCCAGACCTGACCCTCAGTTTCGACCTGCTCTGGAAGGGACTGGAGGTGACGACAGGAGCGCAGCGCGAACATCGCTACGACGTCCTGAGCAAGCAGGCCGCCGAGAAGGGCATGAACATCGAGCCGATGGCCGACTACATGAACTGTTTCCGGTACGGATGCCCCCCGCACGGCGGCTTCGGGGCGGGCCTGGGCCGAATGCTCATGGTCATGCTTGGTCTCGATTCGATCCGCGAGGCGACCTTCCTCTTCCGCGGCCCGAACCGCCTGACTCCCTAGCCGGTCATGCTGCTGGCGAGGGAGTACGCGTTGCTCACCCCTGTCACGATGGGTACGGCCTATCGCCGTGTGTGTGACATCGTGGGGCTTCGAGCGACGTCCACCGGTTGGGGAATGATCCACTGTGTGGATGCACAAGGCAAGCGATGGACACTCGCGACCGCGGATGTCGAATATGTCGCGGTGCTCGCCGCCAATGCCGCCAACATGGATCTGGCTGACATGGAGATGCCGGGAAGCAAGTTTCCCTGGCGCCGAGAGGGTTGGCCGGATGATTGGCTCTCGCCGGCTGCCCAGCCAGGGGATTCCGCGAATTGAGCGTGGCCAAGTCGCATCGGTGCTGACCTGGCCATGTCTGTCCGGGGCAAGTGCAGGTCGTACGCAACACATCCGTACTCAAAGTGGCTGACGGAGCGCGGCGGTGCCGGTTGAGCTTTCCATCTCTAAGGGGTGTGAGCCAACTGCACCGCTGCGCGCAGGCCTGACGGGCAGGCGCGGGAGTTACTTACCCTGCGCCATACGCGATCTCGAACCATACCGCTCCGCCTGCCTCGGCATCGAAGTGCGACCCCCAGGCATCCGAGATGCGCTCCACCATCCATAGGCCACGACCTCTGTCGCCGTCCTCGGTCGGCTCGCATACGGTAGGCGTGTTCATCCCGGAGCCACCGTCGATCACTTCGACGCGAACGCTTCCGTTTCCAATGGCGAGATGCACTGTGACCCGCCCATCTGGTTCACGTCCCGAGTCGGTGTGGCAGATGGCGTTCGTCACGATCTCGCTCAGCAGGAGCAGCGCATCGTCGACGACCTCCTTGCTAGCCACCTCGGCCAGCAGGCCGCGCGCCCAACTGCGGGACTGGCTCACAGACGGGGCGCGCCCAGGAAATTCCGCCTGGCCCAGCAACCGTAGGGCACGGAATCTTCCATCCGCCAGCGCCTCCATGGATTCAGTTGGTGCCTTGTGGTCTCGCTCTCGGTTGTGGCCTTTCATCGTGCCACCATCGCCACTGGCCCCCGTGAAGGACGGCACCAGCGAGGGGGACTCCTCGACGCATCGCATGCCCCGATCCAGTTGGGCTTGCGACATGGACTCGACTTGCCGCTGATCACGCATCCTCATCACCGCGTCGTCTCCGTAGCGCTGTCATCGGCATGAAGGGGCTTGCCGGGCCGCTCGATTGGCAACTTGCCAAATAACCTACTGTCTTTGACATGCTGTTACTGGCAATATGCCAAAGTTCTCTTCAGGTTGCCGCCTGCCGTACGGCTGCGAGACCCTTCCTGGGCGGGACCGCAGTCAGGGATGAGGTGGGGGAACATGGCCGCGGGGAGCAGTCCCACGGTGCGACGCAGACGGCTTGTCAGTGAGCTTCGCCGCCTCCGCAAGGAGGCCGGGCTCACCGCTGAGGCCGTGGCCCAGCGGCTTGACGTGGATCCCTCGTGGATCAGCCGCATAGAGACAGGGCGCCGGGGGATCCGTCCCATCGACCTGCGAGCGCTTCTCGACGTATACGAGGTCCACGGTGACGCCAGGGAGGAACTGCTCGTCCTGGCTCGGCAAGCGCGGCAACGCGGGTGGTGGCATTCGTTCGGAGATGTGATCCCTGAGTGGTTTCAGGTGTTCGTGGGCCTGGAGGCTGAAGCGGCGGAGCTCCGAAGCTACGATGCCGAGCTTGTGCCCGGGCTGCTCCAAACTGCTGACTACTACCGCGCCTACATCAGCACCGCACCGAATGCCTCCAGCGAAGAGGAGGTCGATCGGAAGATCGAGTTCCGGCAGGCCAGGCAGCAGCGGATCACGGGAACCGACCCCCTGCAACTCTGGGCAATCATGAACGAGGCGGCTCTTCGTCGTCCGGTCGGCGGAAGGGCCACCATGAAAGCACAGATCGCCCATCTCTCGGCGATATCCGAGCGCCCCAACATCACCTTGCAGGTCCTGCCGTTCGCGGCCGGGCCTCACCCGGCGATGGACGGTGGGTTCGTGGTGCTCGGGTTCCCTGAAGCGGCGGACCCGGACGTGATCTACCTGGAGAACCAGATCGGCAGTCTCTACATAGAGGAACCGGCGGCGATCGAGCGGTATAACCTGGTCTTCAACCACCTGCGCGCGAAGGCCCTTGACCCTGATCAGACTCGGAGCCTGCTCGCTCAGGTGTCGAAGGAAATGTGACGCGCGAACAATGAAGGTGCAGGGATGAAGATCAAGTTGCCCCCTGCCGGATGGCGTAAGAGCACCTACAGCAATAACGGCGGGAACTGCGTCGAGGTAGCCGTCGTCTCAAGCACCGACGGTCCGAAGAGCGGCGAACGCCTGTTCGCGCTGCGAGACTCCAAGAACCCGGACGGCCCTGCTCTGGTCTTCACGCCGAGTGAATGGGAAGCCTTCGTCGCCGGAGTCAAGGACGGAGAGTTCGACTGCGACACGATGTCGTAGCAGTACCGCGAGCCGGTCATTCGGCGGGACGGATCTGGACGATGCCACCCTGACGCAGGCGGGTCTTGAAGGACGGTTGCCGTGCGGTGGCCGGGCCGTGCACCACCGAGCCATCCGAGATGCGGAAGACGCTGCCGTGCCACGGGCACACCACGCACGGTTCGCCGCCGTCGGGTGTCACATGGCCCTGGTGCAGGGGGCCGGCGAGATGGGAGCAGTCGTCCGCCAGCACGCTCACCCCGTCGCCCAGGCGCAGCACGAACAGGTCGATGTAGCCCAGCCGTCGCCGGACCGGCCGTCCATTCGGCAGGTCCTTGAGCGTGCACAGGTCGTGCCAGCCGAGCGGCATGAGGTGACTGACCGGCTGGGCGTGGTTGGAGCCCGCCCCCTGCCGGTAGGCGAGATGGCCGCCGAGGTAGCCGCCCGCGCTCGCCGCGCCGAGCCCGGCGTACCCCAGGGCCCGTCCGGCCCGCTCCCGCCCGGCCACTCTCAGGAGCAGCGAGCCCGTGTACAACGCGGCCGCCGTGATATTGGTCAGAGCGTGTACCAGGCCGACGCGCTGCTGCTCCCGGTGGAGGGCCGACCAGTCTGTGAGCCCGGCGGCGGCGGTGGGCAGCGCCGTACCGAGCCCGGTGGCGATCAGCATGCGCGATGCCCGTGGGTCGGCCCTGGAGAAGTCCAGCAGGGCGGCGGCCATCCAGCAGCCGAAGGTCGTCATGGCCCCCGCCGGGTGCAGCGGGTGCCCGATGGGGACTCCGTGCAGGGTGTCGCGTAACCTGCCCGTGCCCAGCCTGCGGCATATGGCCTTGGAGATCTTGTAGATCGGCCGGTCGAGGGTGGTGGTCCGTTCGAGCCCGTCGAGGAGATCGGCGGACCGGATCAGCCGGGGTCGGCCCGCGCGCCGCGACCTGGTCGTCTCTTCCATTTTCGGCCCCCTAACACCGGTCCCGTACCCCCGATCGGGGAGCCTTCACGGGTGGGTCACGCCGAGAAGCGGCGGCCGACCTCCTCGACCTCTCGGACCAGGTCGAAGCGCGGGTCGCGGTAGAGGCGCGCGCCGAAGCCGGTGCGGTTGACGGTCCATCGCAGCTCCTGCGCCCATTTATCCTGATCCGCGCATAATGCCCGATCTGCCAGATTCATGTGGGTCTTGATTAGTAACAGCCAGTTGCTACCGTTGGGAGGCATAGGAGACTCCTTTCGGATGGCTTCGCGGTGGAGTTCTCAGGTGCTTTCGCCGGGTCGAGGGTCGGCAGCCTTCGGCCCGGCCATGTCGATCCCCGTTGGGATGTGCCGATTCCCCCTGGGATCGTGTCGATTCCCGTGAGGCGGTGTTCCCGTTGAGACCGCTGGACCCGAGGGTTGAGCGGACTTGGCGGTTGAGCGGACTCAGTGGTTGAGCGGACTCGAGGTTGGAAGACACCGTCTCTGTACCGATCGTGACTCAGGACGGATATCGCTGCAATACTTGACGAAAGGAAACTTGCAAGGATCTTCTCGGCATGCACTGCTGATTGCGGTGCAAGTTGCATCAGAGTGAACGGGTAGCCTTTCGGGGGTAGGTGCGGCGCGGTGAAGGAGGTCGGTCGGGATGCCGGACCGTGGCAGTCCCACCGTCCGCAGGCGGCGGCTCGGCCAGGAACTTCGCCGGTTGAGGGAGCGCGCCGAGCTGACCGGGGACCAGGTCGCGGAACGGCTGGGCTGGTCGGCGGCGAAGGTGAGCCGGATCGAGACCGCCCGGACCTCGCCACGCGAGAGCGACATAGAGGCGCTTCTGGTGATCTACGTGGTAGATTCTGACCAGCGCCAAGAGCTGCTCACCCTGCATCGCGACGCCAACCGAAAAGGCTGGTGGGAGGAGTATCGGGACTCCCTGCCCAAGGAATACACGACCTTCCTGGGGCTGGAGGCCGAGGCCGTCATGGCACGCAGCTGGGAACCCCAGGTCGTGCCGGGTCTGTTCCAGACCGAGTCGTACGTCCGGGCCATGATGGAGAGCGGACAGCGGAGCACTCTGGAGGCGCCCGGCGGTCTCCGGAGCCGGATCGAGGTCCGGATTGCCCGGCAGGAAGCCGTCCTCCACGCGGAGAACCCGCCCGAGCTCTCAGTCGTCATGGAGGAGTCGGTCCTGCTGCGCCCGTTCGGCGGCGGCGAGGTCATGCGGGAACAGCTCCGGCGTCTGGTCGAAGTCTCCGAACTCCCGCATGTCGCGCTGCGGGTCCTCCCGCTGGACGCGGAGCACCCGATAAACACCGGGGCGTTCTCTCACCTCAAACTGCCGGAGTTTCACGACGTCGTGTACCTGGAGGCACTCCTGGGCGGGCGTCTGATCGAGGATGAGGCGATCGTCTATCGTTACGAGGTCGCGTTCGACTACCTCGAAACGAAGGCGCTCGATGCGCGCGCCTCCCGGAAACACATAGAGAAGACCATCAGCCGCTGGTGACGAGCCCGCGGCGGGGAGACCGATATCTAAATGAAGTCAACTGATCTGCCCGGCTGGCGTAAGAGCAGCCGGAGCGCGAACAACTGCGCCTGCGTCGAGGTCGCCACCCTGCCTGACGGTCATGTCGGAGTGCGCGACAGCAAGGACCGAGGCGGCCCCGTGCTGGTTTTCACCCCTGCCGAATGGGACGCGTTCATCGGGGGCGTCAAGGACGGCGAATTCGACCTCTGACCTGGCACGCGGGGTGGAGACGGCTTCGCTGTTCAATCGGCCAGCAGGTGTTCCCGGCCGAACATGGCGGCTGCGGCCCGCGCGCTCGGCGTACCCGCGTCGAGGTCGGCGCCCACCTCGCGAAGCACGGCCACGACGTCGTCCGCGCCCTTGAACAGGGCGCCGGCGACGGGCGACTGATCGCGCGCGTTGCGCCGGTCCGGATCCGCGCCGCGATCGAGCAGAGCGCGCACCGTCCCGGCATGCCCGTGGTAGGCCGCGATCATGAGCAGGGTGTTCGCGGCCGTGTCGGCCGTGTCGACCGGCAGTCCGTGGTCGACGAACTCCATCAACTGCCCGGTGTCGCCCTCCCGGGCCAGATCCATCGCGATCGCCACGACGCGCTCGACCTGCGCCGGAGTCAGTCCGCCGTCGCCCATGAGTGTTTCTCCTGATACACGTCTGCGAGATCCGGCACGCCCCGGCGTGGTGCGGATGACCGCGCACCACGCCGGGGCGATGCCCCGAAGCCTGAGAACCCGCTGGTCTCGAGGCCTCAGATCTGGCCGGCGGCCAGCGCCTCGATCGCCTTGCGGACGCCCTCACCATAGGCGGGGTCGGCCTGGGTGCAGTTGGCGATGTGCCGTTCGACGGTCGCCTGCGAGGCGCCGCTGATCGCCCGGGCGGTGTTCTCGAAGAGCGCCTGCTGCTGCTCGGGGCTCATGTTCCGGAACAGGTTCCCGGGCTGCTCGTAGTAGTTGTCGTCGTCCTCGCGGTAGTTGAACCGGTCGGCGATCGCGCCGACGGCCTGGCTCGGCTCCCGGTAGGCGGGCTGCTCCTGCCAGCGGCCGTACGAGTTCGGCTCGATGCCCGGGGTCGCGCCCTGGTTGCCGTCGACGCGCATCGCGCCGTCGCGGTGGTAGGAGTTGACCGGGCACCTCGGCGCGTTGACCGGGATCTGGTGGTGGTTGACACCCAGGCGGTACCGCTGGGCGTCACCGTAGGAGAACAGCCGGCCCTGCAGCATCTTGTCCGGCGAGAAGCCGATGCCCGGAACCACGTTGGCCGGGGTGAAGGCGGCCTGCTCCACGTCGGCGAAGTAGTTGTCGGGGTTGCGGTTCAGCTCCCATTCGCCGACCTCGATCAGCGGGTAGTCCTCCTTCGACCACACCTTGGTGAGGTCGAAGGGGTGGTACCGGTACGTCTCGGCGTCGGCCTCCGGCATGATCTGGACGTAGAGCTTCCACTTCGGGAAGTCGCCCCTCTCGATCGCCTCGAAGAGGTCGCGCTGGTGGGACTCGCGGTCCCTGCCGATCAGCGCCCCGGACTCGGCGTCGGTGAGGTTCTGGATGCCCTGTTGGGTGCGGTGATGGAACTTCACCCAGAACCGCTCGCCCTCGGCGTTGTAGAAGCTGTAGGTGTGCGAGCCGAAGCCGTGCATGTGACGGTACGACGCGGGGATGCCGCGGTCCGACATCACGATCGTGACCTGGTGCAGCGCCTCGGGCAGGTTGGTCCAGAAGTCCCAGTTGTTCTCGGCGTTGCGCAGGTTGGTGCGCGGGTCCCGCTTCACCGCGTGGTTGAGATCGGGGAACTTCAGCGGGTCGCGGAAGAAGAAGACCGGGGTGTTGTTGCCGACGATGTCCCAGTTGCCGTCTTCGGTGTAGAACTTCACCGCAAAGCCGCGAATGTCCCGTTCGGCGTCGGCCGCACCCCGCTCGCCGGCGACGGTCGAGAAGCGGGCGAACATCTCGGTCTGCTTGCCGACCTCTGAGAAGATCTTGGCGCAGGTGTACTGCGTGATGTCGTTGGTCACCGTGAAGGTGCCGAACGCGCCCGAACCCTTCGCGTGCATCCGGCGCTCGGGGATGACCTCGCGGTCGAAGTGGGCGAGCTTCTCCAGGAACCAGACGTCCTGTAGGAGCATCGGGCCGCGGGGGCCGGCGGTCAGGGAGTTCTGGTTGTCGGGAACCGGTGCGCCGGCGACGGTGGTCAACGGTTTCTGGTTGTTCGCAGCCAAAGTTCGCTCCTCTTGCGATCGTTCGTGCTCATTCGTCGCCAGCAAGGCGATCAGGACGGGCCCGGCAGGCCGGGCCTGTCCGTCATAGAGCCGTCCTCCGGGTCTCGTGCGGTGACAGGGATCCGGCCGATGCCGAATCGGCTGGAAGGGGGCTGGTGAGCTGACAATCGGGGCAAAGGCCCCAATAGATGACGTCTGCCTCGTCGATCAGGTATCCGGCGTCGTGTGCCGGCTCGAGGCAGGGCGCGTGTCCGACCGCACAGTCGACGTCCGTGACCCTCGCGCACTGACGGCAGACGAGATGGTGATGGTTGTCGCCCACCCGTGTCTCGTACCGCGTCGGGCTTCCCGCCGGCTCGATCCGGCGAAGCAGTCCACCGCGTTGCAGTGCGCTCAGTGAGTCATAGACAGCCTGCAGGGACACCTGCCCGACGCGTCGACACACGCCGCGGTGGATGGCGTCCACATCGAGATGGTCGCCCTCACGTACGGTCTGCAAGATCGCCAGCCGGGCGGCGGTCACCCGAAGCCCTGCCTGTCTGAGTCGGTCGGTGTCCTGCACACGTCCACGTTAGCAGTAAACCTGAACAGTTCAAGTAAAGGAAATAACCAAGTTTTCTGCGCCCCGCCGGTGAGAGCAGGTCGTGACCCGGAGATGGCATGCTCGGGTGCCGTGAGACGTGAGCCCCTTGCCGTGACCCTTCTCGCCCTCCTCCTCTCCGCCGGATGCACCGCCGCCGAAGGGGAGCCGACGCCCACCCCCGTGGAGCAGCGAGCGACCAGCGCCCCGTCGTCCCCCAAGCCGCGGCCTCAGCCGTACACGATCTCGTTCGCCGGCGATGTGCACTTCGAGGGCGTCCTGCGCGCCCGGCTCGACCGCGACCCGCGTACGGCCCTCGGCCCGATCGCCGCGGTCCTGCGCAAATCGGATCTCACGGCACTCAACCTCGAGACGGCCATCACCACCGCCGGGACCCCGGCCCCCGGGAAGCAGTACACGTTCCGGGCGCCCGCAACGGCCTTCACCGCGTTGAAGGCTGCCGGGGTCGACGTCGTGACCATGGCCAACAACCACGGCATGGACTACATGGAGAGCGGCCTCGCCGACACGCTCGCCGCGATCAAGAAGACCCGGTTCCCGGTGATCGGCGTCGGTAAGAACGACACCGAGGCCTACCGCCCGTTCCGGGCGACGGTGAAGGGCAACCGAGTGTCGATCATCGGCGCCACCCAGGTGCTCGACTCGGAGTTCATCCAGTCCTGGACGGCGGGGCCGGACAAGGCGGGCCTCGCCTCTGCCAAGGACGAGACTCGCCTCGTCCGCGTGGTACGGCAGGCACGCAAGAACTCCGACACGGTCATCGTCTTCCTGCATTGGGGGACGGAGTTGGTCAAATGCCCCACCCCTGTCCAGCGCAGTCTGGCGGACAAGCTCATCCAGGCGGGCGCCGATGTGATCGTGGGCGGCCATGCGCACGTCCTGCTCGGCGGCGGCTATTCCGGCCAGGCCTATGTCCACTACGGCCTGGGCAACTTCGCCTTCTACAACTGGGGGCCGGAGACGGGTGCGACCGGCGTGCTGACCCTGCGGATCAACGGCCGCAAGGTGCTGAGCGACCAGTGGACGCCGGCTCGCATCAACGGGGGCGTTCCGATCCCGCTGACGGGGGACGCCAGGCGGCAGGCGCTGGACAACTATCGGGCGCTGCGGGGCTGCACCGGGTTGTCGGCGACGCGATCGGCGGCGAATTCCGCCGCTGACGGATAAGCGCTGACCGAGGCGGGGCCAAGGGGGCAAGATAGATGGGTGTCAAGCCAGCCTGTTAAGGAAAGTCAGCGAACGGTAGATCCCTTGCGTCGCCGGCCCTCCCAGCGCCGCAGTGCGCGGAGGGTGGAGCGGATGCTCGACGCGTGTGCGGAACTGCTCGACGAGGTCGGTTACGAGGCGCTGACCACCACCCGGGTCGCCGAGCGGGCCGGAGTCGCGGTCGGCTCGGTCTATCAGTTCTTTCCGGACAAGCGGGCCCTCAGTGACGCCCTGACGAGGCGCAACGTCGAGATGTTCGTCGCGAGGGTGGGGCGCCGCTTCATCAACGAGGACTACGCCGGATGGTGGGACGCGGTGGACGCGATCATCGACGAGTACGTCGAGATGCACCGGGATGTTCCCGGCTTTCGCTCACTCCACTTCGGTGACGTCTTCGATCTCAACCTCCTCGACTCGGTGGCCGACAACAACACGGTGATCGCCGGGCGCCTCCGTGCGTTACTGCTCGCCGAGTTCGGACTCGTGGACAGCGAAGAGCTGGACCGTGCCATTCTCGTCGCCGTCGAGGCTGGGGACGCCGTGCTGAAGCTCGCCTTCCGTCATGATCCCGACGGCGCACCGGAGATCGTCGCCGAGGCGAAGCAACTGGTGCGGGGTTACCTCTCGCGGCAGTTGCGGGACGCGGAAGCGCCGAATCCGAGCTGAGCGAGGTACGCCCCGACCACCGAGCAGCCGGGCCCGCCGCCAGGCTGGGGACGCGGCCGCTCCGGTACGGACTTCGCCATGAGGGTGGGACCGACGAGCGAGCTCCACGTGGAGGGCGCTCCGACCGTCCGATCGTATGCCGCGTCCTGCCAGGGCCGACTGTCCGTCCGCGGGGGCGTCGGGACCTGCATGCTGTTCTCTTCCTGGCGGTGGCGGCGGCCGGCGGACTCGCCGTCCCGGCACCGCTGCGCGGCCGCCGGCTCGATCGTCAACTCCATCATGCGCAGTTGGGTCCGGAGACGGGCGAGCTCCTCCCGTGCCCGATCGAGGGCCTGGAACTGGGCCGTCACATAACCGGCCACGCCGGGGAGCACGGCGGACAGCACCGCTGCGGAAGCGAGGGCCAGGATCACTCGCTTGGACATCGCATATCGCTCCTCGCCGGGCTCGTACGGTGGGACAGGCGTGGGCAATATGCCCGGTTAGCTGTGATGGAACACGATGCGCTGTCGAACGTGTACTAACCGTTGCTTCGTGAATGCCTGCCGTTGTCCTGCGAAGATGGACCCACCTGGGTAGCCTCGGCTGTGTGGCACACGTGACGCGGGAGCAGGTGGACCGACTGCTCGACCAGGCCTTGCTGCTCGATGACCATGGTGCCCTCGCAAGTCGGCTCGACGCGCTGGCGCAGGGATACGAGTCCGGTGAGATGTCGAGGGCGGCGATCCTCGTCCTCGCCGCCGAGGAGTGGCGTCAGGCAGGTCGGCCCGAGATCGCCCTCGACCGGTTCCGCGGCGCGATCGAAGACGGGGGAGAGGTCTCGGTCGATCCCCGTGCCGGGGTCGCGGACACCCTGTTCGAGCTGGGTCACGCCGAGGAAGCCCGGAAAGTGATCGCCGAGGTCAGGGCCGGCGGCTGGAATCCGGCCACCGCGCTCACCGTCGCCGAGACGTTGGCGGCCTACGACGACCTGGACGCCGCCCTTGAGTGGGCGACCGAGGGGGTGCTGGCCTGCCCCTCCGGAATCACGATCAGGGAGGCCCTGCTGCGCGCCCGTTACCGCATTCGGGTCGATCTCGGCCTGCCCGAGGATGACCTCGACGCCCTGCTCTGCTGACCGTTGCGAGGGAGCAGACAGGTAGGGGCATACGAAAGGGGCCGTGTGAAACGGCCCCTTTCATTCTGCTTGCGTTCGGTTGGAGTTGGACTAGGGGAGGAGCTTCCGGCCGGCTGCGCCGGCGAGGTCGGCCAAGGAGCCCGTCGCGGTGGCCGACGCCAGGGCGGGAGTGGTGATGTCGCCGGGGGTCGATGACGCGGTGCCCAGCTGCTCCGTCACCGCCTTCGGGTACACCCGGCCCTCATGCATCCTGCTCTCCTGCACCCTGCCCTCGCGCTTGACCCGGCGCGGTGCCGGCGCCGAGCCGGAGGATGTCGAGGTGGAGGCAGGTGCCGTGTGTCCCGTCTGTCCGTTCGGTTGGTGGCGGCGCTGTCGCTTGTTGTGAGCGGCGCCCGGCTGGGCCGCGCCCGTTTGCGCGGGGGGCTGGGCCGTACCCGGCTGGGCCGCGCCCGTTTGCGCGGGGGTCTGGGCCGTACCCGGCCGGACCGTGCCCGGCTGGGCGGGGCGTGCCTGCCGCGGGGCGGGCCGGGTTGCGTTCCGCTGCCCGCCGGTGTCCTGGGCCTGGTTCACGCCCCCCTGCTGGTGCGGGCGCATCGTCTCAGGCTGCGAATGTCCGCCCCGGTTCCTGCGGCGCGGGCGGTCCTGCGCCTGCCCAGGCAGTGCCCCCGCTGTACGCGCGTCCGCCTTGTGACGGCGTCCCTCTGTGCGTCCGTGCGGCCGGTTGGCGGCCCCGGCCGGAGTCCGGGCATCGGTCGTGCTCACGGGACCGGCCGCGTTGGCGCCCGTCTGCGTCTGTGATCTGTCCGGCGCCTGTGGCCGGCCCGGATTCGGGTGCCGGTGCCGTTCCGGGTTCGTCTCGGTCATGGGGTGCACGCGATTGTGCGGGCGCGGGTGACGCTGGATCGCGGACATGGGGGTGGCCGGCAGGCAGACTGCGTTGGAAACGGCCGGACGGCTGGGCGCCGCGGCGAGGATCGGCATGACCCCGGCCCTCGCCGCTGGGAGGACGGCGGTGCCACCGGCGGGAGTCAGGTCTTTGAGCGTCGGGGAAGCCGGTGTGATCCCGGCAGGGAGTGTGGTGGCGGGCCGATCGGGGAGCGAACGCATGCCCTGGCCCGCCGCTGCGCCGGCGGCGTCGGTGATGCTCAGCACCCCGGCGGCCGGGGCGAGGGTGGTGAGGTCGCTCGGGGTGAGCTCGTGCAGGGTGAGCCCGTCCGGGGTGAGGCTGGTCGGGTTGCTCGCCGCCTGCTTGCTGCCTGACTCCGACCCGCAGACGAGGGCAGCGGTCGCACCGTCGCCTGCCGCCGACGCCGGTCCCGCCATCGCCGGGCCGGTTGTGAGCCAGCTCACCCCCGCGGTCACCGCCGCCAGCGCGATGCACCGCCCTCGTCTACTTCGTGTCGTCCTGGACATCCACGTCCCCCTGATCGCTTTGGGTAGTCCAACGAACGCCGAAAGTAGCAGCGGGGGGATTGGGCGGGGTCGGCTTGCCGTAATGGTGGCGAAGACCTTACCGAACGGCCCGGATGCTGAGCGTGTCACCTGCCGGATCAGAGTCGACTATTACCTCGTCGCCGTCGCGGATCGCTCCCGACAACAACTCCTTGGCGAGCTTGTCCCCGATCGCGGACTGGATCAGCCGCCGCAGCGGGCGGGCGCCGTACAGCGGGTCGTAGCCCGTCAGCGCCAGCCAGTCGCAGGCTGCGGGCGTCACGGTCAGCGTCAGCCGCCGGTCGGCCAGCCTCGCGGCGAGCCGGGAGACCTGCAGGTCCACGATCTGGGACAGTTCCTCGGTGCCAAGCGTGTCGAACAGGATGACATCGTCGAGCCGGTTGAGGAACTCCGGTTTGAACGCCCCGCGGACCGCGGCCATCACGGCCTCGCGCCTGGCTTCGGTCTCCAGCTTTGGATCGACGAGGAACTGCGAGCCGATGTTGGAGGTGAGGATCAGGATCGCGTTGCGGAAGTCGACCGTACGGCCCTGGCCGTCGGTTAGCCGGCCGTCGTCGAGCACCTGCAGGAGGATGTCGAAGACCTCCGGGTGTGCCTTCTCGATCTCATCGAGGAGCACTACGGTGTACGGCCTGCGGCGGACGGCCTCGGTGAGCTGGCCACCCTCCTCATAACCGACATATCCGGGTGGCGCCCCGACGAGCCGCGCGACGCTGTGCTTCTCGCCGTACTCGCTCATGTCGATCCGGGTCATCGCCCGCTCGTCGTCGAACAGGAACTCCGCGAGCGCCTTGGCCAGCTCGGTCTTGCCGACGCCGGTCGGGCCGAGGAAGAGGAACGAGCCGGTCGGGCGGTCGGGGTCGGCGATGCCGGCCCGGGCCCGACGCACCGCGTTGGAGACGGCCTGAACGGCCTGCTGCTGGCCGATCAGGCGTCTGCCCAGCTCATCCTCCATCCGGAGCAGCTTGGCGGTCTCGCCCTCCAGTAGGCGGCCGGCGGGGATCCCGGTCCACGACGAGATCACTTCCGCGATGTCGTCGGGGCCGACCTCCTCCTTGACCATGGGTTCGGGCTCGGCCTCCGCCGCCCCCCTATTCTCCGCGAGTTCGGTGGCCTCCGCGAGTTCCTTCTCCAGCCGTGGCACCTCGCCGTACATCAGTCGGGAGGCAGCCTCGAAGTCGCCGTCGCGCTGCGCCCGCTCGGCCGCGCCGCGTGCCTCGTCGAGCTGCTTCTTCAACTCGCCGACCTTGTTGAGCCCGGCCTTCTCCCGCTCCCAGCGGTGCACCAGGCCGTTCAGCTCCTCCTGCTGGTTGGCCAGCTCCTCGCGGAGCTTCTCCAGGCGCTGACGGCTCGCTTCGTCGGTCTCCTTGGTGAGCGCGAGCTCCTCCATCTTGAGGCGGTCGACGCTTCGCTGGAGCTGGTCGATCTCCACGGGTCGCGAGTCGATCTCCATGCGCAGTCGTGACATCGACTCGTCGACCAGGTCGATCGCCTTGTCCGGGAGGAACCGTGCGGTGACGTACCGGTCGGACAGCGTAGCGGCGGCCACCAGCGCGCTGTCGGAGATCTGCACCTGGTGGTGCGCCTCGTAGCGCCCCTTGAGACCGCGCAGGATCGCGATCGTGTCCTCGACCGTCGGCTCGCCGACGTAGACCTGCTGGAACCGCCGCTCCAGCGCCGGGTCCTTCTCGATGCGCTCGCGGTACTCGTCGAGCGTGGTCGCGCCGATCATGCGCAGCTCACCGCGGGCCAGCATGGGCTTCAGCATGTTGCCCGCGTCCATCGCACCCTCGGCCGCGCCGGCACCCACCACCGTGTGCAACTCGTCGATGAACGTGACGATCTGGCCGTCACTCTTCTTGATCTCGTTGAGCACCGCCTTGAGGCGCTCCTCGAACTCGCCGCGGTACTTCGCGCCGGCGACCATCGCGCCGAGGTCGAGAGCGACCAGTCGCTTGTTCCTGAGGCTCTCCGGCACGTCGCCGGCCACGATCCGCTGGGCCAGGCCCTCGACCACGGCGGTCTTGCCGACGCCCGGCTCGCCGATCAGCACGGGGTTGTTCTTGGTGCGGCGTGACAGCACCTGGACGACGCGGCGGATCTCGCTGTCCCGGCCGATCACCGGGTCGAGCTTGCCCGACCTCGCCCGTTCCGTGAGGTCGACGCCGTACTTCTCCAGGGCCTGGTAGGTGTCCTCCGGAGTCTCACTGGTCACCCTGGCATGGCCGCGTACCTTCTCGAACGCCTCGAGCAGTGCGTCCGGGCCGGCCCCCTCGGCCCTGAGCAACTCCGCTACCTGGCCGCCGTCGGTCGCGAGCCCGACCAGCAGGTGCTCGGTCGAGACGTACTCGTCCTCGAGCTGCCTGGCACGCTGGGCGGCGGTGTTCAATGCCGTGAGGAGTTGGCGCGAGCTCGACGGGGCGCTCACCGTGGCGCCCTGGGCCTTCGGCAACCTGCCGAGCATTTCCTCCACCCGCGTCCGCAGCCGCTTCCAGTCGGCGCCGACCGCGTCCAGTAGCGGTACGGCGACGCCGCCGGTCTGGGTCAGCAGGGTCGCGAGCAGATGAGCGGGCGCCACCTCCGGGTTGCCGTCCGCCGCGGCGCGCCGGACGGCCCCGGACAGGGCCTCCTGGCTCTTCTGCGTCAGCTTGTAATCCATGTTGCGATCCCCTCGATTCGCGGACGTCAGGCCGGTGGTAGTTCGTAGCGCACGATGGCGCGCATCATGGTGACCTCGCCCCTGAGTCGGGTGACCTCCTCACGCAGCCGCATGTTCTCAGTCTCGAGCTCGAGGATTCGCTTGATGCCGGCGAGGTTTATGCCGTGCTCCTGGGACAGCCTCTGGACCTCGCGGAGCAGCAGGATGTCCCGGGTGGAGTAGAGCCGGCCGCGGCCCGCCGTACGGTCGGGGCTGACGAGGCCGAGCCGGTCGTACTGGCGGAGGGTCTGCGGATGCAGCCCGGAGAGCTGGGCGGCTACCGAGATGACATAGACGGGGGTGTCGTCGGACAGATCGAAGAACTTCGCATCCATCGGCTCACTCGCTTCTGGCCTGCTTGATCAACTCTTCGCGGAGATCGGCGCCCTCAGTCGCGTCCCGGAACTCCTCCAGCGCCGAGCGGGCCTTGTCGTCGAGGTGCTGCGGCACGGCGACCTGGACGGTGACCAGCAGGTCGCCCTTGGTCCCGTCCTTGCGTGCGGTGCCTCGGCCCCGCACCCGGAAGGTCCGTCCGTTGGGAGTGCCCTCGGGGATGCGCAGGGTGACCGGCATACCCTTGAGCGTCGGCACCTTGATCTCGGCGCCCAGCGCGGCCTCCGGGAACGTGACCGGGACGTTCACCGTCAGGTTCTCGCCGCTGCGGCCGAACACCCGGTGCGGTTTCACGTGGACCAGCACGTACAGGTCGCCGGCCGGACCACCGTTCTCCCCCGGCGCGCCCTTGCCCTTGACCCGGATGCGCTGGCCGTCGCCCACGCCCGCCGGAATGCGGGCCTGAATGGTGCGGGTGCTCTTGCCGCGACCGCTGCCTTCGCAAACAGGACAGGGATCGTCGACCAGGAGGCCCCGGCCGCGGCAGTCGCGGCAGGGTTCGGAGAAGGCGAAGTTGCCGAGGTTGCGGCTGGCGGCCCCGGTGCCCTCACACGTCGGGCAGACCCTTGGCGTGGTGCCGGCCTTGGCCCCGGTTCCGGAGCACGCGGGGCAGGCCGCCGCAGTGGTCAACCGGAGGGACACCGTGGTTCCGTCGACGGCCTCGCCGAACGCGAGCGTGACCTCCGACTCGATGTCCTGGCCGCGCCTGGGCCTGCTTGTGGTGGTCGTACGCGCACCGCCGCCCCGGTTGAAAAGCCCACCGAACAGGTCGCCGATCCGGTCGCCGCTACCGCCGGTCCCGCCGGAGAACAGGTCCCCGAGATCGAAGTTGAAGCCCCCGCCCCGGTGACCTCCCGTTCCGGCGAAGCCACCGGCGCCCGAACCGAACAGCGTGCGGGCCTCGTCGTACTCCTTGCGTCGCTTGGCGTCCGAGAGCACGTCGTAGGCCTCGGAGACCCCCTTGAACTTCTCCTCGGCCTCCTTGTTCCCGGGGTTGGCGTCGGGATGGTACTGCCTGGCGAGCTTCCGGTACGCCTTCTTGATGTCCTCAGGCGTCGCGTTCTTGGGCACACCAAGGACGGCGTAGTAGTCCTTCTCCAAGTAGTCCTTGGTGCTCATCTATCGCATCCTTCGCACGGGTTTCTCGACTGTCTCCCCCGATCTTCGCCGATCGGGGGAGAGTCATCGTGTTCAGTTCTCGTCCGGAGCGCCGGACGCGCCGGGTTCCGCTGATTCGGTCGATCCGGCCGCCTCCGCTGCGCCGCCGGGAGCTTCGCCTTCAGGGGGTTCCGCGACGGCCACACGGGCCGGGCGCAGGATGCGGTCACCGGCCCGGTATCCGAGCTGGAGGACCTCGACGCACGTCGGCTCGGTCACCTCCGACGAGTAGCTGTGCATCAGCGCCTCGTGCACCTCCGGGTCGAACGGGTCGCCCTTCGTGCCGTACGGGCTCAGCCCCAGCTTGCCGAGTATCGCCTCCAGCGACTCGCTCACCTTGGCGAAACCTCCGGTGAGCTCGCCGTGGTCGCGAGCCCGGCCGATGTCGTCGAGCACCGGCAGGAGTTCGGCGAGCACGCTCGCGGTGGCCTGCTCTCTGACGGCGACCCGATCCCGTTCGACCCGCTTGCGGTAGTTGCTGTACTCCGCCTGCAGGCGCTGCAGATCGGCCGTGCGCTCGGCGAGGAGACCCGACATCTGGGCGTCCGCCTGGGCCGTGGCCCGCGTTTCCTCACCGGGCTCCTGCCCGGCGGCCCTGTTCTCAGTGGGCGTGTTCTCAGCGGGCGTGTCGGCGGACTCGCGGACCTTCCCCGTCTCCGGGTCGATCTTGCGATTGTCGCGGATCACCGGCCCCTCCTCGGAACCGTTCTCACGCGGGGTCACTTGCTGCCGCCCTCCTGCTTCGGCTCGTCATCGACGATCTCCGCCTCGACCACGTCCTCATCGGCCCTGCCCTGCTGAGCGTCGGCCGCCGGCGCCCCGTCGCCGCTGCTCGCGGCCTGGGACTGGGCGTAGATGGCCGAGCCCATCTTCTGGCTGACGGTCGCGAGCTTCTCGGCCGAGGTGCGGATGGCGGCCGTGTCGGTGCCCTCCAGCGCCTTCTTGAGCTCGGCGAGCGAGTCGTTGACCTCGGTCTTCACGTCGGACGGGATCTTGTCGTCGTTCTCCCGGAGGAACTTCTCCGTCTGGTAGGCCAGCGCGTCGGCGTTGTTGCGGACCTCGGCATCCTCGCGGCGCTGCTTGTCCTCCTCGGCGTAGGACTCCGCCTCGCGCATCATGCGGTCGATGTCATCCTTCGGCAGCGCCGAGCCGCCGGTGATGGTCATCGACTGCTCCTTGCCGGTGCCGAGGTCCTTCGCGGAGACGTTGACGATGCCGTTCGCGTCGATGTCGAAGGTGACCTCGATCTGCGGGATGCCACGGGGTGCCGGCGCGATGCCGGTCAGCTCGAAGGTCGCCAGCTTCTTGTTGTACGAGGCGATTTCACGCTCGCCCTGGTACACCTGGATCTGCACCGACGGCTGGTTGTCCTCCGCCGTGGTGAAGACCTCCGACCGCTTGGTCGGGATCGTGGTGTTACGCTCAATGATCTTCGTGAAGATGCCGCCCTTGGTCTCGATGCCGAGGCTGAGCGGGGTGACGTCGAGCAGCAGGACGTCCTTGACCTCGCCCTTGAGCACGCCGGCCTGGAGCGCGGCGCCGATGGCGACGACCTCGTCCGGGTTGACGCCCTTGTTGGGCTCCTTGCCGCCGGTCAGCTCCTTCACCAACTCGGTCACGGCCGGCATGCGGGTCGAGCCGCCGACCAGCACCACGTGGGCGATGTCGGAGACCTTGACGCCGGCGTCCTTGATCACCTGGTTGAACGGGCCCTTGCAGCGCTCGATCAGGTCGGCGGTGATCCGCTGGAACTCGGCTCGGGTCAGCTTCTCCTCGAGGTGTAGCGGGCCCTCGGCGGAGGCGGTGATGTAGGGCAGGTTGATCGTGGTCTCGGTCTGCGCGGACAGCTCGATCTTGGCCTTCTCCGCCGCCTCACGCAGGCGCTGGAGGGCCATCTTGTCCTTGGACAGGTCCACGCCGTGCGCGTTCTTGAAGCGGGTCACCAGCTCGTCGACGACGCGCTGGTCCCAGTCGTCGCCGCCCAGGTGGTTGTCGCCGCTGGTGGCCTTCACCTCGACGAAGCCGTGGCCGTCCTCCTGGCCGACGTCGAGCAGCGACACGTCGAAGGTGCCGCCGCCGAGGTCGAAGACGAGGATTGTCTGGTCCTGCTCCTTGTCGAGGCCGTACGCCAGGGCGGCGGAGGTGGGCTCGTTGATGATCCGGAGCACGTTCAGGCCCGCGATCTGGCCGCCTTCCTTGGTGGCCTGCCGCTGGGCGTCATTGAAGTACGCCGGAACGGTGATCACCGCGTCGGTGATCTTCTCGCCCAGATAGGCCTCCGCGTCCTGCTTGAGCTTCTGCAGGACGAACGCGCTGATCTGCTGAGGTGTGAATTTCTTGCCGTCGATCTCGACGGACCAGTTGGTGCCCATCTCGCGCTTGACCGAGCGGATCGTCCGGTCCACGTTGGTCACCGCCTGCCGCTTGGCGACCTCGCCGACCAGGACCTCACCGTTCTTTGCGAACGCGACTACGGACGGTGTGGTCCGCGAGCCCTGCGCGTTCGCGATGACCGTGGGCTCGCCGCCCTCGAGGATCGAGACGACGGAGTTGGTCGTCCCCAGGTCGATACCTACCGCACGTGCCATGAGTACGTCCTTGTAATCAAAGTTGAGTCGGTCGGGCTCAATCTTGTGTTGCCAACGAGTCTTTGTCAAACGACTTGAGCCTACTGGACTCAACCTCGAGTCGCGCGACCTCATTCCGCCCCCCGGCCCGATGCCGCCGTGAAAAACGACATTCGCGACCTCGCAGGTGCGAGATCGCGAATGGTGAAGCCCCTGGTCCAGGGGGTTTCATGTGATTTTCTGCAAGATCACGAAGAGGGATGGCGCAGGTCATCAGCCTTCTGTGCAAGCAAGTGCAAGATCTCGGGTGGGGTTTGTGCAGGTCAGTGACCATCTCTGCGAGTAATTACAAGATCACGCGGGGGGTGTTGGCTCTGGTGTTGGCTTGGGCTTGGGTTGAGGTTCGGCGCCGTCGACGATCTTCCGCTTGCCGAGCGGGGCGCGCAGCTTCACGGTGGTGGACTTCTTGATGGCCATCGAGATGCACATCGTGTCCTTGGCGGCCGGATCGGTGCCCTCGTAGAGGGTGACGACCACCTTCCTGGCCGTCTCCTTCGTCTTGACGCGGTCGAGCACGGTGCACGGAGCGACCCCCGACCACCAGGTGATCCGCAGTTTCCTGCCGTGGGCGACGGGCTTGATGCTGCGCCATCGCACCTTGTGCGTGCCCAGCGTGCGCCCGTGCGGTTTCACCGGGCCGGCATCCGCGGGGGACGAGGGCCCCACCGCGGGGGCGACCGGGCCGGGCGGGGCCGAGGGCGAGATGCGGCCGGGAGCGCCCAGCGCCCCGGAGGCGGTCGTCACGGTGAGGACAGCGGTGACGACCGCCGCGATGGCCGCACCGGCGACCGTGGTCGTGGTGATGCCGTGGATGGTACGCATACCCCTAAGTACGGAGGCGGCGGCATCGCGGTTCAAGTCGCGGTTCAAGCCTCGGCTCAGTCTGGGTGCGGGGCTCAACTCGCCGCACCGTCAACGATCTTCCGGCCGGCCAACGGGGCGCGCAACTCGACCTTGGTCGTCTTCTGGATCGCGATGAGAATGCAGACCGCGTCGGGCGAGCGCGGGTCCTGACCCTCGTAAAGCGTGACGACCACCTTGTCCGCCCGTTCGTCGACCTCGACCCGGTCGAGCACGTTGCACGGCTCGACGCCCGACCACCAGACGACGTCAAGCGATCGCCCGTCCCCAGAGGGAGTCGCGCTGACCCACGGCACCTTGTGAGTGTTGAGGGTGTGCCCCATCGGGGTGACGGGGGACGGCGAACCGCTCGGAGTGGCCGTACTGGCCGGTACGCCGACCGGCTCGTCGGGTCCACCCGACCCGGACGCCGATCCCGACGCCGATGTGGACGAGGGGTCTCCACAGGCGGCGGCCATGAACAGGAGTGCGACGAGCCAGAAGGTTCTCATATCCCTGAAACGGTCACCGTGTCGGCCGGGTTCACCGATGCCCGGCCCGCGAGGCGGCGGGCCGGGTGCTCTGAATGCCGGGTGCTCTCAATGACGGGTGGGACGTCAGCGCTCGCCCGGCACCCAGTCGTCGTGCTGCTGCGGGGCCGCGGACTTGAGCGTCGCGGCCACGGACGGCGGCACCGGGTCGGGGAACGGCGCGCAGTGCGCGTCCGGCCCCGGCCGGCTCGCGGGCAGCGTGCCGTCGGTCAGGTACGCCTTCCAGATGTCGTCGACGCAGGCGTCGCCGCGACCGGTCAGGCCGTGGTTGCCGCCGCCGTCCATCACCACCAGGCGCGAGGTCGGGAACAGCTTGTGCATCTCGAGCCCGCCCTGGTACGGCGTTGCCGCGTCCTTGGTGTCCTGGAAGAACAGTGCGTCCTTGACCGACCGGCCGTCGATCCGCTGCTCGCGCCCGTGCACCGGCCAGAACGCGCACTGGGCGTTGAACCAGGCGTTCCCCCAGCTCAGGAAGGGCGCCGTACGGTAGGAGCGCGACCAGTCGGTGTGCCAGGTGGTCCAGTCGCGCGGCCAGCGGGCGTCGGAGCACTCGACGGCGGAGTAGACCGCCAGTGTGTTGTCGTCGCCGCTGTTGTCGCCGTAGACGCCGAAGGCGCTGAGCAGCGCGTCCGTCTCACCCGCCGTGGCGTACTTCGCGAGCGCCTCGGCGAGGCGTGGCCAGCGGCTCTTGAGGTAGCCGCCGGCGAGGAACGTGTCGTCGAGTTCGTCCGGACCGACCTTGCCCTCGGCGGGGGTCGCCTTCAGCTTGGCGCGGGCGGCGTAGTAGGCATTCTCCACGTCGGCGGCCGTCGTGCCCAGGTGGTAGGTGTCGTCGTACTTGGCGATCCAGGCGAAGAATTCCTTGGCCCGGGCCTCGAAGGCGTGGTTCTGGTCGATGTTGTGGCCGTACCAGATCCGCTTGGGATTGACGATGCTGTCCAGGACCAGGCGGCGTACCCTGCCCGGGAACAGCGTGGCGTAGGTGGCGCCGAGGTAGGTGCCGTAGGAGTAGCCGACGTAGCTGATCTGCCGCTGGCCGAGCGCCTTGCGGATCTGGTCCATGTCCATGGCCGCGTCGGTCGTGGACATGTGCTTGAGCAGATCGCCGTACTTCTCGCCGCACGCCGCGGCGTAGCCGCGCGCCCGTTCGGCCCAGGCGAGTTCCTCCGGCGGGTTCGCCGGCACGTAGTCGGGCCGCACAGGGTCGGAGTAGTGCGGGTCGCAACTGAGCGACGGTTCGCTGGCGCCGACGCCGCGCGGGTCGAAGCCGATCAGGTCGTACCGCGCGGCCAGATCGGCGCCGAGCCGCGCCCCCATGACTGCCGGGTAGGCCAGGCCGCTGCCGCCGGGACCGCCCGGGTTGAACAGCAGAGCGCCCTGGTAGCGGGCCGTGTCGGTCGCCTTCTTACGCGATACCGCGATCTTGATTTTCTGGCCGCGTGGCCGGTGGTAGTCCATCGGGACCTCGACCATCGCGCACTCGATGCCCGCCGGGAGGTCCTCGCACTGCGCCCATTGGAGAGGCGGCGGGGTGTATTCGGGGGCCGCGGGCGCATCGGCGGTCGCGGGTCCGGCGACCAGTGCTCCGCTCAGCCCCAGGCCGGCTGTGGCCAGCGCGATGAGGATCTTTTTCACCTGGTTACCCCTTCAGCGCGGGCGGCTCCTCGTTGGAACCGGCTTACGGCGCCATCGAGCGATCATTCCTGACAGAGACAGTAAGAGTCGGCAACGACGCCCAGTCGGTTGCGAAACCGCAACTCGAGCACGGCCGCTCCGTCACGCGGGCGGTAAGCTCGATGGGCTCGTCGGCGGGTTAGCCAGGGGGCTCGGCAGGCCGCGAGGAAGATCTCCATGAAGAGGTAGATGCATGATCGCGATTCTCGGGACCGGCAAGATGGGTGAGGCCCTGCTCTCGGGGCTGCTGCGCGCCGGGTTCAGGCCCGAGCAGATCATAGCGACGGCACGCCGGCCGGACCGGGCCGACGCGCTGCGTGAGCGGTACGGCGTGGCGGTGGCGGACAACGCCGAGGCCGCCAAGGGCGCCGAGACGCTCATCCTGGCGGTCAAGCCGCAGGACATGCAGACGCTGCTGGCCGAGATCGCGCCGTACGTGCCGGCCGACCGGCTGGTGATCTCCGTGGCCGCCGGCATCACGACCGGGTTCGTCGAGTCCCGACTGGACGGGCAGGTCCCGGTCGTCCGGGTCATGTCCAACACCCCGGTTCTGGTCGACGAGGCCATGAGCGTCATCTCGGCTGGCTCGTACGCGTCAGAGGAGCACCTGAAGCGCACGGAGGCGCTGCTCAGCCCGGTCGGCAAGGTGCTGCGCATCCCGGAATCGCAGCAGGACGCGGCCACCGCGCTGTCCGGCAGCGGGCCGGCGTACTTCTTCTACCTGGTCGAGGCCATGGTCGACGCGGGCATCCTGCTGGGCATGCCCCGCGCCGCCGCGCTCGACATGGTCACGCAGTCGATCGTCGGTGCGGCGATCATGCTGCGCGACTCGGGGGAGCACCCGGTGATCCTGCGTGAGGCCGTGACCTCGCCCGGTGGCACCACGATCTCCGCCATCGCCGAACTCGAACGGCACCGCGTGCGCGCGGCGTTCCTCGACGCCATCGAGGCCGCTCGCGACCGCAGCCGCCGGCTCGCCTCCGGCTGACAGGCCAGACCGTCAGCCGGTCTCCCGGAAAGGCGGCTTGACCGTCCCTTTACGATGGGCCGGTGACATTTCGTCGCGGGCTTCTCCCGTTGCTCGCCGTTCCGATTGTCCTGGTCGCCGGCTGCACCTCCGCTGAGCCGGCCAGAGCGCAGATCGGCACGGTCGCCCGTGCGCCGGTCAGTGAGGTCGTCGAGGCGCCGGCGACCGTCGTCGCGCGGGCCGCAGCCACCATGACGGCCCCGGTCGCGGGCACCGTCGCCGCGATCTACGTCCAGGACGGCGACACGGTGAAGAAGGGCCAGATCCTGGCGCGGATCAGCTCACCTCAGGCGCGAGAGCATCTCGCCGAGGCCAAGAAGGCCGACAGGAAGGCAGCCCGGCCGATCTCCATGGCCGGTGTGCCCGGCGGGTCCGGCCCGCCCTCCGGACTCGGATCGGCAGCCGTGAGCCCGCCGAGCCTGAACCTGACCTCCACGTCCCTGGACTCGCAGGTCGCACAGGGCTTCGCCAGGGCCAGGAAGGCGACGAAGGCGATAGACGACCCCGCGATCAGGGCCGCCCTGCTGTCCGCGATCGACGAGGCGCAGGCGCGGCAGCGGGACCAGCGGCGGGCGCTCGATCAGGTGGTCGCGAACCTCAACCGGTCGCTCAACCGGTCACTCAATCAGGTGCTCTCACAGGTGACCGGCCGGCTGACCACGCAGCTGACCGGCCAGTTGCGGTCGGGCCTGAGTGGGCTGACGGCGTCCATGTCGTCCCTGCAGGAGGCCTCGCGGTCGCAGACCAGGGCCGCCGTACTGGCCGCCAGGCGGACCGTGGACGCCCTGGTCGTCAGGGCGCCGTTCGGCGGAGTGGTCACGCTCGGGGGTCCCTCCTCCGGCGGTGCGGCGGGCCTCGGCGGCCTGGGCGCGCTCGGCGGCGCGGGTGGCCTTGGCGGCCTGGGTGACCTGGGCGCGCTCAGTAGTCGGCTGACGGCTCCCGGCAGCGGCCGGTCGAGCGGTGTCATCGCGGCCGGGGTGCCGGTCGCCGCGGGGGACGCCATCGTCACGGTGACCGATGTCTCCACGCTCACACTCTCGGCAGATGTCGACGAGACCGACGTGCTGCTCGTGAAGAAGGGGACGCCGGCCCAGGCCGAGTTCGACGCGGTGACCGGCGCGAGCTACACCGCCACGGTGGTGGGCGTCGGCATCTCTCCCAAGCAGGGGGCGACCGGCGGCGTCAGCTATCCCGTACGGCTCGAACTCGGCGAGGGCGCCTACGACGGCGGCGGCGCGGCCCCCGCGCCCAAACCGGGGATGAGCGCGGTGGTGCGGCTCACCGTGCGGCAGTCCCCCGACGCGGTGGCCGTACCCGCTTCGGCGGTCGTGACCAGCGGGCGGGACGCCATCGTCTGGGCGGTGCGCGACGGCAGGGCCGAGCGCCGCGTGATCAGGCTGGGCGCGCAGGGCGACGCGGTCGTGGAGATCCTCGCCGGGGTGTCGCCGGGCGAGCGCGTCGTGGTCAGGGCCGCGGACACCATCCGCCCCGGCCAGCCCCTCCCATGACCGCCGCACGGCCGGCGCCGGCGTTCGAGGCCGTGGACCTCGTCCGCTCCTATCCGCTCGACGGCGGCGTCCGCGTCGACGCGCTGCGCGGGGTCACCCTGTGCATCGACCAGGGGGAGTTCGTGGCGATCGTGGGGCCGTCGGGGTCGGGGAAGTCCACGCTCATGCATCTCCTCGGCTGTCTCGACCGGCCGACGTCCGGCGTGCTCCGGGTGGGCGGGGTGGACGTGTCCACCCTCGACGACACCCGGCTGGCCGAGCTGCGCAACCAGGCGATCGGCTTCGTCTTCCAGTCCTTCCACCTGCTGGCCCGCACCTCGGCGCTGGACAACGTCGCACTTCCCCTGGTCTACCGGGGCGTACCGAGGCCGGAGCGGCGGGCGCGGGCGAGGGCCGCGCTGGAAGCGGTCGGGCTCGGTCACCGGCTCGGGCATCGCCCGTCCCAGATGTCCGGCGGCGAGCAGCAGCGGGTGGCCATCGCGCGGGCTCTGGTCGGCGATCCCGAGGTGCTGCTCGCCGACGAGCCGACCGGCAACCTCGACTCGCGCAACGGCGAGGAGGTGATGGGCCTGCTGGAACGGCTCAACGTCGACGGCGGCGTCGCGGTGGTGCTGGTGACCCACGATCAGGGAGTCGCGGCGCGGGCCCGCCGCCAGATCCACGTCCGCGACGGGCTCGTGGAGCTCGACACGGCCGCCGCCCGTACGGCCCGGCGGGACATCCGGAGCGAATGGAACGAACGGAACGAACGGCACCGAGGAGGCCAACGGGACGGTGACCCACGGTGAGGACGGCCGAAGCGCTCCGGATGGCGCTGGAGGCACTCCGGGTCAACCGGTTGCGCACCATGCTCACCATGCTCGGCGTGATCATCGGTGTGCTGGCGGTGGTGATCCTGGTGGCGATCGGCACCGGGGCCAAGAACGCGGTCGAGAAGGAGATCGCCGGACTGGGCAGCAACATCATCCTGGTGGTGCCCGGCCAGGTGGGGCTGGGCGCCGTGCCGACGCAGAGCCGCCTCGACCTGGCCGACGTGGCCTATCTGAGGCGCGTCGTCGGCGACCCGTCGAAGGTGACGGTCGCCGTGAACTCCGGCGAGCCCGTCCGGGTGGGGCGCACCGAGGTGTTCGCCACGATCACCGGCACCGACGAGTACATGCCCGGCATCTTCGAACGGCCGCTGCACCGCGGGCGCAACCTGAGCGGGACCGATGTCGACACCCGTCGCCGCGTGGCCGTCCTGGGCGCGGAGGTGGCCAGGAAGCTGTTCGGCGACGTGGACCCGGTCGGCCGCCAGGTGGCGATCGCCGGGGTGCGGTTCCGGGTGGTCGGGGTATATGAGACGGTCGGTTCCACCTTCGGCGTCGCCAGGGACCAGGAGGTGCACGTCCCGGTCACCACGGCGCAGCGGCTGATCGGGCTCGACCGGATCAACGGCGTCGCGGTCGGCGCCTCCGGACCCGACGAGATCGAGCCGCTGCGCGGCCGGGTGGTGGCCGCGCTGGAGGCCCGCTACCCGGATGAGAAGTTCTCCGCCGTCACCCAGACGCAGCTCCTCGGCGCGATCGGCACGGTCCTCGGCATGCTCACCGGGGTGCTGGCCGCCATCGCCGGCATCTCGCTGCTGGTCGGCGGAGTCGGTGTGTCCAACATCATGCTCGTCGGAGTGAGGGAGCGCACCAAGGAGATCGGTCTGCGCAAGGCCCTCGGAGCCCGTCAGCGGGACATACTCGGGCAGTTCCTCATCGAGGCCGTGCTGCTGACGACGATCGGCGGCACGATCGGCATCGTCCTCGGCGTGGGCGGGGCGCTGCTGATCGGGGCGGTCACGCCGGTGCCGGCCGCGATCACGTGGTGGTCGATCGTCCTCGCCTTCGGGGTCTCGGCGGTGGTCGGCGTCTTCTTCGGGGTCGCGCCGGCGCGGCGGGCGGGCCGGCTCGACCCGGTGGTCGCCCTGCGCAGCGAATGACCGCGATACGGTCGTGGTCATGAGTCAGGCGGTACGCGTCATCTGGGATGACGCCCTGGTTTCCTACGATTTCGGTCCCGGTCATCCACTCGCACCGGTGCGCGTCGAGCTCACCATGGCCCTCGCCCGCGATCTGGGCGTGCTGGACGGCGCCGAAATGGGCGGTTGCGTCCCGGCCACCGACGACGAACTGGCGCTCGTGCACAAACGGGACTACATCGAGGCGGTCAAGGCGGTCTCCAGGAGCGGCCGTCCCGACCTGCGCCACGGGCTGGGCACGGACGACAACCCCGCCTTCGTCGGCGTGCATGAGGCGGCGGCCCTGGTGACCGGGGCGACCTTGGCGGCGGCACGCGCGGTGTGGCGCGGCGAGGCCGAGCACGCCGTCAACGTGGCGGGCGGCCTGCACCACGCGATGGCGGCCACGGCGAGCGGGTTCTGCGTCTACAACGACCCGGCCGTGGCGATCGCCTGGCTGCTTTCCCAGGGCGCCTCCAGGGTCGCCTACGTGGACGTCGACGTCCACCACGGCGACGGCGTCCAGGCGATGTTCTACGACGACCCGCGGGTGCTCACGATCAGCTTGCACGAGAGCCCGCGCACGCTCTTCCCGGGAACGGGCTTTCCGCAGGAGACGGGCGCCGAGGGGGCGGAGGGCACCGCGGTCAACGTGGCGCTGCCCGCCGGTTGCGGTGACGCGGGCTGGCTGCGGGCCTTCCACGCCGTCGTGCCGCCGCTGCTGCGCGAGTTCGCGCCGGAGGTGCTGGTGACGCAGCAGGGCTGCGACAGCCACGCGCTCGATCCGCTCGCCAACCTCATGCTGAGCGTGGACGGCCAGCGTACGGCTTACGCGGCGCTGCACGGGCTGGCCCATGAGACCGCGAGCGGACGGTGGATCGCCGTGGGCGGCGGAGGTTACGAACTCGTGCGGGTCGTGCCGCGGGCGTGGACGCATCTGATCGCGGAGGCGGTCGGCGCCCCCGTCGACCCGCGGACGCCGACTCCGGGAAGCTGGCGCGCCCTGGTCGAGGAGCGGCTGGAGGAGACGGCGCCGCTGACGATGACCGACGGGCGGGACGCGTCCTGGCGCGAGATCTCCGAGGGATACGACCCGGCGGACGCGACCGATCGGGCGATCATGGCGACCAGGAACGCGGTCTTCCCGTTCCACGGTCTGGATCCGATGCCTTGAACGCCTTTCGGGCACCCCAAATCAGGGTATCTCGGAGCCACTTTCCGATCCCTCGCCTCACCGTTTGCCAACTTTTCGGTGTTCCTGGGCGAGGCTGAAGGGTAAGGCGTTGGTCTGTTCCAGCATTGTGATGCGAGGGGCGGGGCGGCTGCTGCCAGCGACTTTCCCGATTTTGCCGAAGCGGGGCCGCAAAATGGGGGGTTTGCCTACTCGGAGTCCCGACTTACGCTGACAGCAGTACACGTGCGTGAGCGATGGCACCAGTGGGGATAACCCGGAAACACGTGCGGAAGAGGCGTCCGATGGGTGCAGGCGAAAGACCTCTCAGCGAGGTGAAGTTTCTGACGGTGGCAGAGGTGGCCACTGTCATGCGGGTGTCCAAGATGACGGTGTACCGGCTCGTGCACTCGGGCGAGTTGCCGGCCATCAGGGTCGGCCGTTCCTTCAGAGTGCCGGAGCAGGCGGTGCACGACTACTTGAGGGACGCGTTCATCGAAGCCGGATGAGGCGGCCCGCTGATCAGCGGCCATGCGGGGTCCCTGGGGAGCGATCTACCGCGGATCGCCGGTAGGCTGTTGAGCCGGTGTGCGCTCGCGCGCCGGTTCCGACATCCGCCACCTTCACCTGGGGGTCCCGTGGGCTCTGTGATCAAGAAGCGCCGCAAGCGCATGGCCAAGAAGAAGCACCGCAAGCTGCTCAAGAAGACGCGCATCCAGCGGCGTAACAAGAAGTAGCCGGACGGAGCGCGCACCTGCCATGCGAGGCGTCGATGGCCCATAACGTGCTCGTCACCGGGGTCTCCCGCCATATCGGCCGGCGAGTGGCGAGCGCTCTCGCCGCGGACCCGGACGTCGACCGTGTGATCGGCGTCGACACGGTGCCGCCCTCCTCCCCGTCCCGGGATGACGGCACGCCGCCGCTCGGCCGTACCGAATTCGTCCGCGTCGACCTGCGCAGCCCTGACGTGGTGCGGGTCATCTCGGCGGCGGACGTCGACACCGTGGTGCACCTGAGCCTGGTGAGCGGCCCGGCCAAGAGCCGCTCAGCCGTCAAGGAGCACAACGTCATCGGCACCATGCAGTTATTGGCGGCGTGCCAGCGATCGGAGACGGTGCGCAGGGTGGTGGTGCGCTCGACCACGGCCGTGTACGGCTCATCGCCGAACGCCCCGGCCGTGTTCAGTGAGGACACCGAGCCGGCCGAGGCGTCGCACCACGGTTACGAGAAGGACGCGGTCGAGGTCGAGGCGAGCGTCCGGGGCTTCTCCCGGCGGCGGCCGGACGTGGTGACCACCACGTTGCGGTTCGCCGCCCTGATGGGTCCCGGCGTCGATTCGCCGTTGACGCGGTACTTCTCGCAGCCTGTGCTGCCCACCGTGTTCGGCTTCGACCCGCGGTTGCAGTTCGTTCATGAGGACGACGCGGTCGAGGTGCTCGGCCGTGTCGCGCGGCAGGACCACCCGGGCGTGTTCAACGTGGCCGGCGACGGCGTGCTGCTCCTGTCCCAGTGCGCTCGGCGGGCGGGCCGGCCGGTGGTGCCGGTGCCGTCCCCGGCGCTGCGGCTTCTCGGCTTCTCGTCGGAACAGCTCTCGCTGCTGACGCACGGACGGGTTGTGGACGCCGGTCGGCTCGCCGCCGAGCTCGGTCGGCGGCCGAAGTTCGGTACGGCCGCCGCGTTCGAAGACTTCCTGGCGGGGCGGCGATGAGCGAGCCGACGGGCCCCGAGACGAGCCCCGAGACGAGCCGGGATGTGGGCGAGGCGATGACCGAGCTGTTCGCGTTCTTGCGGCGCAGGATCTCGGGAGATTACGAGATCGACGAGTTCGGCTTCGATCCGGAGTTTCACGACAAGGTGCTGCTTGAGCTGCTGCGACCGCTCTACCGGCACTGGTTCCGGGTGGAGACCCTCGGCGTGGCGAACGTGCCCGTGGACTCGGGTGCCCTCGTCGTGGCCAACCACTCCGGCACGCTGCCGCTCGACGCGCTGATGCTGCAGGTCGCGTCGCACGACGAGGCGGGCCGGGCGGTCCGGTTGCTGGGCGCGCACCTGGTCTACCAGCTTCCCATGCTGGGTCACCTGGCCCGCAAGGGCGGCCACACGCTGGCCTGCCCGGAGGACGCCGACCGGCTACTGCGCAAGGGAGAGCTGGTCGGGGTGTTCCCCGAGGGCTTCAAGGGCATCGGCAAGCCGTTCTCGGAGCGCTATCGGCTCCAGCGGTTCGGCCGGGGCGGCTTCGTCACCTCGGCGATCCGCGCCGGCGTGCCGATCGTTCCCTGCTCGATCGTGGGGGCGGAGGAGATCTACCCCAAGATCGGCGAGGTTCCGGTGCTGGCCAGGATGCTCGGCCTGCCGTACCTGCCGATCACTCCGTTCTTCCCCTGGCTCGGCCTGTTCGGGCTGGTTCCGCTGCCGTCGAAGTGGCTGATCGAGTTCGGCGAGCCGATCCGCACCGACGAGTTCGACCCGGAGCAGGCCGACGATCCGGCCGTGATCTTCGAGCTGACCGATCACATCCGGGAGACCATGCAGCAGCGGCTCAATGACGTCCGTCTCCGCCGTGGCCCCGCATTCCAGCCGTTCTGACCGTTCGGGCTGTGTCGTTCTGGCCGTGTCATGAACGGCGGGAGCGGGGAGATCAGACCATCGAACGGTAGTGCTTGCGCAGGGCGATGCCGGCCGCCACGCCTCCCGCGATCGCGCCGGCGGTCGCGGCGATCGGCAGACCGACCATCGTGACCTTGCGGCCGGTCCGGAAGTCGCGGGTGTCCCAGCCCTGCTCCCTGGCGTGTTCGCGCAGCTCGCTGTCGGGGTTTATCGCGTGTGGGTGCCCGACCAGCGAGAGCATCGGCAGGTCGTTGGCCGAGTCACTGTAGGCCGAGCAGCGGGACAGGTCGAGTCCCTCGCGGCGGGCCAGCGCCCGGATGGCCTCGGCCTTGGCCGGCCCGTGGAGCAGGTCGCCGACGAGCCTGCCGGTATAGGCGCCGCCGGAGGTCTCCGCCACCGTGCCGAGAGCCCCGGTCAGGCCGAGTCGCTGGGCGATCACCCGGGCCAGCTCGATCGGGGTGGCGGTGACCAGCCACACCCGCTGTCCGGCGTCCAGGTGCCCCTGGGCCAGGGCCCGGGTGCCGGCCCAGACCCGGTCGGCCATCACCTCGTCGTAGATCTCCTCGCCCAGCCGTACGACGTCGTCGACCTTCAGGCCGGCCACGAACGCGAGCGCCATCTCCTTGGCCTTGGCGATGTGCTCCGGGTTCTCGTTGCCCCGGATCCGAAACCATGCCTGACCGAGGGCGAACTTCGTGAGATCCCTGGTGGTGAACAGGCCCCGCGCGGCCAGGCCGCGGGCGAAGTGGTAGATCGAGGCGCCGCGCATCATCGTGTTGTCGACGTCGAAGAACGCGGCCGCCGTGGGGTCGGGCTCGACCGCCGGGGCCGCGAGGACCGCTGCGGCAGCCACCTCACCGGCCATCTCCGCCGCCTCCCGCCGTCGCAATAGCCGCCTCATGGCTCATCAGCTTAACCGCCGGGAGCGCGTGCGCGGCGTGAGCGTGAGCGGCGGGTGCCGTGTCACTGGCCGGAAGCCGCGAAGGAGTCGATATAGCTCAGGTACTGCTGTGCTTTGTCGCGATTCGTGCGGTCGAGCTTCGGCAGCAGCGGCTCCACCAATGTGCGCTGCTGACGTGCGAAGCGGCGGGCCTCGCCGGTCGTCTGGCTGTCGCGCACGACGTGGCTCAGGGCGGCCCTCGTCGTGGTGTCCATGTCGTCGAGGGTCTCCGCGATCAGCCGGCGCCGTTCCGGCGCGGACTCCCGCGGAGCGGGCTCGTCGAGGAGGCACGCCGTCTCCGCCGCCCGCAGATGTGCCGCCGCCATCTCCCGCCGGGCGAGGTCCTCATCGTCGTACGCCAGGGACAGCAGCGTCGACTCGGCCCCTCGTTTGAGTGGATAGAGCAGGTCACCCGGCACAGAGTGATGTGTCCTGACACCGGTGGCGAACATGCCGACCATCAGCAGCGCGAACACCAGGATCGGGCCGAACGCCGAGCGGCGGCGGGACGCGCGGTGCCGGTGCCGACGCCGGACCGTTTTCGGCGCGGCGGCGGCCTGCCGCGCCCTCTCGGCGGCGTGCTCGCGAAGCAACTCCGCGCGCAGGCGGGCGTGGAACTCCGGGCTCGGGCCGGGAAGCGCGCCGAGATCGGCGACGCGTGCCGCGACCCGGCGCGAGTTCTTCCACCGGCCCATGACGCTCCCCGCCGCCCCCCACTTGATCATCAACCCCTACACCTGCCCAACGAGGTGAAACCGATGGAGTTACGGCAGGTTGTGCTAATCGAGATCCTTCGGTAGCGCGCGGGCCAGTGACTTGATCGCGCGGAACTGGAGCGCCTTGATCGCCCCGCTCTTCTTGCCCATGATCAGCGCGGTCTCGGCGAGCGACATCCCGTGCAGGAACCGTAGGATCACGCACTCCTGCTGCTCCGCGCCGAGCTGCTTGATCGCCTGCATCACCCGTTCGTTGACCATGTTCGCGACAACGGCGTTCTCGGGGATGTGCGGGCCGTCGAGGGGCGTGTCGAACACCTCGGCCGTGGTCACCTCCAGGCGGTTGCGGCCCGACTTGTAGTGGTCGGTGACAAGATTGCGGGCGATCGTCACCAGCCAGGCCCCGAAGTCGCGGCCCTGCCAGGTGAAGTCGGCGATGCCGCGCAACGCGCGCAGGAAGGTCTCGCTGGTGAGGTCCTCGGCGAGGGCGTGACCGCCCACCCGAAAGTAGACGTACCTGTAGACCAGGTCGAGGTACCGGTCATAGAGCATGCCGAACGCCTCGCTGTCGCCCGTCTTGGCGCGCAGCACCAGCGCCCGCATTTCGTCACGATCGTGTTCGTGTTCGTGCTCGTGGGTGATGCGGCGGGCGGTGGCTGGTGGGGACAGCCCGGCCAACGGCCACGTGTTCGGCATCCGGTGTCCCTTGGGGGGGAAGGGGAGTCGGCGTGCTCGAACACTCTACCCGTACAGGGCCGGGCACCGGCTACCGATGAGAAGGGATTGTCCGGCAGCATGGGGTCCACCATGGAACTCGTTGTCGCTCTCCTCGCGTTCGCCGGCGCCCTGCTCGCCGGGATAACGACCGGCGTGCTCGTCAATCGTCTTCGCGGCGAGCCCGCGGGCTGGTTGGTCGCCTGGAGCATCACCACGGGCGCGCTGACTCTGTCGCTCGGTGCGATCGCCATCGGTCACCTCGCCGGTTTCGGGGGGCCGACCTTCCGGGCACTCCAGATCACCGGATCGCTGCTGGCACCGCTGTGGCTCGCGGTGGGCGTGATGCAACTTCTGGCCGAGAAGGCGTCGGCCCGTTTCTCGGGGTGGCTGATCGGCGTCTCCGTCACCGTGGTCGGGTCGGTGATCATGCTGCTCGACCCCCTCGCCGGGCAGTTCACCAAGCAGCTTCCCGACGGCCCGGCGCACTGGGACATCTGGCCCGAGTGGCTGCTACGCGGAGTCCACGGGCTCGTGATCCTGATGCTGCTGATCTCGCTGGCGATCGCCATGCTGAGCTGGCGCGACGGGGACGACTACGACGTCGACAACATGAACGCGACGGTCGTGCTCGCCCCGGCGGGCATGGCGCTGTCGGCCGCTCTCGAGCTCACGCTCCCCGGGATCGTGATCGTGGCTCTCATGGCCGCGACCGCCGGTGGGATCTGGTACGCCGTGGCCCGGCCGCTCGCGCCGTACGACGACGAGGATGATGAGGACGACGACGACGGCTACGACGCCACCGAAGGGCGGAGCGCCGCTACTCGTCCATCCGCCGGGGCCCGCTCAGCCCGCTCATCCCGCTCAACTGGGGGGCAGGTGAGCGCTGCGGCGGATTCCAAGGCGGGAGGTGCGATCCCGCCGCGCCGCTCCGGCCTGGGCGACCTCGTCGCGGAATATCGGGCCGGTGAGCAGAGCGAGGTCGACTACGCCGCCAGGATGCGACAGCACCAGGACGATTTTCCCCCCAGGCGGCCGCATGGCGATTTCCCTCCCCCTCCGGACTTCGATCCCCGGCAGCCTCAGCCGGACGACTTCGGCGGTCCCGCCACGGGCCAGATCATGGTCTCGCCCGAGTACGGTGCCGAGTACGGGCCCGAGTACGGCATGCCGGTCGGGGCGCCGCCGGTTCCCGAGGCCGCGCCGATCCCCGAGGATCTTGCGGCGAATTTCGGGGTCGGTTTCGGCGGGGCAGCGGCCAGGCAGCGCGCGACCGGGTCGCACGCGGCGGGACAGCATGCGACAGGGCAGCATGCGACAGGGCAGGCGGCCAAACGCGGCGACCGTACGGTGCGACCGGCGCCCGGCATCTACGGGCTGCTGACGGTGTTCACGCTGCTGGACGGCTCGGGAGAGGCGTTCGACAAGCTGGCGGAGGAGACGGTCGAGGCGGTGCGGCGTAACGAGCCGGACACGCTGGTCTTCGTCTGCCACGCGGTCAAGTCGGCACCGCTCCAGCGCATCGTCTATGAGCTTTACCGGGATGAAGTCGGCTACACAGAGCACCAGCGCCAGCCGCACATGGAGCGCTTCGTCACAGAACGGCAGCCGCTGGTGCTGGCGGCGAACGTCATCGAGCTCTCCGTCAACGCGGCCAAGGTCGTCCCTCTCCCGACCGCGCTCTTCTAGTGCGCGGTCTTCGCGGGCTCACCTGGACAGCGCGGCGCGCAGGCGGGCCTCGTCGATGTGCCAGTAGCCCTGCTGCACACCGTCGACCAGGATGACGGGGATCATCTCCCAGTACTTGGCGAAGTCCTCGGGAGACCGGGTGATGTCGCGCTCCTCCCAGCTCACCCCGAGATCGCCGGCCACGCGTTCGACCACCGCGCGGGCTTCCTCGCACAGGTGGCACCCGGGTTTCCCGAGCAACATGATCCGCGTCATGTTCCCAGCTTATTTGGGCGGAGAGCACGGGGCGAGTTCGCGATCGAGCGTCCAGGCTGGGACAGTGGAGACACAGGCCCGACTTTGTGCATGCCTTCACAAAGGCACTAATCTGATGTCCAATCGCCTTCACCCCTTGGAGCTCCGGCACGTGACCCGCCGTATCCCGCAAGCACGCGACCGCGGTATCCCCGACGCCACCGTGGCGAGGCTGCCGCTGTACCTGCGCGCGCTCAATGGGCTGGCCGAGCGGGGCACTCCGACGGTCAGCTCGGAGGATCTCGCGGCGGCAGCCGGGGTGAACTCGGCCAAACTCCGCAAGGACCTGTCCCACCTCGGCTCGTACGGCACCCGGGGAGTGGGCTACGACGTCCAGTATCTGATCTACCAGATCTCCCGTGAGCTGGGTCTCACCCAGGACTGGGCCGTGGCCATCGTCGGGGTGGGTAACCTCGGGCGAGCCCTCGCCAACTATGGCGGGTTCGTGTCCAGGGGGTTCAGGATCGCGGGCCTGCTCGACGGGGACCCGCAGGTGGTGGGCGACCGTATCGCGGGGTTGACCGTCGAGCACGCCGACGAGCTGGAAACCGTGATCAAAAGGCGTGGGGTGTCGATTGTGGTGATCGCGACGCCGGCGAGCGCGGCCCAGCAGGTCTGTGACCGGGTCATCGAGGCGGGGGTGACGAGCATCCTGAACTTCGCTCCGGTCGTCCTGTCCGTACCCGACGGAGTGGATGTCCGAAAAGTCGATTTATCGATCGAGTTGCAGATCCTGGCGTTCCACGAGCAGCGCAAAGCGGACGGGGTGGTCATGTGAGTGAGCGATCGAACGGAGCGAACTCATGAGTCTCCTGGCCGTCGGCCTCAGCCATCACACGACCCCGGTGGCGATGCTCGAGCGCGTCACGGTGAGCGGCGACGCACTCGTCAAGCTGCTGCACGACGTGCGGCAGGACGACAACGTCTCCGAGGCCCTCGTCGTGTCCACGTGCAACCGGGTGGAGGTCTACGCGGCCGTCGACCGCTTCCACGGCGGCGTGACGGCGGTGACGGACCTGCTGGCCGTGCACTCCGGCCTGCCGACCGGGCAGCTCGCCGACCACCTCTACGTGCACTACCGGGAGCGTGCGGTCCAGCACCTGTTCACCGTCGCCTGTGGGCTCGACTCCATGGTCGTCGGCGAGGGGCAGATCCTCGGTCAGATCCGCTCGGCGCTGCGGCTGGCCCAGGACGAGGGCACCGCCGGGACCATACTCAACGAACTCGCCCAGCACGCGCTGCGCGTCGGTAAGCGGGCCCACGCCGAGACCGGCATCGACCAGGCCGGGGCCTCGCTGGTCGGGGTGGGCCTGACCCTCGCCGAGCGGGTCATCGGCCCGATCGCGGGCAGACGCGCCCTGGTCGTCGGCGCGGGCTCGATGAGCTCGCTGGCGGCCGCGACCCTGTCCCGGGCCGGCGTCACCGACATCGTCATCGCCAACCGCACCTTCGAGCGCGCCGTACGGCTCGCCGGGATCGTCGGCGGGCGGGCCGTGGAGTCGGCTGCGGTCCAGGCCGAGCTGGCCAGGGCCGACCTGGTCATCTCCTGTGTGGGGGCGGGCCACCGGTCGATCACCGTCGAAATGGTGGAGACCGCGATGCGGGGCCGCCACGACGCGCTGTTCCTGCTCGACCTGGCGCTGCCGCACGACGTGGATCCCGGTGTGCGGGCGCTCCCGGAGGTGACGCTGGTCGACCTGGAGTCGATGCAGCGGTCCGGGCTGGGCTCCGACGGCCCGTCCGAGGGAGTGACCGACGGTGGGCGAGGCCGGGCCATCGGCGATGTCCGGCGCATCATCGCGGAGGAGGCCGCGGCCTACCTGGACGCCGAACGGGCCTCCGTGGTGACGCCGACCGTGATAGCGCTGCGCAGCATGGCCGCGGGCGTGGTCGAGGCCGAGATCGGCCGGCTGATGTCGCGACTGCCCGAGATCGACGGGCGGGTGCGCGACGAGGTCACCCAGACCGTGCGCAGGGTGGTGGACAAGCTGCTGCACGAGCCGACTGTGCGGATCAAGAAACTGGCCGCTTCGCCCGGGGGTGATCAGTACGCGGAGGCGCTTCGCGAGCTGTTCGACCTCGACCCGGCGGCTCCGGAGGCCGTTTCCAGGATGGAGGCAGACCAATGAGCGGTGACACCGCCCTGCGGATGGGCACCCGCAAGAGCGTGATGGCGACCACCCAGTCCGGGCGCGTCGGCGACCGCCTGACCGCACGCACCGGCCGAGCCGTACAGCTGGTGGGCGTCACGACGTTCGGCGACGTCTCGCGGGCCCACCTGACCCAGCTCGGCGGGACCGGCGTCTTCGTGAGCGAGCTGCGCAACAAGCTGATCGACGGTGAGATCGACTTCGCCGTCCACTCGTTGAAGGACCTGCCCACGACCCCGGACGAGCGGATCGCCCTGGCCGCGATCACCGTGCGGGACGACCCGCGGGACGCACTCGTCAGCAACGTCAAGTTCGCCGACCTGCCCGCCGGGGCACGGATCGGCACCGGCTCGCCGCGCCGGGTCTCCCAGCTCCGCATGCTCAGACCGGACCTGGAGTACGTCCCCATCAGGGGGAACGGGGACACCCGCATCGGCAAGGTCACCTCCGGCGAGCTGGACGGCGTGGTCATGGCCGCCGCCGGGCTGGGCCGTCTCGGCCGGGACTCCGACATCTCGCAGGTGTTCGAGGTGGACGAGGTGCTGCCCGCTCCCGGGCAGGGCGCCCTCGCCGTCGAGTGCCTGGCGAGCCGCACCGATCTCATCGAGTTGCTGAGCGTCCTCGACGACCCGCACACGCGGGCGGCGGTGACGGCTGAGCGCTCGGTGCTCGCCGCCCTCGAGGCCGGATGCTCGGCGCCGGTAGGTGCCTTTGCCTCCGGTGACGGGCACATTCTCAATCTAACCGCGGCCGTCGTCGCCGTCGACGGCCTCCGGTCCGTGCGCAAGTCCGCCTCCGGACCTTCTCCGGCGGCCATGGACCTGGGTCGCGATCTCGCGGCCGCCATGATCGCGGAAGGGGCCGGCACGTTGATGGGGGAGCAGGCCCATTGAGCCCCGCTATTGACCACAGTCCACAGTCCCGGTCCGGGTTCGTCGCGTTCGTCGGCGCCGGCCCGGGTGACGAGAACCTGCTCACGCTGCGTGGTGCCGACCTGTTGAGCAAGGCGGACGTCGTCGTCCTGGACCGCGGGGCGTACGGCTCTCTGCTGCGCCACTGCCGGAAGGGTGTCGAGGTCGTGGAGACGACGGACGTCTCGGCGCACCCGGCGGAGAACTCGGTGTCGTTGAAGATCCTCCAGGAGGCCAGGGCCGGACGGACCGTCGTACGGCTGTGCCCCGGCGACCCGTCGTTCTTCTCCTCCGTGACCGAGGAGGTCGCGGCATGCGGCAAGGCCGACGTCGAGTTCGAGGTCGTCCCCGGCGTCACGCCGGCGACGGCCGTGCCGGCCTACGCGGGCATCCCGTCGGCCGCCGCCGTGCCGGAGTTCCGGGTCGTCGACGCCGCCCAGGTGGACGACTGGACCGCGCACGCGACCTGTGCCGGCACACTCGTGATCTACAACGGCGTGGCGGAAGCCGTTCCGATCGGCAAGGCGCTGATCGCGGCGGGGATGCCGGACACCACGCCGGTGGCGGTCACCAGTGACGGCACGACCATCGAGCAGTACACCGTGGTCTCCACGCTCGGTCGCCTGGGCCCCGACCTCAAGCACGCCGGAATGACCGAGCCCGCGTTGATCATCATCGGGGAGAACGTCGCCCACCGGGAACGCATGTCCTGGTTCGAGACCAAGCCGCTGTTCGGCTGGCGGGTGCTGGTGCCGCGCACCAAGGAGCAGGCCAAGGGGCTGTCCGAGCAGCTGCGTTCGTACGGCGCGGTGCCCGAGGAGGTGCCGACGATCTCCGTCGAGCCGCCGCGCACCCCGCAGCAGATGGACCGGGCGATCAAGGGTCTGGTCAACGGCCGCTACGAGTGGGTCGCCTTCACCAGCGCCAACGCGGTGAAGGCGGTGCGGGAGAAGTTCGAGGAGTACAGCCTGGACGCGCGGGCGTTCTCCGGGCTCAAGGTCGCGGCGGTGGGTGAGGCCACCGCCCGGGCGCTGGTGGAGTTCGGCGTGCGGCCCGACCTGATGCCCGCAGGCGAGCAGTCCTCGGAGGGGCTGCTGGCCGAGTGGCCGCCGTACGACTCGATGCTGGACCCGATCAACCGCGTCCTGCTGCCCCGGGCGGACATCGCGACCGAGGCGCTCGTCGCCGGGCTCACCGATCTCGGCTGGGAGTGCGACGACATCACGGCTTACCGGACCGTGCGCGCGGCGCCTCCACCCGCGCCGATCCGGGAGGCGATCAAGGGCGGCGGGTTCGACGCGGTGCTGTTCACCTCGTCCTCGACCGTACGGAACCTCGTCGGCATCGCCGGCAAACCGCACAATGTCACCGTCATCGCGGTGATCGGCCCGCAGACGGCGAAGACCGCCGAGGAGTTCGGCCTGCGGGTCGACGTGATGTCGGAGAAACCGTCGGCTTCCACCCTCGCCGCCGCCCTGGCGGACTATGGTGCCAAGATGCGGCACGCGGCCGTCACGGCGGGAGAGGTGCCGCGTCGGCCGTCCCAGATGCGCAGAGGCGCCCGCCGCAGGGTGAGGTGAGACCACAGTGAACGCGCGTTTTCCGCAGGTTCGCCCGCGGCGGCTGCGCCGTACCGGGGCGATGCGGCGCATGGTCGCGGGGACGCGGCCGCACCCGGCCGATCTGATCCTGCCGGTGTTCGTCAAGGAGGGCATCGCCGAGCCGCAGCCGGTGGCGTCGATGCCGGGTGTCGTCCAGCACACCCGCGAGTCGCTGCGCAAGGCGGCCCATGAGGCGGCCGAGGCGGGTGTCGGCGGCATCATGCTGTTCGGCATCCCGGCGTACAAGGACGCGCGCGGCTCGGCCGCCGACGATCCGGACGGGATCGTGCAGGTCGCGCTGCGGGACATCGCCGGCGAGGTGGGTGACTCGCTCGTCGTGATGACCGACACCTGCCTGGACGAGTACACCGATCACGGGCACTGCGGCCTGCTGACCGACAGCGGGGAGGTGGACAACGACGCCACCCTGGAACGTTACGCGGCGGCGGCGGTCGCCCAGGCGGCCGCGGGCGCCCAGATGGTCGCGCCGAGCGGCATGATGGACGGCCAGGTCGCGGCCATCCGGGCGGCGCTGGACGCGAACGGCTTCGCCGACATCCCGATCATGGCCTACTCGGCGAAGTACGCCTCCGCCTTCTACGGGCCGTTCCGGGACGCGGCGGAGTGCGCGCCCCAGTTCGGCGACCGCGCGGCCTACCAGCAGGATCCGGCGGGGCCGGTCGGCGAGGCGCTGCGCGAGGTGCGGCTCGACCTCGCCGAGGGCGCGGACGCGGTGATGGTCAAGCCCGCGCTGGCCTACCTCGACGTCCTCCGCCAGGTGCGCGACCTGGTCGACGTTCCGGTCGCGGCCTACCAGGTCAGCGGCGAGTACGCGATGGTCGAGGCGGCGGCGGCGAACGGCTGGATCGACCGCGAGCGGATCATCATGGAGTCGCTGGTCGCGATCCGCCGCGCCGGAGCCGACCTGATCCTGACCTACTGGGCGACCGAGGTGGCGCGCCGACTATCCTGACTGGTCAACAGTGCATTGTGGGGAGGAGCGCCATGGTGGGGGTGCCGCTGGCCCGGCGCGCGAAACGGCGTCCGCACCGGGCGCCGCGCAAGATCACTGCGGTGTTGGAATACGCCCAGCTCGGCTGGGCGAGCTGTCCCGGCGCCCATCCGCTGACCGAGGGCGGCAGGGCCTGCTCGTGTGACCGCGTCGGCTGTCCCGATCCCGGTAGGCATCCGCTGTCGCCCGCCTGGCAGGTGCAGGCCACGACGGACGCCACACTGCTCACGCGATGGTGGGGGCAGGAGCCCGAGGCCAACGTGATCCTGCCGACCGGCCGGGTGTTCGACGTGTTCGACGTACCCGTCGCCGTGGGATCCGCCACGCTGGCCGCGATGGACGCCGCCGGCTTCGAGACGGGCCCGGTCGCCGAGAACGGCGACCGGGTTCTTTTTTACGTGGCCACCCGGGGAGCCCCCGAGGATGAGGACGAGTGGTGGTCGTGCCATCTCGACGCGGGGCCCGCGACCATCGACGCCACGCCGAGTCTGCGCTGGCACTGCCGGGACAGCTACGTCCTCGCGCCGCCCTCGACGCTGCCCGACGACGACGCCGTGCGGTGGATCCGGCCGCCCGACGGCCGTCCCCTCCCCGACCCGCTGCGCGTCCTTGACCTGCTCGCCGACTTCTGCGAGTGACCTCAGCAACCCCGTGAGCCGGGCCGTTGATCCGAGACCGTAATCTGGGGGGCGTGACTCGAACGCAGACCTCGGAGGCCCTGTTCGCCCGCGCCGGTGAGATCGTCCCCGGCGGAGTGAACTCGCCGGTCCGCGCCTTCGGCGCCGTGGGCGGCACACCCCGTTTCATGGCCTCCGGGCAGGGGCCGTACGTCACAGACGTGGACGGCAACCGCTACGTCGATCTGGTGTGCTCCTGGGGCCCGATGATCCTCGGCCACCGGCATCCCGCCGTCGTGGCGGCGGTGGAGGAGGCCGTCGGCCGCGGTTTCTCGTTCGGCACCGCGACCGAGGGCGAGGTTCTGCTCGCCGAGGAGATCGTCTCCCGCGTCACCCCGGTCGAGAAGGTCCGCCTGGTCAGCTCCGGCACCGAGGCCACGATGTCGGCCGTACGGCTCGCACGCGGCTTCACCGGCCGATCCAAGATCATCAAGTTCGCCGGCTGCTACCACGGTCACGTCGACGCGCTGCTGGCGTCCGCCGGCTCCGGGGTGGTCACCTTCGGGCTGCCCGACACCCCCGGGGTCACCGGAGCCTCCGCGGCCGACACGATCGTCCTGCCGTACAACTCGGTGGCGGCCGTCGAGGAGGCGTTCCGGGCGTTCGAGATCGCCTGCGTGATCACCGAGGCGTGCCCGGCGAACATGGGCGTGGTGCCCCCGGCGGCCGGGTTCAACCGGCGCCTGCGTGAGCTGTGCACCGAGCACGGAGCACTGCTGATCCTCGATGAGGTGCTGACCGGCTTCCGGGTCTCCGCCTCCGGCTGGTACGGAATCGACCCGGTCGAGGCCGACCTCATGACGTTCGGCAAGGTGATGGGCGGCGGGCTGCCGGCGGCGGCGTTCGGCGGGCGGGCAGACGTCATGGCCCACCTCGCCCCCGAGGGGCCCGTCTATCAGGCGGGCACGCTGTCGGGTAACCCGCTGGCCTGCGCCGCCGGGCTGGCCACGCTGCGGGCCTGCGAACAGGGCGTCTACGACCGGGTGGACGCGGCGGCCCAGACGGTCGGACAGGCCGCCTCGGACGCGCTGAGCGCCGCGGGGGTGCCCCACCGGCTCCAACGGGCGGGCAACCTCTTCTCGATCTTCTTCACGGACGGGCCGGTCGTCGACTTCGACTCCGCCAAGGCCCAGGACTCCGGGGCCTACCGGGCGTTCTTCCACAGCATGCTCGACCAGGGCGTCTATCTGCCGCCGTCGGCGTTCGAGGCGTGGTTCCTGTCGGCCGCCCACGACGAGGAGGCGCTCAGCCGCGTCGCCGACGCACTCCCCACCGCCGCCAAGGCCGCCGCCCAGGCCGCAGGGGCCTGAGGCTCACTTGACCAACGCGTCCTACGTCAGGAGCGGCAGGACCCGCAGACTTTCGAGGAGCCGCCACATGCCGCTTGAAGGATCCTGATCAAGGGCTCCACAATTCGGCTTGGTTCCACGCTTATGCGCACACTTGTCCGTAGCGCACAGCTTGCCCAGGGTGCGTGCATTGGTGCAAGCGGTCTTGATCCGGGGAAGCAGTTCGAGTGCCCGCGCGCCGGTGATCCTCTTGTCCTTGTCGCCGAATTCGGCGAAGCCGGAGCATCGGGCGAGCAGGCGATGGATCTCCCTGTTCGAACCGTTCTGCGGGACGTCGTAGAGCTTGTAGTGGAGATACAGCCAGAAGTCGAATGACGGATTCGAGAAGGCCACCTTGATCTTCGAGTGCGATGAGAGTAAGGCCAGAGCGCTCGCGGCGTCCACATGTTCGTCCGTAAACAACCAGCCGGTGCGCAGAGCGTGATGGCCGCTGGCCCGGCGTCGATCTGACCGCT
>NZ_JBHMQT010000054.1:0-103230 GCF_042435035.1 Sphaerimonospora cavernae
ACACCACCACCCGAAACCCGCACCACGCGGGACCCGGAATCCGGGGCGTTTACATCAGCTTCGTTATGTCTCCATTCTGGCGAGTTTCCAGTTCCGTGTCAAATTTCCTCATTCGAGGCTATTTGCCACCAATTCCATCACTCGCCGGAATTTCGACGCTCCGTCTCCGGAGCAACCCCTCCAACTTACCTGAACTTCGCCGTTCCGTCGAACTGGGCGGAACCTGCCGAAATTCGGCTAAGAAAGAGGGAGACGCGGAGAGCCTAGCAGCCGTTTTCCCCTGAGAGGACCGTGGCGCACCGGGCTACCGCGCTCCAGAAGACTAACATCCCCTAGGGGATGCCGTAGCCGGTTTTCACTTCTTCCCCGTGGGGAGGCTCTCCAAACCTCGCTGAGTCGATAACCTGCTCGACCCGCACGAGGCGAGCCGGCTCCATCAACGCTCGCGGTCGTGAGGTGCGGGGGCTGGCGGCTGCTCCGGCCGACGTAGTAACCGTGCCCGAGACCACCGCGCCCGAAGAGGCCGAAGGCCTCATCCACCAGAGCGCAACGATCACGGCCGGCCGGAGCAGCCGCCCGTTCCCACGCCGGCCATACCCACCCGACCGCAGCCGTCCACACCGACCACCCTGTCCGACAGGTTCACCGTCGCTCAGGTCACCCGTGCTTCCGGCCAGCTCCGATGTTCCCAACTCCGGCGTTCCCGCTATGCGGGCAGTGCGACGAGCTGGGCCTCGAGGCGAGAGATGTCCTCCTCCGCCTGAGCGGCACGTTGCCGTACCTTGGCGACGACGTTCTCCGGCGCCTTGGCCATAAACTGCTCGTTGGCCAGTTTGCCGGTGACCTGGGCATGCTCCTTGCGAGCCGTAGCGAGATCTTTCTCCAGTCTCCGCCGCTCGGCGGCAACATCGATGGCACCTGCGGTGTCGATCTCGACCAGGACCGCGCCGACGGTGAGCCGGGCCGTCGCGGTGAAGGCGTCCGAGGGAGTTTCCAGCCGCAGTAGCGAGCGGATGGCCGTCTCGTGCGGGGCTAGCGCCGTACCGGACAGGGAAAGCCGCGCGGCCACACGCTGCCCGGGCTTGAGCCCCTGGTCGGAACGGAACCTGCGCACCTCCGTGACCAGTTCCTGGACCGACGCGATCTCCTGCTCGGCGGCCGCGTCGCCGGCCAGCCCGGCAGCGGCGGTCGGCCAGGGAGCGACCACGATCGACTCGCCACCGGTCAGAGCCCGCCACAGTTCCTCAGTCACAAACGGGATCAGGGGGTGCAGAAGCCGCAGCAAGGCGTCGAAAACGTGGCCCAGGACGCGCTTGGTGTTCTCGGCGATCTCGCCTCCGGCGGAGATCTGGACCTTCGCCAGTTCGACGTACCAGTCGCAGACCTCGTCCCAGGCGAAGTGATAGAGAACGTCAGAGATCTTGGCGAATTCGAAGTCCTCGAAAGCCGTGTCGATCGACGTGATGACAGCCTGCAGACGGGAGAGGATCCACCGGTCGGCCGCGGTGAGCTGCTGCGAGGGGATGCCGTCCGAGACGGCGCCGTTCATCAACGCGAACCGCGTCGCGTTCCAGATCTTGTTGCAGAAGTTGCGCGATCCGGCCGCCCAGTCTTCACTGATCGCCACGTCCGATCCCGGGTTGGCCCCGCGCAGCAGGGTGAAGCGCGTGGCGTCGGCGCCGTAGCGCGCGATCCAGTCGAGCGGGTCGACGACGTTGCCGAACGACTTCGACATCTTCTTGCCGAACTGGTCACGTACCATCCCGTGCAACGCCACGGTGCGAAACGGCGGCTGCCCGTCCATCGCATACAGCCCGAACATCATCATCCGGGCGACCCAGAAGAACAGGATGTCGTATCCGGTGACCAGCACCGTGGTCGGGTAGAAGCGGGCCAGTTCCGGAGTGGCGTCGGGCCAACCGAGCGTGGAGAACGGCCACAGACCCGAGGAGAACCACGTGTCGAGCACGTCCTGGTCCTGCTCGTACCCAGCCGGCGGCTCCTCGTCCGGGCCCACGCACACCATTTCGCCGTTGGGGCCGTACCACACCGGAATGCGGTGTCCCCACCACAGCTGCCGCGAGATGCACCAGTCGTGCATGTCGTCGACCCAGTCGAAGTAGCGCTTTGCCATCTCCGGCGGGTGGATGCTGGTACGTCCGTCCCGGACGGCGTCGCCCGCCGCCTTGGCCAACGGCGACACGTTGACGAACCACTGCAGCGACAGCCGCGGCTCCACCACTGTCTTGCAGCGGGAGCAGTGGCCGACCGAATGGACGTACGGCCGCTTCTCGGCGACGATCCTGCCCTGCTCGCGCAGCGCGCCGACCACCGCGGGCCGTGCCTCGAACCGGTCGAGCCCCTCGAACGGCCCGTGCGCCGTGATGACCCCCCGCTCATCCATGATCTGGATGGATTCCAGCGCGTGACGGCGCCCGATCTCGAAGTCGTTGGGGTCGTGGGCCGGGGTCACCTTCACCGCGCCGGTACCGAACGCCGGGTCCACATGTTCATCGGCGACGATAGGGATGAGTCGACCGGTCAGCGGCAACTCCACCTGCTTGCCCACCAGATGGGCGTACCGCTCGTCGTTCGGATGGACGGCCACGGCGGAGTCACCCAGCATGGTCTCCGCACGTGTCGTGGCGACCACGATCTCCGTGTCGCCCGAGCCGTACCGGATCGAGACGAGCTCCCCATCGTCCTCGGTGTGCTCAACCTCGATGTCGGACAGGGCGGTGAGGCAGCGCGGACACCAGTTGATGATCCGCTCAGCGCGGTAGATCAGCCCGTCGTCGAAGAGCCGCTTGAAGATCGTCTGAACGGCCCGGGACAGTCCCTCGTCCATGGTGAACCGCTCGCGATTCCAGTCCACGCCGTCGCCGAGCTTCTTCATCTGGCCGAGGATCCGGCCGCCGGACTCCTCCTTCCACTGCCAGACGCGCTCGACGAACGCCTCACGACCGAGGTCATGGCGAGACAAACCGTCCTTGGCGATCTCGCGCTCGACGACGTTCTGCGTCGCGATACCGGCGTGGTCCATGCCGGGGAGCCACAGGGTCTCGAGACCCCGCATCCGGGCCCGGCGGGTCAGCGCGTCCTGGATCGAGTGGTCGAGGGCGTGCCCGACGTGCAGGGATCCGGTCACGTTCGGCGGAGGAAGCACGATGCTGTACGGCTCACGCCCGCTGCCCGCGTGAGCGGTGAAATACCCCTCGGATACCCAGCGCTCGTAGCTACGGGTCTCGACATCGGCGGGCGCGTACTGGGTAGGCAGCTCAGGCGTTGTCATGATGCCCAATTCTAGGGATGTCAGGCCACCACCCGGGCCAGGCTAGGCGGACTTCTCTCTTGGAGTGCGCTGTTGCTTGGCCTGGAGCTGATCACGCGGCACCAGGGTCGGGTTCACGTGCTCCAGCACGGCTTCGCGGGTGATGACGACGCGGGCCACGTCCTGCCGGGACGGCACCTCGTACATCACCGAGAGGAGGACCTCCTCCATGATGGCGCGCAGTCCGCGGGCTCCGGTGCCACGTAGGATGGCCTGGTCCGCGATCGCCTCAAGGGCGTCGTCGGTGAACTCCAACTCCACGTTGTCCAGCTCGAACAGGCGGCGGTACTGCTTCACGAGCGCGTTGCGCGGCTCGGTGAGGATCAGGATCAGCGCTTCCCTGTCCAGGTTGTGCACCGACGTGATCACGGGCAGCCGACCGACGAATTCCGGGATCATGCCGAACTTCAGCAGGTCTTCCGGCATGACCTCCGAGAAGACGTCGGAGGTGTCGAGTTCCTCCTTGGACCGGATGATCGCGTTGAAGCCGATGCCCTTCTTGCCAATCCGCGACTCGATGATCTTTTCCAGGCCGGCGAAGGCTCCGCCGCAGATGAACAGCACGTTCGTGGTGTCGATCTGGATGAACTCCTGGTGCGGATGCTTGCGACCACCCTGCGGCGGCACGCTTGCGGTGGTCCCCTCCAGGATCTTCAGCAGCGCCTGTTGCACGCCCTCGCCGGACACGTCCCGGGTGATCGACGGGTTCTCGCTCTTGCGGGCGATCTTGTCGACCTCGTCGATGTAGATGATGCCGGTCTCGGCCTTCTTGACGTCGTAGTCGGCGGCCTGGATCAGCTTGAGGAGGATGTTCTCCACGTCCTCGCCTACGTACCCCGCCTCGGTCAGCGCGGTCGCGTCCGCGATGGCGAACGGCACGTTGAGCATCTTGGCGAGGGTCTGCGCGAGCAGGGTCTTGCCGGAGCCGGTCGGGCCGAGCAGCAGGATGTTGGACTTCGCCAACTCCAGGCCGTCATCACGGCCGCGCTCACCGGACTGGACGCGCTTGTAGTGGTTGTACACGGCCACCGACAGCGCCTTCTTCGCCTTGTCCTGGCCGATGACGTACGCGTCGAGGAACTCGTAGATCTCACGCGGCTTGGGAAGGTTGTCCCACTTGAGTTCGGAGGACTCGGAGAGCTCCTCCTCAATGATCTCGTTACAGAGATCGATGCACTCATCGCAGATGTAGACGCCGGGTCCGGCGATGAGCTTCTTGACCTGCTTCTGGCTCTTCCCGCAGAACGAGCACTTGAGCAGGTCTCCCCCGTCGCCGATGCGTGCCACCCCAGATACTCCTTTGCGTGGGACCGCCCTGCCGCCGCGGTCACTTCCGTCCGCACTCGGCCTGCTCCGGTGCGAAAACGTCATCCCGCTCAGGTTTCGACGTTACCGTCTTCTGGACCCTCCGTGAGCCCCCTGGCGGCGAGTCGCACCGGAACGTGCCCAATTGGGACCCGCTCCGGTGCGACAACTCCTCAGGAAGCAGCGATCGCCGCCGCGCGCTTCTTTCGCGACGGGATGATGTCGTCAACCAGCCCGTACGCCTTCGCCTCCTCGGCACTGAGGATCTTGTCGCGCTCGATGTCCCTGCGGACATCGTCGGGCGCCTTGCCCGAGTGCCGCGCGATGATCTCCTCGAGCAGCGACCTCATACGCAGGATCTCACGAGCCTGGATCTCGATGTCACTTCCCTGGCCACCGCCTTCGGTATAGGGCTGGTGGATCAGGACGCGGGCGTTCGGGAGCGCGAAGCGCTTGCCGGCCGTGCCGCCGGCCAGCAGCACGGCCGCCGCCGAGGCCGCCTGGCCCAGGCAGACCGTCTGGATCTCCGGGCGGACGAACTGCATGGTGTCGTAGATCGCCGTCATGGCCGTGAACGACCCGCCAGGCGAGTTGATGTACATGCTGATGTCGCGGTCCGGGTCCAGCGACTCCAGCGTCAGAAGCTGCGCCATCACGTCGTTCGCCGAGGCGTCGTCGATCTGGACACCGAGGAAGATGATGCGGTCCTCGAACAGCTTGTTGTACGGGTTCATCTCCTTCACGCCGTACGACGTGCGTTCGACGAAGGAGGGAAGGACATAGCGGCCGTTGATATCTCCCGGCCGGATCAGCTCGCTCACTTGGAAAGCTCCAGTCATGAGACGGCGCCCTCGGAGGGCACCTGACGCGCGCTGCGCACGACATGGTCGATGAAGCCGTAGTCCCTGGCCTCCTCGGCCGTGAACCAGCGGTCGCGGTCGGAGTCACGCTCGATCTGGTCGAGCGACTGCCCCGTGTGGAAGGCGATGCGCTCAGCGAGTGTCTTCTTCACGTACAGCATCTGCTCGGCCTGAATCGCGACGTCCGCCGCGGTTCCGCCGATGCCGCCCGACGGCTGGTGCATCATGATGCGGGCGTGCGGCAGCGCGTACCGCTTCCCGGGCGCGCCCGCGCAGAGCAGGAACTGCCCCATCGAGGCGGCCAGTCCCATCGCGACCGTGCAGACGTCGTTCGGCACGTACTCCATCATGTCGTAAATCGCCATGCCGGCCGTCACCGAGCCGCCAGGGGAGTTGATGTACATCCAGATGTCGCGATCCGGGTCATCGGCGGCGAGGAGCAGGAGTTCGGCACAGAGCCGGTTGGCCACCTCGTCGCCCACCTGGGTGCCGAGCACCACGATGCGCTCACGCAGCAGCCGCTGGTAGAGCTGGTCTTCGAGGCGGGTCGGGCCCTCCTCACGGCCCCGGGCCTCGAAACCCGAGCCTGCGGACGGGAAGAAGGTCGGCGGGCTGGTCACAGCGTCACCTTCCAATGCGTCGTAATCGGTTGGCTTTGCTTGTGACCTTAACGCGCGCCGCCGACAGGTCATGCCTCCTCACCGTGCTGTTCGCTGTCGGCGCAGGTTCACCCTCGCGTCGGCACGGCTCGGTGCTCCCGGCTGCCTTTCCCGTCGCCACGCGGCCACGACACGCCGTACGAAGCCCCAGCTCATCTCGGTACGGCCGAAGAGCCGTGCGACGAGAAATTTACGGGGATTTACCCGGTGATAACCGAGAAACCCCCGGCGCACCGAAGTGCGGCGGGGGCTTTCCCGATCAACACGGTCGATTGACTTTTCCAGAGCCCACGACCATCGAAAAACCGGCGAGAACCGGAAATTCAGCTTTCCGCGGACTGCTCCGGCTCGCCCTCGGCCTGCTCCGCCCCGACCTGCTCCTGCTCGGGGTTGAGCTCGGCGTAGATGGCCTTGAGGTCGACGGCGTTGCCCGCCTCGTCCTTCACGCTGGCGGCGTCGCCCACGATGGTCTTGGCCTTCTCCCGGACGATCTCCACCATGGCGAGCGGGAGTTGATTGTTGTCGGCGAGGTGCTGGGCCAGCGTGTTCGGGGCGACGCCGACCTGCATGGCCCGGCGCACCACGAAGTCGGTGAGCTCCTGCTCGCTGACCCCAATCTCCTCGGCCTTCACAATCTTGTCGAGGACGAAGCCCACCTTCAGCGCCTTGGCCGCGTTCTGCTCGTACTCGGCGAAGCGATCCTCCTCGGTCGTCTGGTGAAGACGGAAGTACGCCTCGCGGCTGAGGCCGCTCTCCGCGATCTCGTGCTCGAGATTGTGCTTGCGCGCGTCGATCTCGGCGGTGAGCGCGCTCTCCGGGAGCGGAATGTCGATCTTCTCGAGCAGTGCGTCCAGGGCCTTCTCGCGGCTCTCCATGACCTGCTCGATCAGCTTGTTGCGGCGAATCTGGCCGCGCAGGCCGTCCTTGAGCTCGTCAAGCGTGTCGAACTCGCTGGCGAGCTGAGCGAACTCGTCATCCAGTTCGGGCAGCACCTTCTCCTTGACCGACTTGACGTTGATGATCACGTCGGCCTCCTCGCCGGCGTTCTCGCCGCCGACAAGCGTGGTGCGGAAAGTCTTCTCTTCGCCTGCGGCCATGCCCTGGAGCGCGTCATCCAGCCCCTGGAGCACCGAGCCGGCGCCGACCTCGTAGGAGACGTCGGCCGCCTGCTGCTCGTCGAGGTTCCTGCCGTCGATCTCGGCACGCAGGTCCATCACGACATAATCGCCGTTCTGGGCCTGGCGCTCGACGCCGGTCAGCGTGGCGAAGCGCTGGCGCAGCGCGTTGAGCTGGGCGTCGATGTCCTCGTCGGACACCTCGGACGCGCCGACGACGACCTCGAGACCCGCGTAGTCGGGCACGTCGAAGGCCGGGCGGACGTCCACCTCGGCGGTGAACTCGACCTGCTCACCATCCTCGAGCTTGGTGACCTCGATCTCCGGCTGGCTGACCGGAAAGACGTCGGTCTCGTCGACGGCCTGGCCGTAGAGCTTGGGCAGAGCGTCGTTCAGGGTCTCCTCAAGAACCACCGCGCGGCCGAAGCGCTGCTCGATGATCCGGGCCGGCACCTTGCCGGGGCGGAACCCGGGTACGCGCACCTGCTGCGCGACCTTCTTGTACGCGGCCTGCAGGCTCGGCTCGAGCTCCTTGAATGGCACCTCGACGGTGAGCTTGACCCGGGTAGGGCTGAGCTCCTCGACAGCGGTCTTCACGGGGTGGTCTCCTTGATCCAGCATCTGGTGATTGCAGGCGCGTAGTGCACGACAACCGCGGCACAGTAAACGCGCGCCGCGCCCACGTGAGAGGCACAGAGACCACCGCCGCCTGGGCGCAACCGCTTAGGCATGCTCGACTGTGGCGGGTGTCCAGCGCCAAGGGCAGTCTAGAACAGACCGACGGCTCGCAGCGACAGCCACGGCCTGTTACAGGTCGGCGATGATTCGCTGGAGCAGGTCCACGGTCTCCGCCGGGGTTGTGCTCACAGCGCACAAACGCTCCATGACCTCGATGTAGCGATCGAGTTCTTCGCGTTTGTCCAAGTAGAGGGCGCTCGCGAGCTGCTCCACGTAAACGATGTCGGGAAGCTCCGGGTCGGCGAACCGCAGGATGCTGAAGGCCCCACCCTCCGCGGCGTGCCCCCCGTAACTGAACGGAATGACCTGGATCGTGACGTTGGGCTGGTTCATCAGATCGATCAGGTGCTGGATCTGGCCGCGCATCACGTCCACGCCACCGATCGGCCGCCGCAGCGCCGCCTCGTCGATCACCGCCCAGAACAACGGGCTGTCCTCGCCGTCAAGAATGCGCTGCCGTTCGAGGCGCAGGTCGACCCGCCTGGCGATCTCCTCGGGCACCGCACCGACCGCACCCGCCGTGATGACGGCGCGGGCGTACTCCTTGGTCTGCAACAGGCCCGGGACGAATTGCACCTCGTAGGTGCGGATGCGGGTGGCCGCCTCCTCCAACCCGACGTATGTCTGGAACCAAGCCGGGAGTACGTCACTGAACCGGTGCCACCAGCCGGGTTCGTTGGCCCGCTCGACCAGCCCCATCACCACGGCCCGGGTCTTCTCGTCCTCCACGCCGTAAAGGGTGAGAAGGTCGGCGACGTCACGTTCCTTGAAGCTGACCCGGCCCAACTCCATCCGGCTGATCTTGGATTCGGATCCGCGGATGAACCGCCCGGCCTCGTCGCGGCTGACGCCCTTGTCTTCTCTGAGCCTGCGGAGCTGGGCTCCCAGGAGAATGCGGAGAGCCGTCGGGCCCGATCCAGGTTGGATCTGCATCACGACTCCTCCCTCTCGGCTCCGCCCTCTTCATGCCACCCGTGCCGCAAGGGGTCTCGCACGATCCCAGCCGCTCCAATGGCACCTATCCCAGCCCACACAGTGTCACCAGTTCCGGCCCGGTTGACAAGGTCTCGTCCACGTAACCCCTGCCGCACCCCGAAAGCCGACTCTGTGCATTTGCACACGCCGAGTGCACGTGCATTTGGGGCTTGCATGGGGGGTGCTGACTGTTCCATTATGTCTTGGTGCATATTGGGTTACATATGCACCAAGACATGGAGAACGGGCCAGCGGGAGGTACGGGCAGCATGTCGGAGAAGCCCGGGTCCGCCGGTTCGTTGACCCGTGACGCGGGATTCGGTTGGTTCCTCCGTACCGCCAGCGAGTCCGATACCCGCACGTGTCCTCTGCGACCCCAGGCCGACTCCGTCGGCCGGGCACGTGAGGTCACCCGCACCACCCTGCGACAATGGGGCCTTCCCGAACTGAGCGAGGACGCGTCTCTGGTCGTCTCCGAACTGGTGACGAACGCCGTCCGTTACGCTCGGTATCCGGTCGGCGAATGGAGCGATCACCCGATCACACTGGTACTGCTCCGCATCGCGCCACATGTCCTGCTGGCGGTCTCCGACCCCAGCGACCGCATCCCCGCGCCGAAGGAACCCGACTTCATCTCCGAACACGGCCGCGGTCTCTACATCGTAGAGACCTACAGCCAGGCCTGGGGATGGGATCCCCTCGACCACGGCGGCAAGGCCGTGTGGGCCCTTCTGCGCAGCTCCGCCTGACACCACTTCGGCCTCGGGCCCTTCGCCGATCGCCGGCTTCATGACGTTCGAGCACAGGGGCGGGACATCTCCGCAGCCCACATAAGCCTGGTCCAGGTAAACAATCGGCACCGATTGCGGCGGTTTTCGGGCGATCACGAAGGCCAGGCCTCCCGTACGGGATGACCTGGCCTTTTGCGTTCGGAGCGGACGACGGGAATCGAACCCGCGTAGCCAGTTTGGAAGACTGGGGCTCTACCATTGAGCTACGTCCGCGCGCGGCCGGCTGTCCATCTGGTTTAGACTTCATCCGGTCGTCAGGGCGTAAGCGTACCGGAGTCCCGGAGCGTTCGCGTACCCGGCGAGACGGGGCGTGGCGCAGCTTGGTAGCGCGCTTGCTTTGGGAGCAAGAAGTCGCAGGTTCAAATCCTGTCGCCCCGACTGCTCTGACCAGTCAGAAGGCCGCTGCCGGAGATCGGGAGCGGCCTTCCGCATGACTGATCGGGTGGCCGGCATCTCCGCTGGCCTCAGGTGACGGGCCTCACTCGTCCACGACGTACGGGTGCGTGAGGAACTCGAGGGCGTGACCGTCGGGATCGTCCACGTAGACCCCGCGTCCATGATGCCGATGGTTGATCTCCTGCGGCTCCTGGTGGTGCGGGCCGCCCCAGTACGGCAGGTCGCGCTCGACGATCCGCCCGTGGATCTGGTCGAACTCCTCCTCCGAGACCAGGAACGCCAGGTGCTGCATGATGATGTGGTCGGAATCGACGATGGAGTCCGCGTAGTCGACGGTCACGCCGTTGGCGAGCGGGACGGTCGCGAACGGTCCGAACTCCTCAGGCTCGGGCGCTCCCAGCAGGGCGGTGAGGAACCGGGCCGAGGCGAACCGGTCGGTGCTGTGCATGATCGTGTGATCCAGTTGTGCGGGCACGGGACCTCCAGGCGGTCGGATCCGGTGTGACCCTTCCCTTCCGAGGCTACAAACCGTGTTTCCGGCCCTGCCAGGCACGGGTTCGCACCGATCTGGCCCGCGTCCTTCCGCGGAGCCGCGCGTACTCGCAGACTGGTGTTCACGCCGGATCGGTCGTCCGGCAGCGCCGGGAGTCATACGGGAGAGGAGTGGATGACGTGGCGAACGAGCCGACAAGGGTGCTACTCGACGAGTCACAAATCCCACGAAACTGGTACAACATTCTTCCTGATCTTCCGAAGCCTCCCCCACCGCCGCTCCACCCGGCGACCCTGCAACCCATCGGCCCGGACGATCTGCTGCCGTTGTTCCCCGCGGACCTGATCGCGCAGGAGGTGACCCGGGACCGTCACGTCCCCATCCCGGAGGACGTCCTCGACGTCTACCGCCTCTGGCGCCCCACCCCTCTGATCCGCGCCCGCCGACTCGAAAAGAGCCTGAGCACCCCGGCCAGGATCTACTACAAGTACGAGGGCGGCAGCCCCTCGGGATCTCACAAGCCCAACACCGCGGTCCCGCAGGCCTACTACAACGCCCGACAGGGCGTGCGCAGGCTGACCACGGAGACCGGCGCCGGCCAGTGGGGCTCGGCGCTCGCGTTCGCCTGCGCCCAATACGGCCTGGCCTGTGAGATCTGGATGGTACGGGCCTCCTACGACCAGAAGCCCTACCGCAGGACGCTGATGCGGACATATGGCGGCACCGTTCATCCGAGCCCCTCCGCGGTGACGACGACGGGCAGCAGGATCCTCGCCGAAGACCCCGGCTGTCCCGGCTCTCTCGGCATCGCGATCAGCGAGGCCGTGGAGGTCGCCGGCGGCCACGACGACACCCGGTACGCACTCGGCTCCGTGCTCAACCACGTGCTCATGCATCAGACCGTCATCGGGGAGGAGGCACTGGAGCAGCTCGCCATGCTGGGTGAGACACCCGACCTGATCATCGGCTGCGCCGGTGGCGGCTCCAACTTCGCCGGCCTGGTCTTCCCGTTCCTGCGAGAGAAGCTGGCCGGGCGGATGGGCCCCGTGCTGCGCGCGGTCGAACCGGCCGCCTGCCCCTCACTGACGAGGGGCGTCTACGCGTACGACTACGGAGACAGCGCGGGGTTCACGCCGCTGCTGAAGATGCACACGCTCGGGCACACGTTCGTGCCGGACCCGATCCACGCGGGCGGCCTGCGCTATCACGGCATGGCCCCACTGCTGTCGCACATCTACGAACTCGGCATGGTGGAGGCGGTGGCCAAGAACCAGTCCGAGTGCTTCAAGGCCGGCCTGCGGTTCGCCCGGACCGAGGGCATCGTGCCCGCCCCCGAGCCCACGCACGCTCTCGCCGAGACGATCGCGGAGGCGCTGCGCTGTGCCGAGACGGGCGAGCCGAAGGTGATCGTGACCGCGGTGTGCGGACACGGCCATTTCGACCTGCCCGCCTACGAGGGCCACCTGGCCGGCCATCTGGAGGACGTGCCGCTCCCCCAGGAACGGATCGACACGGCGCTCGCTCAGCTACCCGCGGTGTGACCATACCGAGATGAACCGATATGGATCATTCATCGCAAGTAGCTGAAATGCACGGTAGTGATTCATACGATTCTCAGGCATCCCACCGTCCCTCTCCGGAGTAGCCGATTTGGACCGGAACTGCGTCATCAAGGACCCCGCCCCCCGAGACCGGGCGGAGTGGCGCCGCGGCAGCGCCGCGGCAGCGCACGAGCGGCTGGCCTTTCTCAACGAGGCGAGCCATCGGATCGGCACCACCCTGGACCTGGCGGAGACGAGCAGGGAACTCGCCGACGTGGCGGTCCCGCGCTTCGCCGACACGGCGGCCGTCCTGGTCCAGGATCGGTTGTTGATCGACGGGGAGCTTCCCTCCCGCCAGATCGACGGCAGCTCACTCGTCCGCCGGGTCGCGGTGGCCGTGGCGATGGAGGACCCGCAGCCGTGGCTCAACGCCTTCCCCGTCGGCGAGGTGACGGTCTTCTCCGCGATGCTGCCGCACACGCAGAGCATGGTCAGCGGTAAGCCGCTGATGTACCCCGTCCTCGACAAGGAGAGCGCCCGGGTGATCGGCGCCGGCGTAGACCGTGAGGACGCGATCGTGGAGCTCCTCACCGACTCCTCCTTCCTCACCGTGCCCCTGCGCGCGCGAGGGCGGGTTCTCGGCTGCGCGGTCTTCAGTAGACGGCCGGGCGGCCGGCCGTTCGAGGAGACGGATGTCGCTGTAGCCGAGGAGCTCGCGGCGCGGACCGCCGTGTGCATCGACAATGCCCGGCTCTATTCCCGCGAGCACCGGACCGCCCTGACCCTGCAGAGCAGCCTGCTTCCCGCCGAGCTGCCGCAACCGCTGGGCATGGACATCGCCTCGCGCTATCTGCCGGCCAGTGACCTCATGGGCGTCGGCGGCGACTGGTACGACGTGATCCCCCTGCCGGGATGCCGGTCCGCGCTGGTTGTGGGCGATGTGATGGGCCACGGCACCCGGGCCGCCGCCACCATGGGGCAGCTCCGTACGGCCGCGCGCACGCTGGCGAGCCTGGACCTGCCGCCTGACGAGGTGCTCTTCCGACTCAACCTGATGAGCCAGGACCTCGATCCCACACAGATCGCCACGTGCATCTACGCCGTCTACGACCCGGTGACCCGCGGGTGCGCGCTGTCCAGAGCGGGTCATGTGCCGCCCGTGCTGCTGCACCCGGATCGCTCGACCGAGATCATCGATCTGCCCTCGGGGCTCCCGCTCGGCATCGGCACCGACCCGCTCGAGACGCGGGAGCTGACCCTTCCGGCTGGCAGTGTGCTGGCCCTCTACACCGACGGCCTGGTGGAGAGCCGTGAACGGGACCTCGACGCGGGCATCATGACGCTGCGCCGTCTACTCGCCGGCGCCGTCGACGATCTAGAGGACATGTGCGACGTGACGATCAGCGGCCAGCGGTCCAGCCACGAGCGCGACGACATCGCGCTGCTGGTGGCCCGGGTGCGAGACCTCGACCCGGACGAGATCGCCTCCTGCCCGCTGCCCGCCGACCCGAGGTTCGTGGCGCACGCCCGCCGTTTCGTCCGCGACACCCTGGCCGCCTGGGGGCTCGGCGGGATGGCGGACAGCACTCAGTTGATAGTGAGCGAGTTGGTCACCAACGCGCTCAAGCACGGCTGGCCGCCGATCGAGCTACGGCTGCTCCGCGGCCGGACGCTGGTATGCGAGGTCGTCGACGGCTCGGCGACCACCCCTGCCCCGCGTATGCCCGCGCCCGATGAGGACACCGGCCGGGGCCTCCAGCTCATCAAGCGGTTCGCCTACCGCTGGGGCACCCGGCCGACGCCGTACGGAAAAATCGTCTGGGTGGAGCAGAACCTCCCCTGACGACCCTGAGTCCCCGTGCTCTAGCGGCCGGTCGGGCGCTTACCGTGGTTGGCCTTCTTCTTCTTGCGTGCCTTGGACCTGCGTGCGCGCTTCGCCATGAGGGCCCGCCTTTCTCGTCCGGCTTTTCCTCACTGTCCCCCGCCCGGCGATGCCGTACAAGGGGGAAGAGCCGATCCATGCATCCTCGTCACCATGAATCAACATTCCTGCTGCTGCTATCTGGCATAATTTGTTGGAACCCGTTGATAGGAGCGATGGATGCTGGCCCAGCAACGGCGGCAGGCGATCCTGGAGCGAGTCCGGAGGACGGGCGGTGCGCGCGTCGCGGAACTCGTACGCGACCTCGGGGTCTCGGACATGACCATCCGACGCGACCTGGAGGTCCTGGCGAACCGCGGACTGATCGAGAAGGTTCACGGCGGGGCCACCGCCGCCGGAGCCGGATCCACCGAGGAGCCCGGTTTCGCCGCCAAATCGATGCGCCAGCAGACGGAGAAGGAGGCCATCGCCCGGCGCGCGGCCCGGCTCGTCCAGCCCGGCGGCGCCGTGGCGCTGTCGGCCGGCACCACGACATGGGCCCTCGCCCACCATCTGGTCGAGGTGCCCGAGCTGACCGTCATCACGAACTCCGTGCAGGTCGCTGACGTTTTCCACCGGTCGGGACGGAGCGATCAGACCGTGGTGCTGGTCGGCGGGGTGCGCACGCCGTCGGACGCGCTCGTCGGGCCCGTGGCGATCACGGCCATCCGGTCCCTGAACGTCGACACGCTCATGCTGGGCATCCACGGAATGAACCCCCGGGCCGGCTTCACGACCCCGAACCTCCTCGAAGCCGAGACAGACCGGGAGTTGGTCGCCGCCGCGCGGCAGCTCGTCGTGCTGGCCGATCACACCAAGTGGGGCACTGTCGGCATCAGCACCATCGCCCGCCTCGATCAGGCTCATGTCGTCGTCAGCGACACGGGACTGCCCGATGAAGCGCGGGCCGAGCTGTCCGAGCACATCGGCAAGTTGATCCTCGCCGATCCGGCCGGGGACGGCGAGCTCGGGCACCGGAAACCGGCGCAGTGAACGGCGACACAGGCGACACAGGCGGCACAGACGGCACAGGCGATACCCGACGTCGCTCGTGACCCGGCAGGTGACAGCACGGGCGACGACGTGACCGACGACATGAACGGCATGTGTGAACGACAACGTGAAGCGCACGATCACCCATCTCGCCGACGGCCGTGAGCTCATCTACTACGATCGGCGGGACGACGTGGACCACAGCGCCGCCGAGGCGGATCGGCGTCTGGTAGCGTCATCGCGTCAGGTACCGCCGGACGGGCGAGAACGGAGCCGCAAGGTTCGAAAGCCTGTGGAGACCCGGTAAGACCACCTTGGTGGCACAGGTCGATGAAGCAGGAAGCCGCAGAAGTGTCGCATGTGCGGCACAGGCTGAATCTTCGGCATTCATGCCGGAGAGCGCGTCAAGACCCGCTGCTGGACGAGTGGGTGGCGGTCGACGGACACCGCCAGACCCGCACCCATCTCCCCTCCGCAGAAGAGTGTCCCCTGTGCCCCGCCCACCCTGGATCGGAGATCCCCTCCCCCTACGAGGTGGCGGCCCAGATGCTGCGCCAAGCCGAGATCACGGTCTGATCTCTGAATGATTGCGACTCGGGGTGGCATCCGGCGTTTCCGTACCACTATTATCCATCGCATCGTCTGACTCAGCCGATGCGCCTAATCCTGAGTGCCTCACTCGGGAGCCGAGGACCCATGGAACGTGGGGTGAAGGCACGACGTTCGTGTTCAACGCAGTGCCCGGGCGTCTCCAGCCCGAACCCGTCAGCTAACTCGGCAGGCATATGGAGAGGAGTGGGCACTGCCCCGCGTGTTACCTCTGGCAGCCGGTGTGCTCGCGGCCACCGCGCTCGTGTTCGGTACGGCCACGGCGGGCCAGGCCGATCCAAAACCCAGCAGGAGCGGCCTCAAGAAGCAGCTCGCCGGCCTGGAGAAGAAGGTCGACCGGCTGATCGCCGACTACAACGCCAAACGGGTCGAGCTCGCGAAGGCACGTACGGCGGAGCAGGCCGCGCGCGACCGGCTCACCCGGGCCGAAGCGGACTACGACGCCATGAAGCGATCTGTCGAAGACTTCGCCTCACGGCAGTACCAGATGAGCGGCCCGATGCCGGTCCCCGACCTGACGACCTCGGCGCTCGTTTACCAGATGCAGCAGGAGCAGTCACTCAGGCTGAGCCGCTTCGACGAGGCGCGCACGGAACGTCAGCGTGCCGCGGAGGCGGCGAAGGATCTGACCGACCGGCTCAAGTCGCAGGCCTCCGCCGTGGCCGATCAGCGCGAGCAGGCCGAGAAGCTGATTGACGAGATCAAGGACAAGCTCGACAAGTTGGTCCCGGTCGCCCCCGGCAGACGGCCGGGTGGATCCTGGGCTCCGGAGCTGCCCACCGGCGCCGACAACATCACTCCTCGCACCCTGCTGATGCGCACGGAGGTGGTCGAGAGCTTTGACCTGCGTTTCCCGGTCGGCTGCTACCGCTCGGAGTCGAGCGGTGAGCATCCCCTCGGCCGCGCCTGCGACTTCATGATGAGCTCGGGCGGCTCGATGCCGACGCCGGAGATGAAGGCTCTCGGCGACACCGTCGCCGCCTGGGCGATCAAGAACGGCGCGAAACTGGGGGTGAAATATGTGATCTGGCGGCAGCAGATCTACAATCTCGGCTGGCCGGGCTGGCGCACGATGGCCGACCGCGGCGGGATCACCGCGAACCACTACGACCACGTGCACATATCGATGTACTAAGGACCACGAACTGTGGAAACGTTCTGCGCGAAGGATGACGTGTGGCAGTGGCACGAGTACTGGTGATCGGTCTCGATCCCGCCAAGATCCAGGGCTGGGACCCGGAGCCGATCCAGGCGGCGATGGCACGCGGTCAGGCGCGGTTCGACGATCATGGTATCGAGGCCGACTGGTGTCTGGTGGCACTCGACGAGAGCCCCGAAGGGATGATCGTGGAGGCGCTGACCCACGGAGACTACGTCTGCGTGGTGATCGGGGGCGGCATCCGCAAGCACGAGCCGTTGCTCGAATTCTTCGAGAAGGTGGTCAACCTGGTCCGGCAGCACGCGCCCGACGCAGCCATCGCCTTCAACAGCAGCCCCGAGGACTGCGCCGACGCAGCTCTGCGGTGGCTGCGCCGACCCGGCGCCGGCCCGGAAGGGCAGGCACCCTGACAGGGCACTGATCGCTCCTCAGGGGCCGGTACCCGCGTGGCGAGACTCTTCGGCGCCACGTGGCGGAAGGCTTCGGTGACGATCTGCCCGATCTCGTCCCAGTCCACCGGGACGTCCATCGGCGGTCAGCCGGAGATGCGGACGGGGTTGACCAGATCGGCGTAGATCAGCAGGCCGCCCATGACGACGAGCAGCACGGCCATCACGTACGTCAGCGGCAGCGCCTTGGCGACGTCCACGTACGCGGGCATCGGCCGTCGCCGGATCCGCGCGATGCCGCGCTTGAGACCCTCCCACAGACCGCCCGCGATGTGGCCGCCGTCCAGCGGAAGCAGCGGGATCAGGTTGAACATGCCGACCGCGAGGTTGAGCCCGCCGAGCAGGGTGATGAAGATATTGATCTTACTCTCGACGGGGATGTCCGAAGCGGCGATCTCGCCGCCGATGCGGCCCGCGCCGACGATGCCGATCGGTCCGTTGGGATCGCGCTTCTCACCGGAGAACGCCGCCTGCCAGACGCCGACCATTTTCTTCGGAATGTTGAGCATCGCGACCGCGGTGCGTTCGGTCATGTCCCACATCTGACCGAGCACGTATCCGGGCCCCTGCCGCTCGACCACCAGCGTGGGCGACACGCCGAGGAAGCCCACGTTCTTCTCCACCTTGCCGGGATCGTCGAGCAACGGCATGTCTTGGGAGATCAGGTCGACTGTGAGGGTCATGCCCCTGCCCGCCCGGTCGATGCCGATGGTCGCGGCGCCGGCGCCGTGCGCCCGGATGAAGCGGGTGGCGTCCTCCCACGACGCGACCGGCTTTCCCGCCACCGAGGTGATCCGGTCGCCGGGCAACAGTCCCGCCTTGGCCGCGGGCGTCGCCGGGTCGGAGTCCCGGCAGTCCCGCTTGGCTGCCTCCACTGCGGGAATCACGCACTTGGACACCGAGGACACGGTCGGCTTGGTCACCGTCACGCCGAACCCCATCATCACGATGGCGAACAGCACGAAGGCGAGCACGAAGTTCATCGCCGGGCCGCCGAACATGACGATGACCTTCTGCCACCAGGGCTTGCGGTAGAAGACACGGTTCTCGTCGCCCGGAACGATCTCCTCGGAGGCGACGGCTCGGGCGTTCTCGATCAGGCCTTGCCATGGGCCGGTCGATACGCTCCGTAGTCTGTTGGGATCGTCCGACGGCCGGGGCGGCAGCATGCCGACCATGCGGATGTAGCCCCCGAGCGGAATCCACTTGATCCCGTACTCGGTCTCACCTCGCCTTCGGGACCACATCGTGGGCCCGAAACCGACCATGTACTGGGTGACCCGGACGTTGAACAGCTTGGCCGGGACGAGATGGCCGATCTCGTGCAGCCCGATGGAGAGCAGCAACCCGACGAAGATGACCACGAATCCGGCTACGGAGAGCCAGTACATCAGCGTGTACCCCCGCGTCGGAGAAGCCGCCTTGCCATACGTCGCACTCTTCGAGGGTAGCCGACGGCGGCGTAAGGGGAGCGTGTGCCGACGTGTTTCGGGTACCCGTTCCTCGACCTCCGCTTGACCAAATGGAGACACTTCGTTGACACTGCGGAGCCGTTCGATCACCCTTTGATAAACCACCCAGAGGGGAGTGTCTTGATCCGGATCCTGGTTGCCGAGCACCTTCCGTTGGTACGGCGCGGCCTTGTGGCCTCGCTCGACGGCGAGAGCGACCTCGCCGTAGTCGCCGACGTCGGTTCGGCGGAGGACATCGTCCCCGCCGCCCTCGACGTCCGACCCGACGCCGCGGTCATCGACGTCGACCTGCCCGGCGTGGGCGGGCTCGACATCGCCGCCCGGCTCGGCGAGAAGGTTCCCGACTGCCGGGTGCTGATCCTGTCGGCCCAGCCCAACCCCGGCCACGTGAAGCGGGCGTTCGCCGCCGGAGTCCTCGGCTACATGAGCATCGAGATCGGGCCGGACCAACTCGCCGACGGCATCCGCCAGATGGTCTCCGGGCGCCGGGTGCTCGACACCGATCTCGCCGTCGCCGCGCTCGAGGCGGCGGAGAATCCGCTGACCCCTCGCGAGCTCGACGTGCTCCGGATCGCCGCCGGAGGCGCTCGGTCCAAGGAGATCGCCGAGCAGCTGTGTCTGTCGGTCGGCACGGTACGCAATCACCTCTCCCGCATCCTCTACAAGACGGGCGCACGTAACCGGGTGGACGCCGTACGCATAGCCGGCGACGCCGGCTGGCTCTGATTCGTCGCCCTACCAGGACCTCTCGGACGCGGCCACGGCCCGCAGGCCGGACGGCCGACGCCTCTCCCGCCGGGCGGGCGGGGCGCCCCCCAGGAACGGCAACCCCACCGGCTCGTCGTGCAGCGCCGCACCGACCGACAGCAGAACGCCCGCCGTACCGGTGGCGAGGTCCATCGAGAGCCGCAGCAGCCGCTCGCCGGGGAACGCGAGGTGCCCTCGGAAACCGACCGCGTGCCAGGAAAGGGCGGCGAGCTGGCGACCGGTCTCCTCATCCTCACGGCCCCAGCCGCCCGCGCGGTCGCGGCACAGGTACGCGATGATCCCGGCCCGGCCGCCGAACAGCCCGGGCTGGAAGTACAGGTGCGCCCTGGCGGCCCGGTCGAGGCGCGCCCACACCGCCGCGAGCTCCGGATCCGGCCGGTAGTGCAGAAACTCCCCCAGCACCCAGGCCACGCCCACGCTGCCCCGGTCGAGATGCGGCGTGGCCCTCCGGTCCCCCTCCCGACCTCCCGCATCGACCCGCAACGACCCGTCGGCCTGAGCCACGCAACGGCGCAGATCCCGGCGAAGCGCCAGCTCCGCCTGAGTGAGCCACTGGACGTCTCCCGTCCGCTCGAACATCCGGACGAACAGCAGGGCGGGGCCGGTTGTTCCGTACATCAGTCCCGGGCAGCCGTCGGTCGCCTCATCGCTCAACCGGTCGGCCACGATGGCGGCGGTGCGTAGCGCCTCGTCGAGATCGCCGAGATACGCCTGGCTGAGCGCGATGCCGGACAGTCCTCCGTACAGATCGACGCCGAGCGGCCGTCGGAACCCTGTCCCGGCCATGTCGAGCACCTCCTGTGCCTCCTCGTGCCGGCCCAGGTGGGCCAGCGCGTGGGCGACACCGTGCAGCCCGTCGTAGAACCCCGGCCCGAGCCGCGGTCCGCGCCCACGGACCCGGTCGATCAGCCACTGCTCGTGCTCGGGAAACCGGCCGGCTCCGGTGGCGTGCAGGGCGTAGAGCACCCCGGCCGCGCCATGTGCCAGGCCGAGGCCGCCGCCGTCACCGTCGAACTGTGCGACGTCACCGGGGAACAGCCGGTCATCGCGGCCGGGCGTGGCCGACGCCAGGATGGCCCGCCTCATCGAGTCACGCATCCGCCGCCAGCCCGCTGTGGGCGGCTTCGTCGCAAAGCTCGCGCCGCATCCGGCGGTCCTCACCGCAGGGCGCAGGAAGCTCTCCCGGATGGGGAGCAGCTCGCCGATCACTTCGGCCAGCTCCGCGGGCTTCTCCCGGTCCAAAGCGAACAGTTCGGTGAGCGGAAGGAAGAGTGCGAGCCGCAGGCAGGCAAGCGCGTACCGGTCGGCGTCGAGGCCTCCTGCTCCCGGCGCCACGGTCCCCTGCGGGGACGCGAACGCGGGGTCGTCATGTCCGCTCCCGGCCGACTCCGTGATGGGCCGGGCCGCCCCGAAGCCGACCAGCGTGACACCACCGTCCGGCCGGACGATGACGTCCGCCGGGCTCAGCCCGCCGTGCACCAACCCGTGCGCATGAACCTTCCCGACGGCGTCCTCGACCTTCGTGCAAACATCCGTCGCCCACTCCACGTACTCCGCCAGACGGCCCTCCCCGTCGCTCTCAGGGGCGCTCGTCCCCGCGGCGGTCAGCGGATGGCGCGCGGCGAGAGCCGCGCCCAGCGACTCACCTGGGACGTGTTCCAGCACGAGGAACCGGCGTCCGCCGGCGGACAGGCGCCCCTTCAGCTCTGGGGCCACGCCCAGCCCGGCGAGCCGTGCGAGCGCCTCGCCCTCGCGCTCCCGCCCGATCTCCTTCAGCACCATCCGCTCCCCCGTGTCCGGGTGGACGGCCAGGTAGACGCCTCCGCCGTCGCTCTCGCGCAGCACCGCGTCAATTCGGTACGGCAGGCCTTCCGGCGGCCTGCTCCCTGACGGCGGATAGGAGGTCAGGTGGGGAGGACATTGCGTAGGAGAGTCGTAGAAGACGGGATCTGTGCGGCAGTAGAGCTCGTATCGGTTCTCCACGTTCTCGCCTCCCGGACGCCTGCGAAAGCCGTACTCCGCGAGGATGTCAAGCAGGCGCGCCCGGGGCCAGTGACCATTGGACACAGAAAGAACATGACTCGTTACGGTGAGTGTCCATTGAACTCGTCATGGGTCTCCTCCGGACCGGTAGGGACTCCGGCAACCGGGGAGAACTACCGGAAGAATTACGGGCGCCAGATCAGCACGAGAGCGCAGTCGTCGTTGTGGCCGGAGGTCATCGACTGCACCAGATGCCGCGCGCGGTCGCGGAATCCCGAGGGCAGCAGCCGCTCGGCCTCGCCCAGCAGCCGGTCCAGCCCGGAGTCGATGTCCCGGCCCGGCTGCTCGATGAGCCCGTCGGTGAACAGCATGAGGGCGTCCCCCTTGCGCAGCACCCCGCTGTCGGGCTCGCAGTGCAGGTCGGGGACGACGCCGAGCACGACTCCCTTGGCCGTCGACACCCGCCAGGTGCCCGATCCCGAGTCGAACTTCACGACAGGCGGATGGCCCGCCGAGGTGATCGTGTATCCGCCGGTGGACAGGTCCAGGGTGAGGTGGACGGCGGTGACGAATCCCTCATCCCCGAGCTGGCGGTGCAGGTAGGTGTTGCAGGCGCCCAGGAAGTCGTCGACCGAGCCGAGCAGGCCGCCGAAGGCGCCGGAGAGCATGAGCGCGCGCGTTCCCGCGTCCACGCCCTTGCCGGAGACGTCGACGAGCGCCATCTCGACGCGATCGCCGTCACGGGTGGAGACGATGAAGTCCCCGCCGAAGGACGACCCACCGGCCTGCTTGAGCACCACCTTGCCGTCCCAGTCCTTGGGCAGCGACGGCAGGTCGCTCTGCCGCTTGAGCCGGTCGCGCAGTTCCAGCAGCATGGCGTCGCCACGCAGCCCCTGCACGCCGAGCTTGCCGCGGGTGCGGGACATCAGCCAGGCCAGCACGGCCGTGAAACCCATCGTGATCAGCAGGCCCGCGCCCACGTTCCCCGGTCCCCGGACCGACCACACGTAGGCCAGGGAGACGACGACGGAGCACAGCAGGATGGCCAGGCTGCGCAGCCGCAGTTGGAGGCCGCCGATGAGCGTGATCAGGATGAGCAGCGACGGGGAGAACCAGTAGGAGGAGACCTCGGCGTCGAGCACGCCGATGACCAGGGTGATCGCGCTCAGGGCGATGAGTAGGTTCCGGTCTTTGGACGAACTCTTCCTGACAAAACGGACCAACGGCACCAGAAGCGGCACTCGTACGAGAAGCGCGCGAAGCCGCGGAGGGATCAGCGGCGCCGGTCGGGAACTCATGATGGCCTCGACTGTATCCCCCCGGCCCAGGTGAGGGCACCCCTTTGACCAACAGCTTGATCGTTGAGTATGGGATGTCGGGATGGATATTGTGTGGCACTCCGCCGCCGGCCGCTCCTACTGTGATCTGGTGACTGTCACCGTTCGTCCCATCGGCGAAGCCGAATGGCCCGATTTCACGGCCCTGCACCTCGAGGCTTTCAACGCCTCCTCCCCTCCCGAGGCCGTTGAGCGCTGGCGGGAGCTCTTCGAGCTCGACCGGTCCCTGGCGGCCTTCGACGGCGACCTGATGGTCGGCGGCGCCGCCGCGCTGTCGTTCACGATGACCGTGCCCGGCGGGCCGGTCCCGGTCGCGGGAGTCACCGCCGTCGAAGTGCTCCCCTCACACCGCCGCCGCGGCGTGCTGTCGGCCCTGATGGCCCGGCAGCTCCACGACATCCACGAGCAGGGACGCGAGGCCGTGGCGGCGCTGTACGCGAGCGAGGCCGCCATCTACGGCCGCTTCGGGTACGGCAGGGCCGCCGACAGCCTCTTCTTCCGGATCCCCACGCACCGCTCGGCGTTCGTCCCGGATGCTCCGGTCGACCCCGCGCTGCGACTGCGCGTGGCCCGGCCCGCCGACGCCCTCGACGACCTGCGGCGGGTCTTCGAGACCGTACGGCCGGAGCGGCCCGGGCTGTACGAGCGATCGGAAGCCCGATGGCGGTACGACGTCATCGCCGACGAGGAGTACGACCGCGGCGGGGCAGGCCCGCTGCGTTGCATGATCGCGGAAGACGCGGCAGGGCCGCGCGCCTACGCCCTCTTCCGCGTCGCGGGAAAGTTCACCGACCATGACGTGCCGGACGGCGAGGTACGGCTCGCCGAGCTGTTCGCCACCGACCCGGCCGCCTACGCGCTCATCTGGCGGAGCGTGCTCGACCGGGACCTGTGCTCCCGGGTCCACGCGTGGAGCCGGCCGGCGGACGACCCGATCGTTCACCTCCTGGCCGAGCCTCGGCACCTCAACGCGGGATGGCTGGACGATCTGTGGATCCGCCTCGTCGACGTGGACCGGGCGCTCTCGTCCCGCGCCTACGCCGCCCCCGCCGACCTCGTGATCGAGGTCGCCGACGAGCTGTGCCCGTGGAACGCGGGTCGCCGGCGGCTGATCACCGCGAAGAGCTCGTGCGAGCGGACCGGCGATCCCGCCGACCTCACACTGCCGGTCTCCGCGCTGAGCGCCGCCTACCTGGGCGGCCGGCCACTCACCCCGCTCGCCGCCGCCGGGCTGGTACGGGAACACCGCGAGGGCGCGCTGCGTGAGCTGTCCACGGCGATGTCGTGGGAGCCTGAACCCTGGGGTGGTCTGGTCTTCTGACGGCGGAATCTTCCGGGTAGGGTTCGGGACATGGCACTGCAGAGCTTGCAGATCACGGCGATCACCGCGATGCGGGCCCGGGACGTGTCCCGACCGAAACCGGAGGAGCAGAAGGCGGCCGACGACCGCCCCCTGCGGGACGAGACGTCCCGGCGGGACTTCCGCCGGGACGCCAGGAGCACGGCCTATGGAAGGGGCGGAAGTTCGCCCGTCGTCTCGTAGTCGGAGAGCTGGCCGATCCTGCGCGCATGCCGCTGCGCGCCCGAGAACGGCGTCGTCAGAAAGATCTCCACGAAGCGGACCGCCTCTTCCGGGGTGTGCATACGCGCGCCGAGACTGATGACGTTGGCGTCGTTGTGCTCCCTGGCGAGCTTCGCGGTGTCCTCGTTCCAGGCGAGGGCCGCCCGGATGCCGCGCATCTTGTTCGCGGCGATCTGCTCACCGTTCCCCGAGCCGCCGATCACGACGCCGAGGCTGCCCGGATCGTCGGCGACACCGCGGGCGGCGCGCAGCACGAACGGCGGGTAGTCGTCCTCCGCGTCGTAGACCCACGGACCGCAGTCCTCCACCTCGTGGCCCTGCTGCGTCAGCCAGTCGGCCAGGTGGTTCTTCAGTTCGTAGCCGGCATGGTCGGCACCGATATAGACACGCACAGCCCAAGTTTCGCAGTCTCCGCGTGCGCGCGGGACGCCGGGCCCAGACTAGAGTAAGTGGCGAGAACGGCATCCGGTCCTTACGACCGACGGCGCACCGCCCCAGCCAACGAGCCCAGCCAACGAGCCCAGCCCACGGAACCGGCCAACGTCCGGTGAACGGTCTCAGCCGAACAGGAGCATCATGCGCGAGATCCGCAGCGTCGGTGATCCGGTCCTGCGCACCCCGGCCGAGCCGGTTACGGACTTCGACCGGGAGCTTCGGCGCCTCATCGACGAGATGTTCTCGGTGATGTACGCGGCCGAGGGGGTGGGCTTGGCCGGTCCGCAGATCGGCGTGGGCAAGCGACTGTTCGTCTACGACATCACGAATCGCAAGGGCCACCTGATCAATCCCGAGCTCACGATCGACGATCCGGAGCAGATCGTCGAGGAGGAGGGCTGTCTGTCGGTGCCGAGCAGACAGACGGGCAAGCCGCTGTACGCGCCGACGGCCCGCGCTGCCGGAGTCACGGTCCGCGGCCTCGACAGGCTCGGCCGTCCCGTCACAGTCAGGGCCAGGGGCATGCTCGCCCGGTGCTTCCAGCACGAGTACGACCATCTCGAGGGGACCCTGTACGTCGACAGGCTCACCAAGGAGGAGCGCAGGAAGATCCTCCTCCAGGCGCCCTGACTCCTCTCACATCTGGATGGCCTTCGCCTCCAGATACTCCTCCAGTCCGAGCTCGCCCAGTTCGCGGCCGACCCCGGAGTGCTTGTAGCCCCCGAACGGCGCGAGCGGGTTGAACCTGCCGCCGTTGATCGCGACCTGACCGGTGCGCAACCTACGCGCCACAGCGAGCGCCTTCTCCCCGGTTTCCGCCCACACCGCGCCGGACAGTCCGTACGGCGTGCCGTTGGCGATCTCGACGGCCTCGTCCTCGGTGCCGAACGGGATGATCGACAGGACCGGGCCGAAGATCTCCTCCTGCTCGATCGACATGCCCGGGGAGACGCCGGCGAACACGGCGGGCTCGACGTAGAAGCCCCGCTCCGTCGGACTGTCCGTACCACCCAGCACCAGCCGGGCACCCTCCTCCTGGCCGAGATTGAGATAGCGGATCACCCGATCGCGCTGCGCGGCGGAGACCAGCGGTCCCAGACGGGTGCCCTCGGCGAAGGGATCACCCGGGGTGTACTTCCCGGCGAAGCCCACGGCCAGCCGCACCGCCTCGTCATAGAAGTCCCAGTGCACGAGCATGCGGCTCAGGGCCGAACAGGTCTGGCCGGAGTTGACATAGGCGCCCGCGACGCCCGCCTTCACGGCGGTCTCCAGATCGGCGCCGGGCAGGATCACATTGGCCGACTTGCCGCCGAGTTCCAGGGCGACCCGCTTGACCGTGTCGGCGGCCAGGGCGGCGACGCGGCGGCCCGCCCGGGTCGAGCCGGTGAACGACACCATGTCCACGCCGGGGTGGCCGGCGATCGCCTCGCCGACGACCGGCCCGCGCCCGCTGACCATGTTGAACACGCCGGGCGGCAGACCCACCTCGTGCAGGATGTCCGCGAGGGCGTACGCCGCCAGCGGCGCCACCTCGCTCGGCTTGAGCACGACGGTGCAGCCCGCGGCGATCGCCGGGGCGACCTTACAGATGATCTGGTGGAGTGGGTAGTTCCACGGCGTGATCGCGCCCACCACGCCCACCGGCTCACGGACGATCAGCGAATTGCCCACCCGGCCCGCGTCGAAGGCGTACCGCCCGGCGAGCTCCGCGTACGACTCCAGGACGCCGACCGGCATCAGGGTCTGCGCCTTCAGCGCGAGCGCGAGCGGCGCGCCCATGTCGGTGGCGATCGTCGCGGCGATGTCGTCGGCTCGCTCACGCAGCAGGCCCGCCGCCGCGGACAGGAACCGGGCCCGCTCGGCCGGAGCTGTCGACGACCACGACGGGAAGGCCGCACGGGCGGCGGAGACCGCGGCCTCGACGTCGCCGGGCGAGCCCGCCGGAACCCGGTCGACGACCTCCTCGGTGGTGGGATTCACGACGTCGACGCTCTCACCGGAGGCGGACGGCACCCAGGCTCCGTTCACGTAAAGGTGGCGCACGATCTCATCCTTGCGTGGCTGCCGCCGGAACGCGAGCACGACGCCGCTCTCCGGCGGTTTCGATCTCATATCACCGAACGAACACCATCAATTTGGACACGGTCGATTTCGAGACCATTCCCTGCGCTGGCCGGAATGTGGTTGCATCGATCACCACTCGGGTTGTCAGCCCCGCTGTCAGCCCGGCCGGTTTCTCCATTACCCGGTAGGAGAGGTCGTGAATGCTGCCTTGTCAGTGCGGCGTGGCAGGATTCTGGCCATCCCTTTCGCGATGTGCGGCTGGGTCGGGGGCGTTGATATGCGATGAGGAGCAGGTGTGGCAGGCAATCTGACTCGTGACGAGGCGCGGGAGCGGGCCCGGCTGTTGGACGTCCGGTCCTATCAGGTCGAGCTCGACCTGACCGAGGGCGAGGAGCGGTTCGAGAGCATCACGACGGTCAACTTCACCTCCAGCCGTTCGGGGGCGGAAACTTTCATCGATCTGCACGGGGCTCACGTGCGCAAGGTCGTGCTCAACGGAAAAGAGCTCGACATCCGCGCCTACGACGCCGAGAAGGGCCGCTTCCCTCTGCCGGACCTGGCAGAGGAGAACGAGCTGCGCATCGACGCCGACGCCTCCTACATGCGCACCGGGGAGGGCCTACACCGGTTCGTCGACCCGGTCGACCAGCAGATCTACCTGCACAGCCAGTTCGAGACGGCGGACGCCCACCGGATGTACGCCTGCTTCGACCAGCCCGACCTCAAGGCGACCTTCGAGCTGACCGTGCTCGCGCCCGCCCACTGGGAGGTGGTCTCCAACGCCGCCCCCGACTCCGTCGAGGAGCTGGAGGAGCACCGGGGCAAGCACGGCACGCTCCAGGCGTCCAAGCGCTGGCACTTCCCGCCCACACCCCGCATCTCGACGTACATCACGGCGCTGGTCGCCGGGGCGTACGCCGTCGTGCGGGACGAACACGACGGGATCCCACTGGGCATCTACGTGCGGCGGTCGCTGGCCGAACACCTGGACCCGGAGAACATCTTCGAGGTCACCAAGCAGGGCTTCGACTTCTTCCACCGCGTCTTCGGCGTGCGCTACCCCTTCGGGAAGTACGACCAGCTCTTCGTGCCGGAGTTCAACGCCGGCGCGATGGAGAACGCGGGCGCGGTGACGTTCCTCGAGGACTACGTCTTCCGGTCGCGCGTCACCGACGCGATGGTGGAGCGCCGCGCCGAGACCATCCTGCACGAGATGGCGCACATGTGGTTCGGCGACCTGGTCACCATGCGGTGGTGGGACGACCTGTGGCTGAACGAGTCGTTCGCCACGTTCATGTCCGTCCTGTGCCAGGCCGAGGCCACTCGCTGGGGCCAGGGCGCGTGGACCACGTTCGCCAACGTCGAGAAGGCCTGGGCCTATCGGCAGGACCAGCTCCCTTCGACTCACCCGATCGCCGCCGACATCCCGGACATGCAGGCCGTGGAGGTCAACTTCGACGGGATCACGTACGCCAAGGGCGCCTCGGTGCTCAAGCAGCTCGTCGCCTACGTCGGCCTCGACAACTTCCTCGCCGGGGTCCGCGACTACTTCGGTGAGCACGCCTGGGGCAACACGAGCCTGGAGGACCTGCTCTCCGCACTCGAGCGCACCTCGGGCCGCGACCTGTCGGCGTGGTCGAAGGAGTGGCTGGAGACCTCTGGGGTCAACACGCTGCGCCCGTCGTTCACCCTCGACGACGAGGGCAGGCTCGCCTCCTTCGACGTGCTGCAGGAGGCGACCTCCGAGCACCCCACCCTGCGTTCCCACCGGATCGCGATCGGCCTGTACTCGATGGACGGCGGCGTCCTGACCAGGACCAAGCGGGTGGAGCTCGACGTCGTCGGCGCCCGTACGGCCGTCCCCGAACTGGTCGGCGAGCTCCGGCCCGACCTGGTGCTCGTCAACGACGACGACCTCACCTACGCCAAGATCCGGCTCGACGAGCGGTCGTTGGAGACCCTGGTGGGCGGCGCCATCACCGCGTTCCGGGACTCCCTGCCCCGCGCCCTGTGCTGGTCGGCCGCGTGGGACATGACGCGCGACTCGGAGATGGCCGCCCGTGACTACGTGAAGCTGGTGACCTCGGGGGTCGACTCGGTGCTCGACATCACGGTGGTCCAGGCTGTGCTGCGGCAGGCCCGTCAGGCCGTGCAGCAGTACGCCGACCCGGCGTGGCGGTCGACCGGCCTCGCCGAGGCGGCCGTGGCGCTGCGCCGCCTGATCGCGGCGGCCGAGCCCGGCTCCGACCACCAGCTCGCGTACGTCAACGCGTTCACCGCGGTCGCCACCTCCGCCGAGGACCTGGCGCTCGTCAAGGGCATCCTCGAGGGCACCGCCGTACCTGACGGGCTGACCGTCGACGCCGACCTCCGCTGGACGCTCACGCACTCGCTGGTCGTCGGCGGCGTGCTCGACGCCGAGGGCATCGACGCGGAGTTGGTGCGCGACGCCACCGCGACGGGCGAGCGCTCGGCCGCGATGTGCCGGGCCGCGATCCCCACGCCCGAGGCCAAGGAGCAGGCCTGGGCGTCGATCACCGCCGGCACGCTGAGCGGGGCGCTGCTGCGCTCCACGATCCTCGGCTTCATGGACCCGCACCACGTCGACCTGCTGGAGCCGTACGGAGAGAGGTACTTCGACGAGGTCGGACGCATCTGGGGCAAGTGGACGTCCGACATGGCGCAGAACTTCGCGATCGGCTGCTACCCGGCCCTGCTGATCCGGCCCGAGACCGTGGCGGTGACGGAGGACCACATCAGCGCGGCGCAGCCGCCGCACGCGCTGCGCCGGCTGCTGCTGGAGGGCGCCGACGGCGTCAGCCGGGCCCTGCGGGCCCAGGCGAGGGACGCCTCGGCCTGACCCGCACCCGGCGCAGAGTCCCGCACAGGCACAGACGGGCCCCGGCACCCCTGCCGGGGCCCATTCGGCGGGCGAAAGCGGGGCGCAAGGGGGATGCAAGCGACCGACGATGGGATGGAGGGGACCGGGCCCCACGCCGTACACCCGGGTCTACCGTCCCATCCAGGAGGCACCCTCCGATGATCCCCGCAGACGACAGCGCCCAGCATCTGACCGACGTGCCGCCACGCCGGGGCGACGTCAAGGTCTTCCCCGCACCCCCGCGAAGCTCATCCTCCGGAACCTCGCCTTTCCGGCTGATCGAGGGCGGGCCGCGACCCGCCGATCTGATCACTCCGGAGGATCTCAAGCGCGTTCTCGGCATAGACGTGGGGCCCCCGGCGGCCTTCGACGCCGACCTTCCGGCTCCCTCCTGGCTGAGCGTGCGCTCCTGCAGCTACCGGTCCGGCGACGGCGTGCGTGTCGACATACACACCGCCGAGGGCATGCACTCCCGCTATCTGATGGTGCTCGGCCACATCGTGACCCGGGTCCAGGGGCGGCCGATCCAGGGGATCGGCCGCGGCGCGATGCTCTATCCGGGGCTGGTGGCCGCCCGGACGGGCCGGGGCACGTTCGTGATCAGCGTCTCCGCTCTCACCGGGCCGCCGCCGTCCGATCCGCTGATCGACCTCGCCCGTACGGCGGCCGCACGGCTCGCCGAGACCCGCTCGACCCGCCCGCGGACCGTGTGAGGACCCAGGGCGTACGGGCGGGCCGAAGTAGATCGGCACGTCCTTCACGAGGTTCAGGTCCTTGATCTCGACGGGGACAGTTCCCGGGAACGTACGGCGGCCGCCTGCTCAAGACCGGTAAGATCATGAATGGCTGCCACGTACCGAACGGTAGGCCTCTCGTACGGAGATATCTAGAGAAGATACCCACAGGAGTGCGCCGTGAACCGGTTCAAGCAGGCCACAAAAGTATGAACCAACCAACACTAGGCAGCCCGTTGACGATTCGACTACCGTGAGTGATGTGGATACCGGTCCAGTGCCCGAAAACGGTCACGATGCGTCACCCATTTGGGTGAGCGACCCCCCGTCGGAGCCGTCCCAGGCATCGCCGACCGCATCGGGGACCCCAGCAGCACCACCCGCCGCGCAGACGACGGCTCGGACGGCCGCACCGCCACCGCAGCCGCCGCCCGACGCTCCCCCGAAAGCACACATCCATGCTCCTACACCGGCCCTGCGGAAGTCGCCGATCGAGCGGGCGTCGATCGGTTTCCTGATGCGTGACCCGAGATACCGTCACCTGCGTCTGCGCGCGCTGATCGGGTTCGCGGCCGGCATCGTGGCCGGAATCCTCTTCGCGAACTGGCGAATCGGCCTCACCGCCGCGATCCTCGCGGTCATAGTCGACACCGTGTATCGGGCGCGGACCGTCTCGTCGATCCCGGCGTGGCGGCGCGCCTCGGCCGCGGAACGCCGTACGGAAGGCCAACTCAAGAAACTTGAGCGCAGCGGGTACCGGACGCTGCACGCCCGGGCCATCCCCGGCAGCGAGGCGCAGATCGATCACCTGGTGGTCGGCCCCACCGGGGTCTACGCGGTGGACTCGGAGAAGTGGGACCGGCGCCTTCCCGTGCGGGTGCAGTCGCACCGCAAGCTGTTCCACGGACCGTTCAACCGGAAGCCGAGGCTCGACGAGGCCCGCTGGGAGGCCGCCCAGGCCAGCGAGCTGATCAGTGAGGCGCTGGGCCACGAGATCACCGTCGTGCCGTCCCTGGCGATCTACGGCCCGGCGATTCCGTGGCGGATCCTCAACATCCGCGAGGTGGACGTGTTCTCCGGCGGTCTCGTCCGCAAATGGATCACCAAGCGGGAGAGATCGCTCACCTCTGAGGAGATCGACACCATCTACCGTGCTGCCGGGCGGGTCCTGCCGCCTCGCTACGAGTAGCGCGGCCCGCCGCCGAGCAGCCGGACGGCTCTGTCGCCAGGCGCGACACGGCGTCCGAGCCGTGGACACGCGGTCTCGACAGCCGGGCGGTAGCCGTACCATTTGAGGACCCGTAGTCTTCGGATGGGAGTCCGCCCATGCCCGCGCTCAGATCACGTACGGTCACGCACGGCAGGAACATGGTCGGTGCCCGGGCGCTGCTCAGGGCCACGGGAGTGGCGGGCAGCGACTTCGGCAAGCCGATCGTCGCGGTTGCCAACAGCTTCACCCAGTTCGTCCCCGGCCACGTGCATCTGCGCGAGGTCGGCGACGTGGTCGCCGCAGCGGTCCGGGAGGCCGGCGCCATCCCCCGCGAATTCAACACGATCGCGGTCGACGACGGCATCGCGATGGGTCATGGCGGCATGCTCTACTCGCTGCCGTCCCGGGAGCTCATCGCCGACGCGGTCGAGTACATGGTGAACGCCCACTGCGCCGACGCGCTGGTCTGCGTCTCCAACTGCGACAAGATCACGCCGGGGATGCTGCTCGCGGCCTTCCGGCTCAACATCCCGACGGTCTTCGTGTCCGGCGGCCCGATGGAGGCGGGGAAGACCCCCGGCCGCAAGCTCGACCTGATCGACCCGATGATCGCCGCCGCCGACGACAGCGTCTCCGACGACGAACTGCTCGCGATGGAGGAGAGCGCCTGCCCGACCTGCGGCTCCTGCAGCGGCATGTTCACCGCCAACTCGATGAACTGCCTGGCCGAGGCGATCGGCCTGGCGCTGCCCGGCAACGGCACGACGCTCGCCACTCACGCGGCGCGCAAGACGCTGTTCGAGAAGGCCGGCCACACCGTGGTGGAGATCGCCCGGCGCTACTACGAGCAGGACGACGAGACGGTCCTGCCGCGGAGCATCGCCGGCCGTGACGCGTTCGAGAACGCGATGGCACTCGATGTGGCCATGGGCGGTTCGACCAACACGATCCTGCACCTGCTCGCCGCGGCACGGGAGGCCGGAGTCGACTTCGGGCTCAAGGAGATCAACGAGGTGTCGCTGCGGGTGCCGTGCCTGTGCAAGGTCGCCCCGGCGACTTCCAAGTACCACGTCGAGGACGTCCACCGCGCCGGCGGCATCCCCGGCATCCTCGGGGAGCTCGACCGGGCCGGCCTGCTCCACCGCGACGTGCCCACCATCCACTCGGCGTCCCTGGCTGACTGTCTGGCCGAGTGGGACCCGAAGTCGCCCGAGGCCACCGACGAGGCGATCGAGTTGTGGCACGCCGCGCCCGGCAACGTGCGCACGGTCCGGCCCTTCTCTCAGGAGGCCCGATGGGAGACGCTCGACCTCGACCGGGCCGAGGGCTGCATCCGTGACAGGGAACACGCCTACACCCAGGATGGCGGCCTCGCCGTGCTGTACGGCAACCTGGCCCAGGACGGCTGCGTGGTGAAGACGGCCGGTGTCGACGAGTCGATCTGGCGGTTCTCCGGTCCGGCCGTGGTGTTCGAGTCCCAGGAGGAGGCGGTCGAGGGCATCCTGGGGAACAGGGTCAAGCCCGGCGACGTGGTCGTCATCCGCTACGAGGGCCCCAAGGGCGGCCCCGGCATGCAGGAGATGCTCTACCCGACAAGCTTCCTCAAGGGCAAGGGCCTCGGCAAGGCATGTGCGCTCGTCACCGACGGCCGGTTCTCCGGCGGAACGTCGGGCCTGTCCATCGGGCACGCGTCGCCTGAAGCGGCCGAGGGCGGCATCATGGCCCTGGTGGCCGACGGCGACATCATCGAGATCGACATCCCGGGCCGATCGATCGAACTCAGGGTGCCGGAGGAGGAACTGGCCGCCCGACGGGAGCGGCTGCTCGCGGACCTCGGCGGCTACCGCACCCGTGACCGGCACAGGCCGGTCTCCGCCGCGCTGCAGGCGTACGCGGCGCTGACCACCTCGGCCTCCACGGGAGCCTCCCGCGATCTGTCCCAGCTCTCCCGTTGACCACCCAACCCGTGATCTTGCAGTTGCTCGCAGACATACCCGCCGACATGGGCAAAGCTCATTCATGATCTTGCAGTGGGCACTGCAAGATCATGAATGGCGAAACCCCAGGTCGGGCAGGGTCTTTGCGAGTTTCTGCAAGATCACGACAAGTGAAGACGCAGGTGGCGGGCCTGTCATGCAAGGTTTCGCAAGATCACGGCGATGAGGGGGTGGGGTGGGGGTGTGGCCGTGGGGTTAGAAGCCGATGACTTGTTCGGAAAGCCCGATAGCGTGTTCGGAGAAATGTCAGTGCTCGCCGTTATCGTCAAGGTATGGCCAACGTCACAAGGCATTCGCTGACAGCGGCGGAGATCGCCGCACTCGCCCTGTCACTCGCCCATCTCGGGGCCGGCCCGCAGTCCGTCACCGCCCGCCGCGGGCTGCGTCACGCATTCGACCACCTCGATCTCGACGACGACGTCATCGCCACCACCCTGGCCACGCTGACCACACCGCTTCCGCCCGACGTCGCCAGGCGGGCGAGGCTGATGGCGAACGCCATCACCGCCCGGCTGGTGATCCGACTCCAGTATCTCGACGCCGCTGGCCGGCTCACGATCCGCGACGTCGAGCCGGTGACCTGCCTGGTGCACGGCGAATTCTGGTACCTGGTCGGCTGGTGTCGGCTCCGCCGCGGGATCAGGGCGTTTCGATTCGACCGGATAGTAGCGGTCGAGCCCACCGATCTCCCGGCCCGGCCTCACCTGCCCGAGCGCTATCTCCCCTTCCAGCGCCGTACGGCCAAGCGCCGCAAGGCGGCTTGACCGGTCATCCGGAGATCACCCGCAGCAGCCACCGCCGCAGCAGCCACCGCCGCCGGAGGGGCGCGGAGCGGGGGCTGCGGCGGCCCGCCCGGTCATCGCGACCATGGACAGCAACTTCACGGTGTCGTCGTGGCCTGCCGGGCATGCGGCCGGGGCGTTCGCCTCGGCCATCGGCCGGTTGAGTTCGAAGGTGGATCCGCACGCACGGCAACGGTAGTCATAGCGAGGCATGCCCATAGGGTACGGCGTTCGCCGGGTCTCTAAGCGAAGTGGATCGTGGCGTGGTCGGCGACCGGGAGGAAGCCCAGCTTCCAGTAGACGGAGTTCGACGAAGGGTTGGCGAGATCGGCGAACAGCAGCACCTCGGCGGCCCCCTCGTCCATCACCTTCCGGCTGGCCGCGTGGGTCACGGCACTGCCGTACCCGTGGCGGCGGAACTCGGGAGGCGTGTAGACGGGCCCGATCCTCGACATGCCCGCGATGGGGGTGGAGGCGGCGGCCAGCGCCACGCACCGGCCGCCGTCCTCCCACCAGAGCAGCTCCGCACGATTGATCTTCGCCGAGGCGACCGGTGTGGGATCGGCGCCGACGTCCACATCGGCCTCCGCCTGGAACTCACGGAACCACTGGGCGGCCTTGTCCAGTTCGCCGATGGTGGCCGTACGTGCCTTGCCGGGGACGGCGCACGGCGCGAGCGCGCCGAGCCGGTAGAGGCGTTCGACACTGCGGTGCCGTTCGGGCCGCCACCAGTCCCGCGCGAACGCCTCCGCCGCGTTCAGCGGGCCGCCGACCGCGCCGACCACCCGTTCCATCTCGATCAGTTCCCGGACCAGCAGAGACAGCGCGGGCGAGGGCACGTCACCGATCCGCAACGGGTAGGGCGGCGTGTGGACGACCACACCGGCCACCGACCCGTCGTCATCTTCGAACCAGCCCATCAGTGGGTCCTCCGCGTACTGGCCCGCATGCAAACCGCGTAACACGGTCAGCGAGACCGTGTTACGGACCGGGTCGCGCAGCAGCCACGGCTCGACCACCGCCGCGAACTCCTCGACATCCCTGGTGAACGTCCACCTCATGACGACCCGCCTATCACGCCGCCGGCCGGGCGAGGTAGGGCGCCCACTGGGGGTCGCCATCGAACTGCGCGCCGATGAGCCGCCAGTGCACCCCGCGTGGCGCCGCGGGCGTCACGTGCAGGGTCCATCCCAGCTCTTCCAGCAGCTTGTCCGCCTTGTGGTGGTTACACGGCATGCACGAGGCGACGCAGTTCTCCCACGTGTGGGGGCCGCCCTTGGACCTCGGTATCACATGGTCGATCGTCTCGGCCCGCTGCCCGCAGTAGGCGCAGCGGAAGTTGTCCCGGCGCATCAGCGCGGCCCGTGTGAGCGGGATGCGCGTGCGATAGGGGATGCGCACGTAGCGACGCAGCCGGATCACCGAGGGGACGTCGAACGTGCAGGTGGCCGAGCGCAACACCGCGCCGTGCCCGTCGTGGTGCACGACGTCCGCCTTCTCCCTCAGCAGCAGGACGACCGCACGGTGCAGGGAGAGCGTGGTCAGCGGTTCGTAGGTCGCATTGAGCAGCAGAACTTGGCGCATCAGCCGGCCTCCCCGACAATTCCGGCTGTGCGCCTTGGTTGTTGGGGCCCCGCCTTTTGGGACCCGGATGCTTCCGTCACAGGGACCTCCGCCGGACGGCCCAGCGGATCGTCACCACGGCACCGCCCTTTCCCCAAGAGTGTGGCCTGCACGGCGACCGCTCCGCCACCCCATAAACGCACCACGGGATCGACGACTGGGACGCCTGCTGCTTCTTATTCCCAGCCGATCATCCATTTACGCCCGGCTTGGCCGGGTTCGGACGGCGGGCGCACCAACCACGACCCGGGCGCCGCAACTGTTCTAAAGTGCCAGCATGACGCGACTGCCGTACCCGCCCGCGCGCCGCGACGACATCGTCGACGACCTGCACGGGACACCGGTGCCCGACCCGTACCGCTGGCTGGAGGACCCGGACGATCCGGCGACCAAGGAGTGGCTGGACGCACAGGACGTGCTGATGCGCGCGGCGGACCTGCCGGGCCGCGAGCGCTTCCGCGACCGCGTCGCCGAGCTGCTGCGCTCGGGATCGGTCGGCACGCCCGCGTGGCGTGGCGAGCGCCGTTTCTTCACCCGCCGCACGCCTGACCAGGAGCACCCCGTCCTCTACGTGGGCGAAGGGGACGCCGAGCGGGTGCTGCTCGACCCGACGGCCCTCGATTCCTCCGGGCTGACCACACTCGACTCCTATCAGCCCGACAAGGAGGGCAACCGGCTGGCGTACCAGATCTCGGTGGGCGGCGACGAGGAGTCGCGCCTGTTCGTGATCGATGTGGCGACCGGCGAGGTCGTCGAAGGGCCGATCGACCGGTGCCGCTACTCCCCCGTCGCGTGGCTGCCCGGCGGCGAGGCTTTCTACTACGTACGCAGGCTGGCGCCCACCGAGGTCCCGGCCGGCGAGGAGCAGTTCCACCGCCGCGTCTACCTGCATCGCGTCGGGACCTCCACGGACGACGACGTGATGATCTTCGGGCAGGGTCTGGAGAAGACCAACTACTACGGCGTCTCGGTCTCCCGCGACGGCCGCTGGCTGTCGATCTCCGCCTCGCGCGGTACTGCCCCCCGCAACGACCTGTGGGTGGCCGACCTGTCGGCCTCACCGGTCGACGCGCCGGAGTTGGTCACCGTGCAGCAGGACGTGGACGCCCAGACCGGGCTGCACTTCGGCCGCGACGGGCGGCTCTACGTCTTCACCGACCTGGACGCCCCGCGCGGGCGGGTCTGCGTGACCTCGCCGGAGACGCCGACCCGGGAGCACTGGCGTGACCTGATCCCCGAGGACGCGGAGGCCGTGCTCACCAGTTTCGCGATCCTGGATGACAGCGCCGAGGTCGATGCCGCGGACCATGTCCTGCTCGTCGGGTGGACCCGGCACGCGATCTCCGAGGTCACGATCCACACCATGGAGGACGGCGAGCGGATCGGCGAGGTCCCGCTGCCCGGACTCGGCTCGGTCGGCGCGCTGATCGAGCGCCCGGAGGGCGGCCATGAGGTCTGGTTCAGCTACACCGACAACATCACGCCGACGACCGTCCACCGTTTCGACTCGACGACCGGCGAGACCACGCTGTGGGAGGCCCCGCCGGGCGCGGTCGAGGTGCCCGAGGCCCACACCGAGCAGGTCGTCTACCGGTCCAAGGACGGCACCGAGGTCCGGATGCTCGTCGTCTCCCGCCAGGGGGACTCCGGCCCCAGGCCCACGATCCTGTACGGCTACGGCGGCTTCGGCATCTCGATGAACCCCGGCTTCTCGGCCTCCGCGCTGGCCTGGGTCGAGGCCGGCGGCGTCTACGCGGTCGCCCAACTGCGCGGCGGCGGCGAGGAGGGCGAGCAATGGCACCGTGACGGGATGCTCGCCCACAAGCAGAACGTTTTCGATGATTTCCACGCCGCGGCCGAGCATCTGATCACCACCGGCGTGACGACTCCGGATCGTCTCGCCGTCTCCGGCGGCTCGAACGGCGGTCTCCTGGTCGGGGCGGCGCTCACCCAGCGACCCGATCTGTACGCGGCCGTGGTCTGCTCGGCACCCCTGCTCGACATGATCCGATATGAGCGCTTCGGTCTCGGGGCGACCTGGAACGTCGAGTACGGCTCTGCCGAGATCGCGGAGGAGTTCGGCTGGCTGTGGGGCTACTCGCCCTACCACCACGTCCGTGAGGGGGTGACCTATCCCGCCACGATGTTCACGGTCTTCGCCTCCGACACGCGGGTGCATCCGCTGCATGCCTGGAAGATGGCGGCGGCGCTCCAGCACGCGCAGTCCGGCGACCGCCCGATCCTGCTGCGCAACGAGGCCGCGGTCGGCCACGGCGCACGGGCGGTGAGCAGGTCCGTCGACCTCATGGCCGACCAGCTCGCGTTCATCGCGGGCCACACGGGCCTCGACGTGTAGCCGGCCCGGCCGGCAAGGACCCGTCCGGCAAGGGATCGGTCAGCGGGGGAAGGTGATGGTCTTGTGGCCGTCCAGCAGCACGCGATGCTCCGCGTGCCAGCGGACGGCCCGGGCCAGCGCCTGACACTCGAGATCTCGGCCGATCGCGGCGAGATCCTCCGGTGAGTGGGTGTGGTTCACCCGAGCCACCTCCTGCTCGATGATCGGCCCCTCGTCGAGATCCGGGGTGACGTAGTGGGCGGTGGCCCCGATCAGCTTGACACCCCGCGAGTACGCCTGGTGGTACGGCTTGGCGCCCTTGAACGACGGCAGGAACGAGTGATGGATATTGATCATACGACCGGCCAGCTTGGCGCACATGTCCTCCGACAGCACCTGCATATACCGGGCGAGCACCACCATGTCGGCCCGGTAGTGGCCGACCAGCGTCAGCAACTCGGCCTCCTGCCGGGGCTTGGTCTCCGCCGTGACCGGCAGGTGGTGGTAGTCGATCCCGTACGACTGGGTGAGCGGCCGCAGGTCGGGATGGTTGGAGGCGACGGCCACGATCTCGATGGGCAGCAGGCCCGAGCGCACCCGGTAGAGCATGTCGTTGAGGCAGTGGCCGAGCTTGCTCACGAGCACGAGCGCCCTGGGTTTGACAGCGAGGTCGAAGATCTCGAACTCCATGCCGAATTCGGTGCCCAGCTCCGGGCCGAGCGCGGCGAAAGCCGTACGGAGCTCGTCGATGATGCCCGGTCGGCCCGCGAACTGGATCCGCATGAAGAAGCGTTGTGCCACCGGGTCACCGAACTGCTGGCTCTCGATGATGTTGCAGTCGTGGCGGGCCAGCAGTCCCGAGACCGCCGCGACCACTCCGGGGCGGTCCGGGCAGGACAGGGTTAGCACGTATTCAGCGCTCATGCTTCGATCCTCGGCGACGGGTGCGGCTTCTGTCCGTCCAAGGGTAGAGCCATCAGCCGTCTCGCCCGCCCGGTGGTGCTTCCCGCCCCCGCGTTCACCCCGCCTTTTCGTGGCGTTCCAGCGCGAGCCGAATGTCCGGGTCGTCCGGCGCGAGGGCGTGCGCCCGGCGGAAGTCCCGCCCGGCCTCGTCCACCCGCCCCAGGTCCATCAGCGCCGTGCCCCGATTGAAGTAGAGCGCCGCGCCGTCCTCTTCAGACCGCCCGAGCGTGACGGCCCGGGTCAGATCCTCCACCGCGCCCGCCGCGTCGCCGGTCTCGTAGCGCAGGATCGCCCGGTTCGCCCAGACCGAGGCGAGCCGTGGATCCGCCCTCAGGGCGGCGTCGTAGGCGGCCCGCGCCTCGGTGAACCGTCCCGTCACGGCCTCCAGTTGACCGAGCACGCCGTGCAGGTGGGCATTGCCGGGATCGAGAGCCAGCCCCGCGGCCACATCGCGCCTGGCCGCCTCGTGCTCGCCGAGCATCTCCAACAGCCCGGCCCGGTTGACGTACGCGTCGAGATATCCGGGATCCAGCTCCAGCACGTGGTCGAGGTCGGCCCTGGCCCGTTCCAGCTCTCCCTCGGCCAAGCGGACCTCGGCGCGGTTGTAGTACGCCTCCGGCAGCGGCGGGCTCATCCGCATCGCCGTCTCGTAGTCGGCCACGGCGTCATCCACCCGGCCCAGCTCGAACAGCAGGTTCCCCCGGTCCAGATAGTGATCGGGGAAGGCGGGATCGATGGCGACGGCCCGGTCGAAGTCGTCCAGAGCCTCGGTGGGCCGCCCCATCCGCGCGAGGAGTTGGGCCCGGTTGGCGTACAGCACCATCCGGTGCACGGGATGGGCGCCTGGGGGAAGCTCCCGCCGCGCGAGGTCGAGTGCCGACTCCACCAGGCTGAGAGCGGCCTCGATTCTCCCCTGCCGCAGCTCGATCAGTGCCCGGCCGTTCCGGTCGAACCCGAGCTTGAAGGCCCGTTCCCGGGGGTCGGGCAGCAGCGTGGAGATCGCGATGGCCTCGTTGATCCAGCCGGTGGCCCGGCCCAGATCCCGCTGTCGCGGGTCGGGGTGGCGGGCGTCCAGCATGGCCGTGCCGTACGCGGCGGCGGCATGCACGGCGGGTTCCTCGCTCCCCCTCCTGGCCTGGTCCCACAGCTCCAGCGCGCGGTCCCGCCGACCCAGCCCGGCGAGTGCGGTGGCGGTTCGCTGCGTGAAGCGCCACCACAGATCGGAGCCGGGTGTGGCGAGCACCAGGCCGCGCTCACCCAACTCGGCCACGGCGTCGAGGAAACCCTCCCTGACGCAGTGGTCCACCGCCGCCCACAGCACGCCGAGCGCCGCGTCCCGGTCGCCACCGCGTTCGAGATGGTACGGCAGGGCGCCCAGCGCGAACACCGGCACCTGCTCGGGATCGGCCCCCAGCTCGGCGGCGCGCCGGTCGTGCCCGCGTGCCCGTTCATCCGCGGGCAGCGCGAGATACGCCTCGTACGCCGCTGGATCGTCGCAGGTGCCGTCGGACTCGATGTACTCGGCGGCGCGATCACCGGTGTGGTCCCCGCTGTGATCTCCGGTGTGGCCGTCGGGCTCCCTGCTGGCGACATCCACCTCGACCAGCTCCGGTGTCGATCCAACTGCCGAAGATCCCCATGATGGAGACCCCAATGCCGGAGACCCCAGTACCAGGGTTAGATCGTCCACCCGCCGGGCCAGCACCCGCAGCAGCTCGAGGTCGGTCGGGTCGGCCTGGTGCACGTTGTCGGCTGCCAGCGTCCAGGTGCCCGGAAGACATTCGCGCAGGCATCCCGCGACGAACTCCGCGATCCCGTTGGCGATGCGCAGCGTCCGCCGTGGTGCGGGGACCAGGATCCGCTCGGCTTCCGGAACACGTGCCTCGATGGTCTCCCTTCGAGCGGGCACCAGCGGGCGCAGATCCGGAGCGGCCGCGCGGATCTCGATGTCATGCGCGGCGACGAGTCCGGGGGAACGCGCCAAGGCGATCGGCACCAGCGCGCGAAGGACGGCACCGCCGATCGTGTACGGACCACACAGCCGACGGTGCCCGTTGACGACGGACATCACAAGGGGCGGCAGCTCCAGGGATCGGAGTGCCTCCACACGGTCACGGGAAAGGACTCCCCTGACCCAGACGTGGTGGCGGCGGCCCTTCACCCCTTGTGGATGACGCTCGACGTGCCGGTGAGCTTCACCGTTCCGGGCTTGCGGATGATGATCTTCTTCATCGTGCCTCTCTCCTACAGGATCGGAACCAAGGCACAAGTATCGATAACCATCCGCAATTCGCCAAGAAGGGGAAGCATCATCTATCTATAAAAATCGGTGCAACCACGACATTCAACTGTTTTTCGCCGTATACCACGACCGTGTCTCCGCGGATCTCACGGTGCAACTCGCGCCATCCCGATTTCCGGTACAGCTCAACCGCCGCCACCTGGCGCAGCGTGGTATCGCCACGCAGCACCGAGTAGCCCAGTCGGCGGGCGCGGTTCTCGAGCGCCTCGGCCATCTGCGAGCCGTAGCCGCGCCGCTGATGATCGGGGTGAACCCGGAGGCGACACATTTCAGCGGTCTCGTCATCGATGCGGCGTAGCCCGCCCATGGCGATGATCCCCGAACCGATCACCTCTCCGACCAGGAACTCGCCCCGATCGGCCAGGTAGATCTCGGTGATCCGCGGAAAGTCGTCGTCGTAATAGACGCCGTCACCGGGCATGAGACCGACCTGCGCGAGGCCGATCTGGTGCAGGGCCCAGACCGCGTCGAGGTCCGACCACCGGTACCGGCGGATCCTGAGCCGGGGCGTCATGCCCCGCTCGCGGTACGCCTGACGACCTTGCGGGTGTTGACCAGGTCGCGGAAGTCATTGAGCAGGGGGCTGTCGCCGTACTTGGAATGGACGGCCTTGATGAGGTCGTGTGCCGGGCGGAGCATCAGGTCGGTGCAGTAGTCGAGTTCGATCGCCTCGATCGCCTCCCGCCCCATCTTCAGTGCCGCCTCCATGTCACCCTCCAGGTGCCGGCACAGGGCGCGGTCGAAGCGGATGAGGGTCTGGTCGAGCAGGTCTTCTCCGGTGTATTTGCCGAGCGCCTGCTCCAGCATGACGTCTGCTTCCAGTGTCTGGCCCAACTGCACCAGGACGTCCCCCTGATAGAAGTAGAGCTGCCGCTCGGTGTAACCGAAGGCCGGGTCCTCCTGATCACTCGCGTTCATCTGGGAGAACGCGGCCCGGGCCCGGTGCAGCGCCCGCTTGGCCTGCTCCACCACCTCATGTCGGGGGCCGGAGGCGCTCGTCATCTTGGCCAGGGCCCTGGCCTCGACGACCGGCGCCATCGTCCTGGCGGCACAGGGCGTCTGTCCGGCCAGATCACGGCTCTTCCTGGCCAGGCTCAATGCCTCGCGCGGATCTCCGTAGTAGAGCGGGACCAGAGCCTCCCGAGCGGTGACCCACGCACGCAGCGCACGGTCACCGGTCTCGTCGGCGGCGATCCGGCCGGTACGGAAGAACGACCGGGCCTGGCGATGATCGCCCAGATCGATCATGATCATCCCGGCCAGTCCGGCGAGCTGGGCGGCCATCTTGCACAACCGCTCCTGCATCTCGATGGGCTGACGACTCTCCAGCACCCTGCGCACTGCCGAGAACTCCAGCAGCACGTCGCAGAGCAGCCGCAGCGGCTGGGTGTTCATGTACTGCCGACCGAAGCCGTTCGTGGTCTGCTCCCAGTGATCGAGCATCGCCGGCGAGACGGTGGAACTCACAATCGTCTGGTCCATCCGCCGCCGAAGGCTCTCCACCGCACCGAGCACCTCGCTGTCGGGCGCGGGCGCGGGGTCGACGCCCCCACCGCCCCCGACAGCCCCACCTGCGCCGACGGCGCCGACGCCGCCGACGAGGAGCTGCAGCAGCGTCCTCCGTAGCACGTTCTCGTCCTCCTCACCCCCGTTCGCGGAGGAGTCACCGCCGTCTGACGGAACCCGCGCCTCACGCGCACCGGGGGAATGGTCAAGTCGTTCATCTTGTGAGCCCCCGCTACCCACGGTCTCCGTGATCATGTGGCCGTGACCGCATATGCATGGGCCCTCGAACCCGAGGGCGAGCGGTTCGACCCGGTAGACCAAGCACAGGTAGTGGAGATATTCCGGGCCAGGGCGCTTCATGCCCGACTCGTATGCGGACAGTAGCGTCTCGCCGATCCCGGGGACGGGTTTTCGGTCTCTTTCGAAGAGGGCGCGCACCTGCTCGATGACGTCCGCCAGGGCGATGCCGTTCGAGAGGCGATGAGCTTTGATCCTCGTCGTCCCGAACTGCGGCTCGCACACCTCGTAGATCTCCTGGGAGATCGCGGCCGGAACACGGCCCGCGGCGAGGCCGCGCGCCCGGATCCGACGCGCGATCTCCGTCTCCTTGTGTTGCCTGCCGGACATTCCGGCCCCTCTCTCACGGCCGGGCCGCGTTCGCAGCCCAACGTTTCCCGACCGGTCTCTGCTCGTGACGCTGAGTAGCGACTCCGTCGCACTCTGCCCACACAATAATGATGGACCAAACTTGGCGCGGCCAAGTCTCGACTTTGGACGAGCTGACTAAGGATCGTCTCCCCACTGGGGGGTTCTTTCAACCGAGTTGGGGATTCCCTTCACCTCAGCGGCTCTGGGGCCCGTTGACCCGTTCCGTTTGGTGAGTCATCTTGGGCAGGCCGAAGATGCAGAGCGGCGATCACAAACCGGTCGTCAGCCGAAATGAAGGAGGACTTCAGGTGGGAGAGGATGATTTCCGGCGATTGGAACATCTGGTCTCCGAACTGGACGCCCGAGGCCTGATCGCCCGCGTCGTGCGCACCCCGGCGGGTCGCGCCTACGTCCGAGTCATCAATCCGGAAGCGACCAGCCTCACCGAGAACGTCGTCTGCCAGGCGACCGACTACTGGTGGTCGTGGGGCGAGCGGATGCACCGGGCGGACGACCCCGCCGGAGCGGCCACGAAGGTCGCCCGAGTGCTGGCCGCGGTGGGCGAGTAAGGAGTGTCCAAGGATGCTCCCCGCGCATGCGGGGATGCGTCCGCGCAGCCACACGGGCACGCCGCCACCACCGCGGCTCCCGGGGCCGGCGAGACGCCCGGTGCGGAGCGTTCCCAGGCCGTTCCACCACGTCCTGGCGGGGAACGTTGCGGCGTCACGCCGGCCCCGTACACCCATGAACCACCGGTACGGCCTGCCGTACCGGACGGCCGTCCGAGCCGGCCCCGGTAGTCACCGGGACGCGGGGCGGACGGCCATCGGGGGGATCCCCCTCTCGGAGAACGGCGACGGACGCGCTTCCGGGTGCGCGTCCCAGCTCTGCCATCCGTCACCGAAGCACGCCCGCTTTCCGGTCGTCCCGGGCGGCGAGCGCGCTTCCGTCTCCCCGGCGATGTGACGGGGGCCGGTCCGGTCGGCACTATGGGGAAGGCTTACCTTCCTGTTGCCTGTCCGTACCGATCCGAGGGGGATCCGCTCCGTGCTCTTCCCGCTGACGTCGTTCCCGCTGACGTCTCTGACGCCCAGCCCCGACCCGACCGACATCGGCACTGCCAGCGAGACGATGAAGACCGTGACGGCGGCCTGTGAGAAGGGCCAGGGGATCTTCTGCGCCATCCTCAAGACCACGTTCCCCGGCCAGCGCTTCCCGGCCTGGGTGCAGCTGGTGGCCGGCTTCACCGACACTCTGATCGCCCTGACCCTGATCCTGATCGGGGCGCTGATCGTACGGAACATCGTCCACCGGTTGATCACTCGGGTGACCCTCCGGGCGAGCGCCGGCGTGCTGCCCGAGCGGCTGCGCAACCGCGCTCTGCTGGTCTCGGACGCGAGCGCGGCCATCCTGAGTGAGCGCCGCAGGGCGCGGGCCGAGGCGATGGGTTCCGTGCTGCGCAGCGTGTCGTCGGTGCTGGTCCTCGGCACGGCCGCGCTCATGATGCTCGGCAAACTGAACGTGGCGCTCGCCCCGCTGCTGACCAGCGTCGGCATCCTCGGCGTCGCCGTCGGCTTCGGCGCGCAGGAGCTGGTCAAGGACTTCATCGCGGGCATGTTCATGCTGCTGGAGGACCAGTACGGCGTGGGCGACGTGATCGACACCGGCTCGGCCATCGGCACAGTCGAGGCCGTCACCCTGCGGATCACCCGCCTCCGCGACGCCGACGGAAAGGTCTGGTACGTGCGCAACGGCACGATCAGCCGGGTCGGCAACGAGTCCCAGGGCTGGTCGAGGGCGCTGGTCGACGTGCCCGTGCCGTACGACTCGGATCTGGGCGCGGTGCGCGACCTGCTGAAGGGCATCGCGACCGGGCTGTGGGAGGACCCCGACTTCCACCAGAAGCTGATCATCGAGGAGCCGGAGGTCTTCGGGCTGGAGCAGATCTCCGCCTCGACCGTGATCTTCCGGGTCACCGCCAAGACCGCCCCGGTACGGCACGAGGAGGTCACCCGCGAGCTGCGCCTGCGCGTCAAGCGGGCCTTCGACGAGAGGGCCCTGGCCTTCGCCGGCTGACGCCGCGTTTAACCTACCAGTCGGTAGCTGACCTAGGCTGAGACCGTGACGAGCGAGCAGACCGAGTCCTTCTATGACGCCGTCGGAGGCGAGGAGACCTTCCGACGGCTTGTCCACCGGTTCTATGAGGGTGTCGCGACCGATCCGCTGCTGCGCCCGATGTACCCCGAGGATGACCTCGACGGGGCCGAGGAGCGGCTGCGCCTGTTCTTGATCCAGTACTGGGGCGGCCCGAACACCTACAGCGAGCGACGTGGCCATCCGCGACTGCGCATGCGGCACGTCCCGTTCGTCATCGGGGAGCGTGAGCGCGACGCCTGGCTGGGGCACATGCAGGACGCGATTCATTCGCTGGAGCTGCCGCCGGAGCGGGCGGAGCAGCTCTGGAAGTACCTGGTCTACGCCGCCTACAGTCTGGTGAACGCATAATCCACTTGAGTGCCGGGCAGCCACTCAGACATGGAAGAGACCCCCTGGTGGCGCGACGCCGTCGTCTATGAGATCTACGTACGCAGCTTCGCCGACGCCTCGGGTGACGGTGTGGGCGACCTGGCCGGCATCCGGGCTCGCCTGCCGTACCTCGCGGACCTCGGCGTCGACGCGATCTGGCTGACCCCCTTCTATCCTTCCCCCATGGCCGACGGCGGGTACGACGTGGCCGATTATCGCGACGTGGATCCGCTGTTCGGGTCGCTCGCCGACTTCGACGGCCTCGTCGCCGACGTCCACGCGCACGGCCTGCGGCTGATGGTGGACGTCGTGCCCAACCACAGCTCCTCGGCCCACCCATGGTTCCAGAAGGCTCTGGCGGCCCCCAGGGGCTCCCAGGAGCGCGACCGGTACATGTTCCGGGACGAGCCGAACAACTGGCTGTCCACGTTCGGCGGACCGGCGTGGACCCGGGTGCCGGACGGGCAGTGGTACCTGCACCTGTTCGCTCCCGAGCAGCCCGACTTCAACTGGCGCAATCCGGAGGTGCGCGCGGAGTTCCTCGACATCCTGCGCTTCTGGCTCGACCGCGGGGTGGACGGTTTCCGCATCGATGTCGCGATGGGGTTGATCAAGGCGGAGGGGCTGCCGGACACCGGTCCCGGCTTCCGCTCCGGATCGCCGATGTGGAGCAGGCCCGGGGTACACGACATCTATCGGGAGTGGCGCCGCGTCCTCGACTCCTACCCGGGCACGCGGGTCGCCGTCGGCGAGGTCTGGACCGACTCCGCCGACGACCTCGCGCTCTACGTCCGCCCCGACGAGCTGCACCAGAGCTTCAACTTCGCCTGGTTGGAGGCCCCGTGGTCGGCCACGGCGTTCCGGAAGGTCATCGACGACACTCTGCGTGCGATGGCGGCGCCGACCTGGGTGCTGTCCAACCACGATGTCGTACGGCACCGCACCCGCTACGGCGAGGGGTCACTCGACCCGTCGGCGGGGCTCGACCGGGCCAGGGCCGCACTGCTGAGCATGCTCGCCCTCCCCGGGTCCGCCTACCTCTACCAGGGGGAGGAACTCGGTCTGCCCGAGGTGACCGACCTGCCGCCGCAGGCCCGCCAGGATCCGATCTTCAAGCGCTCGAAGGGCGAACTGCCGGGCCGGGACGGCTGCCGGGTGCCGCTCCCGTGGTCCGGAACGGCCCCGCCGTACGGCTTCGGCGACGGCGGATCCTGGCTGCCACAGCCGGACGACTGGGCCGAGTCGACGGTGGAACGGCAGATCGCCGATGCCTCGTCGACGCTGTCGTTCTACCGGCGGGCCCTGGCGGTCCGCCGGGACCTGAGAGGCACGCTGCCGGACGCGATCGAGTGGATCCCCGCTCCCGGCGACGCGTTGTTCTTCCGGCGCGGCCGGCTGACCTGCGCCATCAACTGCGGGGAGGATCCGGTACGGCTCCCGCCGCACGAGCACGTGCTGATCTCCAGCGGTCCCCTCGACGGAATGGACCTGCCGGCGGACACCGCGGCCTGGTCGACCGGCCGCTGACCCTCAGGGCGCGGTGAGGAACCGCTTCAGGTGGACGAGCTCGTCCTCGTCGAGTCTGCGAGGGCGGGCCTCCGCCACGTCGAAGGCGACCATCACGCTGCGCGCTTCGACGTAGAGTGCGTCGTCGTCTCGGATCTCGTAGGCCAGGTTGAACCGTACCGGGGTGATCTCGGTTACCCAGACCTCCACCCGGACCGGCTCGATCCTGAAGTCGAGGGCCCGCCGGTAGTCGATCTCGTGCCGGGCGACCACGAGGCCCAGTCGCGCGCCGCCGTTCTCCCGCCGCGATGGGTGGAGCATGGCGACCCGTGCGTCCTCGAGGTAGTCGAAGAAGCGGACGTTGTTGACATGACCCAGGCTGTCGATGTCGCCGAAGCGCACCGAGCGCTCGAAGACGAATCGGCTTGTGCTCTCGGCGGCGCCGGGCGGTTGGGGCGTCGTGGGGTCGTGGACCATCGTGGGGTGGTGCGAGTCGGTCACGGCAGAAACGTAGACCACCCGCACCCCCGGCCGGTCGCCGGGGGTGCGGGTGGGCCACGGTCAGGCGCGGATGACCTCGCGTCAGTCGCGGGTGAGCTTGCGGTAGGTGACCCGATGCGGGCGGGCCGCCTCGGCTCCCAGCCGCGCGACCTTGTTCTTCTCGTAGTCGGCGAAGTTGCCCTCGAACCAGAACCAGTTCGAGCCCTCTTCCCAGGCCAGGATGTGCGTGGCGATGCGGTCGAGGAACCACCTGTCGTGCGAGGTGATCACCGCGCAGCCCGGGAAGTCGAGCAGTGCGTTCTCCAGGCTGGACAGCGTCTCGGTGTCGAGGTCGTTGGTGGGCTCGTCGAGCAGCAGCACGTTGCCGCCCTGCTTGAGGGTCAGCGCCAGGTTGAGCCGGTTGCGCTCGCCACCGGACAGGACGCCGGCGGGCTTCTGCTGGTCCGGTCCCTTGAAGCCGAACGCCGCGACGTACGCACGCGAAGGCATCTCCACGTGGCCGACCTTGATGTGGTCGAGCCCGTCGGAGACGACCTCCCAGACGTTCTTCTTCGGGTCGATCCCGCCGCGGCTCTGGTCCACGTACGAGATCTTGACGGTATCGCCGATCTTGATCGAGCCCTCGCCCGGGGCCTCATCGCCGATGACCATACGGAACAGCGTGGTCTTGCCCACGCCGTTGGGGCCGATGATGCCCACGATGCCGTTGCGGGGAAGGTCGAAGGAGAGCCCGTCCATCAGCAGGCGGTCGCCGAAGCCCTTCGTGAGGTTCTCGGCCCGGATGACCGTGGTGCCCAGACGCGGGCCCGGCGGGATCTGGATCTCCTCGAAGTCGAGCTTGCGATACTTGTCGGCCTCGGCCGCCATCTCCTCATAGCGCTCGAGGCGGGCCCGGCTCTTGGTCTGACGGGCGCGGGCGTTGGAGCGCACCCACTCCAACTCCTCCTCTAGGCGCTTCTTGCGCTTGGCGTCCTTCTGGCCCTCGATCTTGAGGCGGGCGGCCTTGGCCTCGAGATAGGTGGAGTAGTTGCCCTCGTAGGGAAAGCAGCGGCCCCGGTCGAGCTCCAGGATCCAGCCCGCGACGTTGTCGAGGAAGTAGCGGTCGTGGGTGACGGCCAGGACGGTGCCCGGATATTTCTCCAGGTGCTGCTCGAGCCACAGGACGCTTTCGGCGTCGAGGTGGTTGGTGGGCTCGTCGAGCAGCAGCAGGTCCGGCTGCTCCAGCAACAGCTTGCACAGGGCCACCCGGCGGCGCTCACCGCCGGAGAGCTTGGTGACGTCCGCGTCGGGCGGCGGGCAGCGCAGCGCGTCCATCGCCTGCTCGAGCTGGCTGTCCAGGTCCCAGGCGTTGCGGTGGTCGAGGGCGTCCTGGAGCTTGCCCATCTCCTCCAGGAGCTCGTCGCTGTAGTCGGTGGCCATCTGCTCGGCGATCTCGTTGAAGCGGTCGAGCATGGCCTTGGTCTCGGCGACGCCCTCCTCGACGTTGCCGAGGACGGTCTTGGACTCGTTCAGCGCCGGCTCCTGCAGGAGGATGCCGACCGTGAAACCGGGCATCAGACGGGCCTCGCCATTGGACGGCTGCTCCAGCCCGGCCATCATCTTGAGCAGCGTCGACTTGCCCGTGCCGTTCGGGCCCAGGACTCCGATCTTGGCCCCCGGGAGGAACGACAGCGTGACGTCGTCGAGGACCACCTTGTCGCCGTGCGCCTTACGCACGCGCTGCAACGTGTAGATGTACTCCGGCATGCCACCAGCCTAGTGCCCCTCCCTCCAAGCTTCGCCCCGTCGCGTCGCCCGGGCAGATCTTGTCGGTCGCGGCACTAGGGGATGCCACCGGTGGTGCTGTCCGGTCTGCGCGGGGGCGGAGCGATCGGGGTGGCCGGAAGGCAGATGCGGTCCCTGCCCAGTTCCTTGGCCCGGTACAGCGCGAGATCCGCCGCGGCGAGCAACTCGATCAGGTCGGCGCCGTGCAGGTTCATGATGGCTACGCCGGCCGATACCGTCACCGTGACCATCGCCTGCTCGGCGGCCACCGCCATCCGGCCCACCCGGGTACGCAGCCGCTCGGCCACCCGCCGCGCCTCGCTCACGTCCGCGCCGGGCAGCAGCACGACGAACTCCTCACCGCCGAACCGGCCCACCACGTCGTATTCGCGGAGCTGACTGCGCAGGGTGGCGGCCACCTGGATCAGCACCTGATCGCCCACGAGGTGACCGTAGGTGTCGTTGACCTTCTTGAAGTGATCGATGTCCACCAGGATCAGTGCGAGCGGGCTGCCCAGCCGCTGCGCCCGGCCGATCTCCGTGTCGGCTTCGCGCTGCCAGGCCGCCGCGTTGAGCAGCCCCGTTTTGGGATCGGTGCGGGCCGCGGCCTGGAGCTGGGCGTGCAGCAGGCTGCGCTGGAGCAACACGACAGGCGGCAACAGGAGCAGCAGCAGTGCGGTGTTGAGCCCGCAGAGCACAGCCACGATCACGCCGAGGCACAGCTCCACCGCGTCGAGCAGGAACCGCTCGCGATCCCATAGGACCTCTCCCCATCGACCTTCCGGATCGGCCGCGTGGGCTGCGACGGCGATGAGCGCGATGTTGAGAACCGTGAAGACGACGGCGCACACCACCGCGACGCCGATGGCCTGTCCGCCGCCCATGGACAGGCCGGCCGCCACCGGCCCGGCATCCCCCGCCGCTCCGACCCGCCCGGATGACGCCGCGCCGCCGGGCGGCCCCACTGACCTGAACAGCCCCACGCCTTCGCCGATCCACGAATGGAACAGCACCGACGCGGCACCCGCGGCCAGCCCGATGGCGGCCGAGGTGAAGACCCTCCGGTGGAGAACCGTCGCACGCACCCTGAGTTGGAGCAGGATCTGCAGCGGAACGGGCGCCAGCAGCGCGTAAACCGGCGGCAGCAGGAACGCCACTGGCAGCCACCATGCCGACAGCAGGTCACGCGACACTCCGGCCGGCATGCCGAGACGACGGGTCGCCTCGATGCACACGGCTCCGCAGGCGGTGAGCGCGGCGAACGTCGCGAGGTCGGCGAGCCGGAATTCCGTCGATCTCGCCAGGACCCCGATCAAGACCAGATCGAGCGTGACGATCGCGCACAGGTAGGCCACGAGCGCACGCGACTGGGCCAGCAGGGGCCACCGGCCCGGCGAGCAGACGGCGTCTCGCGGTTTCGCGGATGCCCGACCCGTTGCCGTCATGCCACCCCCCAACGCACCCCAAAACAGCATCTCACGATGTGTAACACAATAGTTGCGGAGGGTGCGGAACGCGATGGGAACCACTACCTTGGCACGTCACGATCTGTTGCCAGGGGTCCGATTTGAGGCGCCCGGTCGTGATCAGGCGGCCAGTCGCTGTTCCGGCCAGCCGGGCTCCTCGCCCTCGCCCTCGCCCTCGCCCTCGGCGTCACCGACGACCTCGATCTCGGCCGGCACCCCGTCGCCCGCCCTGCCACCCGGCACGCTGTCGGCGTCGGCGTCGGCCGGGTGGTGCGGCATGCCGCTCCCCCGCGCCTCCGACGGGGGCTCCGACAGGGATTCCGACAGGGATTCCGACAGGGCCACCGCCGGGGCCCGGGTGGTCTCAGTAGCCCGGGTGGCCTCCTCCAACGCCCGCCGCTCCGCTTCCCTCGGCGCACCGCCGGCGTAGCCAGGCCTTTCGAACGCAGCGATACCGTACTTCAGGTCGTGGCCCACCGAGATGGCCTCTATCTCGACCCAGTACCGCTGCTCGCCGTTGCGCTCGTACTGCCGGACCCGCAGCCTGCCGTACACGACGACCGGCTGGCCTCTCCGGACAGACTGCTGGACGTTGTCGCCGAGCCTGCGAAAGCAGCGGACCGTGTAGAAGGTGGTGTCCCGGTTCTGCCAGGTGCTGGTCTGCGGGTCGAGGAAACGCCGATTGACGGCCATCCGCATGGTCGTGACGCGTGAGCCGTCCGGCAACTGGAACTGTTCGGGGTCTTTGGTGACGTTCCCGCTCAGCGTGACGTAGATGTCGCTCATGAAATGCCTCCCACGGGCCCGGACGCTCGCCAGGCCCGCAGCCCACCTTGGCGCTCGCCGTCCGGGCTCCGCGTCACCGAACGGCGTTCTGTGGAGAACCGCCGCGACCCTCCCGCCGTCACGCGGGTTCAGTCACACGGGTTCAGTCACACGGGGATCAGTCACACGGGGATCAGCGGTTGGCGGTGGCCATCGCGTCGAAGAACTCGTTGTAGCGGCGCATCTCCCGCTCCACGGGTTCGATGACCATGTCATTTGTGATCGCGCCGACTCGGCGCCGCATGTCGCGCTCGAGGCGGTCGCGTTCCCTGCCCGCGCCGAGCAGTACGGAATTCCTGCCGGCCACCCCGGACAGGAGACCGAGCCCCAGCACACTGATCACCATCAGCCCCAGCCAGGGCAGGGCCGCGACGTCGCCGAGCAACTGGGCGGGCGGCCCGCCGAGCTTGAAGACTCCGAACGCGAGGATCGAGCCGCCCCAGGCCAGGCCTGCCACGGACATCGCCACCAGCAGGTACTGCCAGATCTTCAGCAGCCACCACCAGGCGGGCACCCGGTCGAGCGGCGGCGCGACCTGAGCCAGCTCACCCGACAGCGCCTCGGTAAGCCGCCCCGGCCGTGACCGGGCAGCCTCGCGCACGCCACGCTGCCATACCTCGGGCATGCCCGCGGACAGCCCGTTCGCCAGCGACAGCACGGCGTTGTCCACCTCGGCGGGCTGGGCACTGACGGTGCTGCCGACGAGGCCGCGGATTTCCTCCTTCACCCCGCCGAGCCGCAGGCTGCTGGCAGGATCGGGACGCAGCTTCGCGGCCCAACGGGCGTACGGCCAGCCGACCCAGTCGATCGAGCGCACGCCGTACACGTTCTCCAGCGCCTCGCCGATCGCGGAGACGCCCACGGCGTCGCACAGCGCGTTGGTCAGTCCCGCCCTGCGGACGCCGTCGACGGTCGGCTCGACGTGCCGGATCTCCGGCAGGTCCGCGGCGATCCGCAGCATCAGCCGGTCGAGGTCGGCTTCCAGCCGCTGGTGTGCGGCCCCGCGGGCCGCGACGGCCTCGGCCAGGACGGCCTTGAGATCGTCGATCCCCTTGCCGGTGGTGGCCGAAGTCGCGACCACCTGGGGATCGGCGACGCCCTCACGCCTGAGCAGGTCCTCCAGGTCGGCGACGCACTCCGCCTCCTCCTCCGGCGCCAGGCGGTCGCACTGGTTCAGCACGAAGACGGTCACCGCGTCGTGCCCGGCCAGGTCGGTGACGTAGCGCCGGTGAACGGACGCGTCCGCGTACTTCTGCGGGTCGAGCACCCAGACGATCAGATCGGCGGCTTGAATCAGCCGGTGGGCCTCGGGGTCGGTGAGCGCCCGGATCGAGTCGTGGTCGGGCAGGTCGAGCAGGATGAGCCCGTGGAGACGGCTTTCGCCCTTGTCGAGGGCACTGGCCCGGGCGAAACGGTGCCGCCACTGGATCTGCAGCCAGTCGAGCAGCGGGCCGGCGCCGTCGAGTCCCCACACGCAGGCATGGGTACGCGCAGTGGTCGGCCGCCTCACCCCGATGGGTGAGAGCTCCAGTCCGGAGACGGCATTGAACAGGGACGACTTGCCGCTGCCGGTGCCACCGGCGAGGGCCACCACGGTGTGATCCGGTGACAGCTTCATCCGGTCACCGGCTCGCAACAGCAGTTGCGCGGCCTCGGTCAGCAGGGCCGGCTCGACCCTCGCCTGACCGAGTTCGACGATCCGGGAGAGGGCAGCGAGCCGGGTTCCAAGCCCGTAGTGCCTCTCCGCCGTGCTGACAGCGCTCATCGGCTCCTCACCGTCGTACCGGAGGCGCGGCGCTCGTCATCGCGCCACCTCGAGGTTGTAGGTCGCCTGGTACAGCCGGGTGGCGGCGGCCTCGTCGGGAATTCCGGCGTTGTCCAGAACGTCCACGTAGCGGAGCATCTCCTCATCGAAGAGCAGGCCGATCCGCGCACGTAGATCGCTGCGAGCCTTCGCACCGATGCTGCGCAAGGACTCCGCGCCGAGCAGCCCACGCAGCAGCCGCTGCGGCAGCGAACTGGTGCCCGCGCCGGCCGCCGTCATGTCGGTGGCGCCGTACCCCAGCAGACCGACCGTGAAGATCAGCGAGAGTGACTCCACATCGAACGAGATGATCTTCGCGACCGATCGCTTGGTCACGCCCTCGGTCCGGATCAGCTCGGTCACGTGGTCCTGCCAGGCACTGATCGCGCCGGCCGTCCTTCGTACCAGTTCCTCGGAGTGACGGCCGAGCCCGGGAGTGGCGGCCAGACGATCACCCGCCCCGGCGCGGTGCCGCCAGCGGGCGACGACGTCTTCGGCCGCCCGCTGGGCAGCCGAGGTAATCATGGATTCGAGTGCGGTGCGCAGAGCCGATCTGAGTGGCGGCACCCGCTCAGGGTCCTGCTGCCGGCTCTTGCCGCCGCGGCGCAACTGGAGCGTGCGCATGAGGTCACCGGAGCCGGCGAAGTCCTGCCAGCGGGCCAGCACCTCGCCGCGCAGCAGCGAGCCGTTGCGGGTGGTCTCGTCGATCTCGGTGAGCACGCCCGCGTAGGCGGCGTCGACGTCCGAGCGCAGGTCGGCCCGGAGTGCCACCTGGGTTTCCAGGTGACGGGCGAGGGCGGGGAGCCGGATCCGGAAGCTGTTCAGCACACCGTTCAACGTCGCCCGTACGGCGGCCGCGCGCCGCTGGTCGTCGACGGACAGCTCGGCCAGCCACATGCGCAGCTCGGCGATCTCCGCCTCCGGCAGCCGCCCGTCCCGGACCGCCGTCTCATTGATCACAAAGCGCTCGACCTCGCCCAGGCCGTACTCGTCGAGCATCCGGCCGAAGTGCTTGACGATGACGTCACGGGACTTCGCCGGCACCCGGGAGAGCACGATGACCAGTCGCGCGCCACGTTCCTTCGCCCGGCGCAGCAGACCCCAGGAGGGGGCGTCGGCGTACCGGGCCGCGGTGGTCACGAACATCCACAGGTCCGCCACGTCGAGCATCCGATGGGCGCTCTCGTGGTGCTCCTCCACCACCGAGTCGATGTCGGGAGTGTCCAGGAGTGCCACATCCTGGGGCAGCCGCGGAGTCGGGACCAGCAGGAAGCCGTCCGGACCGGGGGCGCCGCCCGTCGCCTCGTCGCCGTCCGTTCCCCTGTCGCCGTCCGTTCCCCCGTCGCCGTCCGGGCGGTCAAGCCTGGCCAGGCCGCCCAGCAGGTCGCCCGTGGCGTACCACTCGTAGTCATCGGGGTGGCAGGCGAGGACGGGCGTCGCGGTGGTGGGACGGCGCACTCCGGTGGCCGTGACCTTCTGCGCGGCGAGCGTGTTGACCAGGGTCGACTTGCCCGCGCCGGTCGAGCCCGCCACGACGATCAGGGCGGGCGCCGTGCTCATGTGCACGCGCGGGATGACGTAGTCGTCGAGCTGGGCCAAGACGGCGGCCTGCGCCCTGCGTGCCTCGTCCGATCCCGGCACGTCGAGCCCGAAGTGCAGCCCCTTGACCGCCACGCGCAGCTGGTTGAGCGCCTCGGTCAGCGCCGCTGACACCGGCTCCGGCAGCGGCAGCTCCCGGCGACGCCGACCGGACGGGGTCTCCTGCGGCCAGTCCTCCCGGGTCCCGTCTCCCTCAGGGTCGCCGTCCCCGGGCTCATCGGTCTCAGATGCGTCGGTCTCGGATGCGTCGGTCTCGGGCTCGTCCGCTGCAGAGGGGGCCGCTTCGGGTGCCGCCGCAGGCTCGTCCGTCTCGGTGTCGACCCCGTCCGGTACGGCCTCGGCCTCCGGCTCTCCGGCGTCCGAGGGATGAAGGCCGGGATCATCGCCTTGGACGGCACGGAACGCGATCGTCTGCTCGGCCGGAGTCTCCGCCGACTCCGGCGTCCCGGAGTGCTCGTCAATGGCCGACTCCTCGGGCACGGCATCACCGTCCCCGTTCGCGGAACTGTCGGGCGTCTGCCTGGCTGCGGATTTCACGGGATCCGCTCCGCTCGCACCATTTCGATCTCCTGGCCGACTCTGACGACCTCGCCGATGATCGCGATCGCCGGTGGCCGTACCCCGACCGCGGCCACCCGTTCCGCCACAGTCGACAATGTGGCGGAGACGGCTCGCTGCGTCGGAAGCGTACCGTCCTGTACCACCATTGCGGGAGTTTCCGGTGAACGTCCCTCTCTGAGCAGGGTTTCGGATATCTCGGTGATCCGCTCGACGGCCATCAGGAGGACCAGCGTCCCTCGCGATCGCGCCAGCGCCGGCCAGTCGACCGTGGATCGGGGGTCACCCGGCGGGACGTGCACCGAGACCACGTGGAACTCCTGGCTGACGCCGCGGTGGGTGACGGGGACGCCGGCCGAGGCCGGGACCGCGACCGCGCTGCTGACACCGGGCACGACGATCACCGGTATGCCCGCACGCGCGCAGGCGATGGCCTCCTCACCGCCGCGGCCGAAGACGAACGGGTCGCCCCCCTTCAGCCTGACCACGAACTTGCCCTCGCGGGCGCGTTCGACGAGCAGCTCGTTGATCTTTTCCTGGGAGAGCGAGCGGCCGTACGGGACCTTCGCCGCGTCGACGAGCTCGACATCGGGCGGCAGCTCGTCGAGCAGGGCCCGGGGCGCGAGACGGTCGGCGACGACCACGTCGGCCTGCGCCAGGAGCTGGCGCCCCCGGACGGTGATCAGCCCTGGATCTCCCGGCCCTCCGCCGACCAGCGCGACGCCGACGGGCTTGCTGCGGTGGCGGCGGGCGTCCACGGTGCCGTCGCGCAGCGCGCCGACCACGGCGTCGCGGATCCCGGCGGCACGCCGGGGGTCGCCTCCGGCGGTCACGGCCACGCTTACCTCATCGACGCGCCCGCTGGCCGGCGTCCAGGCGGCCGAGGCGTCCTTGTCGTCGGCCCGCACGCACCAGATCCGCTTGGCGTCGGCCTCGGCGGCGACCGCCGTGTTCACGTCTCGCTGGTCGGTGCAGGCCTGCACCAGCCAGGCGCCATCGCAGTCACCGACCTGATACGACCGGCGCTCCCAGGTCACCCGGCCGGCCGCGATGAGGTCGTCGAGGGCCGGGGTGACGCCGGGCGAGACAAGGGTCACCGAGGCTCCGGCGGCGAGCATGGCGGGGATCCGCCGCTGGGCGACGCGTCCACCGCCGACGACGAGCACCCTCCGCCCGTCGAGGCGCAGGCCGAGCAGGTAGGGCGCCATGACGCCTGTCTCCTCAATCCGTCAAGCATGTCTTGTTAGGAAGCAAACCTACCGTCGGGTTGCGACGGCAATCCACCGGTTGGGGCCGTGAGGCGTGTCGGAGCCGCGAGCGACGTGCCCCTGTCGGCGGTCATTCCCGCGGCCCTGTCCCACGGGCCCGCTCCAATGGTGCCTCATGGTTTCTTCTCCGCCACCCCGGCGGCGTCGAAGGTGGCGACCTCGCGCATGACCCGGGCCGCGGCGGCGACCAGCGGCTGGGCGAGCAGACCGCCGGTGCCCTCGCCGAGACGCAGCTCCAGGTCCACGAGGGGGCGCAGGCCGAGGTGCGCCAGCGCGGCGGCGTGGCCGGGCTCGGCCGATCGGTGCCCCGCGACGCAGTAGCCGGTCACGTCCGGCGCCAGCGCGGCGGCCGCCAGCGCGGCCGACCCCGCGATCACCCCGTCGAGGATGACCGGCACCCGCTCGGCCGCCGCGCCGAGGACGAACCCGGCTATCGCCGCGTGCTCCAGGCCGCCGACCGCGGCGAGCACCCGCAGCGCCTCCTCAGGTCCGGTTGGTACGGCTCCGGCCGGGGAGATGCCGTTGGCCGGCAGGGCCTGCCGTACCACCTCGATCTTGTGCCGGTGCATGGCGTCGTCGATGCCGGTCCCCCGCCCGGTCACGGACTCGGCATCCCGACCGGTGAACGCGCAGATCAAGGCGGCGGACGCGGTGGTGTTCGCGATCCCCATGTCACCGGTGATCAGGCAGCGGTGACCGGCCGCCACCAGGTCCCGAGCCACTCCGGCCCCGGCCGCGAGGGCCTGCCGGGTCTGCTCGGCCGTCATCGCCGGCCCCTGGGAGAGGTCGGCCGTGCCGTACGCGACCTTGTAGGAGATCAGTCCGGGCGCGGGCGGCAGGTCGACCGCCACGCCCACGTCCACGACGGTGACCGTGGCGCCCACCTGTGCGGCGAACGCGTTGGCCACCGCTCCGCCGGCCGTGAAGTTGGCCACCATCTGTGCGGTGACCTCCTGGGGCCAGGGTGAGACTCCCCGGGCGTGCACACCGTGATCGGCGGCGAAGATCGCGAGCGCGGCCGGGGTCGGGAGCGGGGGCGGGCACACCGCCGCGATCCCGGCCAGCCGTACCGCGACGTCCTCCAACACTCCGAGAGAGCCGCGCGGTTTGGTGAGCCGGTCCTGATGCGCCCGCGCCTCCGCCATCGCCTTCGCGTCGATCGGCCGAATGGCCGCTATCGTCTCATCGATCGGCGTCACCGCTCACCCTCCTCGGTATGCCCCCGGAAACGGCCTCGAGGCGACCGCCTGGCTGGGGCTCCTCAGACGGCGCTGGCGATGCCGGGCCGAGACAGCGACTCCGATCCGATCTCCGTCTCGATCGTACGGTCGATCTTGGAGCCGATCCCGGCGCCGTTCTCTGTGTCGAGCTTGGCGTCGATCTCAGTGTCAGCCACCGCATCGATCTTGTCGAACGCGTTCCGGCTCCGCCCGGGCGGCAGGCCGACCCCGGCGAGCGCCTCCTCGTACCGGTCGATGACGACATCCGCCAGTCCCTCGCAGTCGCCGATCACCTCGGCACACCGGATGTCGAGGCCCTCGTGGTTGGCGCCGTAGGCCAGCGCCTGCGCCCAGATCCGCTCGAGAATGGCGCCGGCGAACAGGACATAGGGCAGGACGATCACCCGCTTGGCACCGAGCCTGCGGCACCGCTCGATCCCGCCGGGCACGCCGGGGCGGCTGTGCGACACATAGGCCGTCTCGACGGTGAGCAGGTCGGCGGCGTGGGTCTCCCAGAACAGCCGGGAGACCCGGTGGACCTCGGCGTTGACGGCAGGCTCGGTCGAGCCGTAGCCGACGAGCACGACGGCGGTCTCGCCCGGCGCGATCTCCTCCGGGGCCTCCTCGGTCACGAACCTCGGCATCTCGGCGCGAGCGTCGGCGAGCCGTTCCGCGAGCAGTTCGAGCACCCGGGGATCGGGCCCGAGAGGACGGCCCAGGTCGTATTCGAGGGTCGGGTGCCGCTCCTGCTCCAGCGCGAGCGTGCCCGGGATGTCGCCGAGGGCGCGCCGGTCGCCGGTCAGGCTGAGCGGCACCGCGATCACGTGATGGTGCCCCCGGGTGACGAGGGAGGTGATGGAGTCGCTGAGCGGTGGGCGGGCCTTCGTGATGAAACCACCGCTCACCTCGGCGGGAAGCCCGTCGAGGCGGCAGCGGAGTCGGTGAACGAATCGGCCGAACTCGGCCACGCCGGTCTCATCGTGAGTGCCATGGCCGATGAGCAGCAGCGGCGGTTTCATCTACCTGATCTCCCATGCCTTGGGCCTGCGAACAGCCGTCGTCCCGGCTCGCGAGGATAGCCTTCCGTGCCCAATCATGGGCTCCGCTTGACCGTACGGCCCAGACCATGCAGGAATTCTTTACCAAATGTCATGAAATCTCCCCCTTTAGCACCCCGAACAGTACGGCATCGGCCCGACCATCCGGCACCGGAAGAGCCTGCCGCAGGATGCCCTCCTCGACGAACCCCGCCCGCCTCGCGACCGCCCGGCTGGCGTGGTTGCCCGTCGCGACCAGCAGGTGGACACGCTGGAAGCCCGACCGCAAGAGGTGGGCGGTGAGCATGCGCACGGCCTCCGCGGCGTATCCCCGCCGCCGTGCCCAGGGCGCGATCCAGTATCCCACCTCGGCATCGCCGCGCTCATGATCCTCGCGCTGCACGCCGATCGCTCCGGCCAGCCTGCCGCCCCCCCGCGGCTCGATGGCGAAGCTGCCGCCGTCGCCGGGACCCGCCGGATGGGAGAGCCGGGTACACCACTCGATCGCCTGCTCCAAGGTGTAGCCGGCGGTCCAGGTCAGCCAGCGGCGCATCTCCGGGTCGTCCCTGACCGCCTCCACGACGTCGAAGGCGTCCCGCCGGACGAACGGCCGCAGCACCAGGCGCTCGCCCTCCAGCCGGCGCCCCTCGGCCGCCGTACGGTCGTCGCCCCGCAGCCGGCCGAAGACCACGAGGTCGTGCGGCCCGTCGTCCTCGAACCCGCCGCCGCGCAGCAGCCCCTCCCGGACGAAGCCTCCCTTCTCGGCGACCCGTAAGGACGCGGTGTTGTCCGAGTTGGCGCGCAGCTCGATCCTCCGCAGCACGCTCTCACCGAGTAGCCGGTCGCAGAGCCCGCGCACCGCCTCGGTCGCGTAGCCGCGCCGCCGGTGCGCCGGATGCACGCCGTAGCCCACCTCGGCGATCCCAGCCGCCCACTGCGCGCGGAACAAGCTGATCGAGCCGACGATGCCGTCATGGGCCTGCATCGCGAGATGGATGCCCTGGCCGGAGCGCCACAGCTCGTGGACCCCGTGAGCCAGCCACCGTCCGATGCCCGAGGGGTGCCCCGGAGCGCCCGGCGGCAGGGTCGTGGGGTGCGCGCCCGCCTTGATGGCCACCTTCACCTGGGCCGTGTCGTCCAGGTGGAACGGTCGCAGCACCAACCGCTCAGTGATGATCGTCAGCCGCTCGTCGAACACCCGCAACTCCACTAGCTACCCGGACTTTTCACCCGAAAGGGGTTAAATGCGGCATCGACCCAGGCGCGCTCCATGTTTGGCGCGGTCGCTACGGGTACGAGGCACGTCAGTGACCCTAATCGGGAGGTGAGGTCATGAGTATCCAACGCGGCAGCGACAAGCACGGCCCACGCCTCGACGACGAGCAGAAGCACGAGACGCAGGGCCTCGTACGCGGAACCGGCTCGAGCCACGCGCAGGAATGGAAGGAACCCGAACCTTCACATCTGCCTGAGGAGGACCTGACCCCCCGGAGCTACTCTCCGCACCACGAGCCCGGGACGCCCGGCGGCATCACCCCCGCCGATGTGGAGCGCCGGAGCAACCTCGCCAAATGGCTGAGCGACGCCGGCTACCCCGCGGATCAGGGAAAACTCCTGGCACACGCCGAGGGCAGGCATGCTCCGGACGCCGTGATAGAGGCGGTGAGCCGGCTTCCCGAGCATTTCAGGTTCCACAACGTGGGCGAGGTCGCCGAGGCTCTCGGGCTCGGGATCGAACGCCGGCGCTGGTGACGGGAGGGGCGTTGAGACTCGACTTCATCCGGCCGCTGTACGACCGGCCGGGGCCGTACGCCTCGGTCTACCTCGACACCGAGCGGTCCGAACAGGGACAGGCCGACGTGGTCCAACGGCGCTGGGCCATGCTCAGGGAGCGGCTGACCGAGGCGGGCGCGCCGACCGACGTCCTCGATCCCATCGGGGGACTGGTACTGGATCCCCGCGTGGTCGCGCCCGGCCGGGCCGTGTTCGCGGCCGGCGGAGAGGTCGTGTTCGCCCATCCTCTCCATGTGCAGCCGCGCAGGCAGACCGCGCGGTGGTCGCCGCTCCCCCACGTGGTCCCTCTGCTGGCCCAGCGCGGGGAGCCGGTGCCGCATCTCGAGGTGCTCGCGGACCACGCGGGAGCCGATCTGGTCATCGCCCGGAACGGCGCACGACGGGAGCTGACAGTGGAGTCCACAACGGACTATCCGATGCAGAAGACCGGAAAGGGCGGCTGGTCGCAGACGCGATACGACCGCGACGCCGAGGAGACCTGGCGCCGCAACGCCGTCGCCGTCGCCGAGGTCGTGGACAGGGAGGTGCACGACAGCGGCGCCGAGATCGTGGTGTTGGCCGGCGACCCGAAGTCGCGCGGCCTCGTGATGGAGCGACTCAGCAAGGACACTGCCAGGAAGGTCACCGTGGCCGAACACGGCAGCCGGGCCGCCGGAGCGGACCGACGGAATTTCGAGGCCGACGTGGACCGGGCATGCGAGGCCTGGGCCGAGCGATGCCGTGCCGAACTGCTCGACGCCTACGCAACCGGGCCGTACGCGACCGGACTGCAGGAAACGGCCCGGGCGCTGCGCGACGCACGCGTACGGACGCTGCTGCTGCACGACGACCCATCGTCGACGGCCACGGTGTGGGTGGGCCCGGAGCCGACCCATCTGTCCACCGACCGGGCCGACCTGCTGGATTGGGGCGTCGCCGAGCCGTTCGAGGAGCGGGCCGACTCCGCGCTGGCACGGGCGGTCGCCGGCACGGACGCCGATCTCTGGTTCGTCGACCACCTCCCGTCACCCGACGGAGTGGGCGCCGTGCTGCGTTTCTGACAAACGTCCCGACCCGAAGCCACCACCCCCAGCCGTGATCTTGCGAATACTCGCAGCGATCGCGACTGACTTGCGGCGATACCTTACGGGAACTGAGCAGATCAGCGGGCATGGTTGCGAGAAATCGCAAGATCACGGCCAGCTTGCAGCGTGGCGCGGATCTCACTCGTCGGCCTGCCCGGGCGCATCCGCGACCGCCTGGCGGCCTGGCGGGCGAGTCCGGTCGCCGACCTCCTGGTCATGGACCCCCGGGACGAGCCCACGCTGAAGGTCGTCCGTGACCTCGTCCTCGGGTGACCGGCGCCGGCCCGCCGCCGTCACCGAGCCGCCGAGGATGAGGGCGGAGGCGATGAGCATGCCGGGCGTGACGGACTCGCTGAGCACGACGACTCCGGCCAGGACCGCGACGACCGGGTTGATGTAGGTGAAGATCACCGAACGGGTGGGCCCGACCTCTCGGATGAGCGCGAAGAACACAACGAATGCCAGAGCGGTGCAGATCAGGGCGAGACCGGCCAATGCGGCCAGGACCCGTCCCGGGGGCATGACCTGCGGCCAGTTCAACGCCGCCGCCGGCGTGTAGACGAGCGCGGCGATGGTGAGGCAGACGGCGGTCATCGGCAGCGACGGAACGTCCTTGAGCCGGCGGGCCGCCAGCAGCGGGGCCGTGGCGTACCCACACGCCGTCAGCAGCAGTTCGACGATCGCCCAGGGGTCGCCGCCCCGCAGGTCGGGCCCGACCAGCACGACGACCCCGGCGAAGCCCAGTACCAGGCCCGCCCATCGGGCGGCGGTGAGCCGGTCGCCGTCGCCGTCGCCGATGATCCTGGCGGCCACCACCGCGATGATCGGCGCCGCCGCGATGACCAGGGCCGCCATCGAACTGGAGACCCGCCGTTCCGCGTCGGACAGCAGCCACCACGGGAGGATGATCTCGATGGTGGCGAAGGCGAGCAGTGGCCGCCAGTAACGGACGAGTCCGGCCAACTGCCCGCCGCGCAGCGCCAACGGGAGCAGGACGGCGGCGCCGACGGCGGTGCGGACGAAGATCAGTACGGGCACCGAGACGCTCTCGACCGCCACCTTGATCATCAGATACGGAATGCCCCAGATGAAGCACATGATCAGGAACAGCAGCCAGCCCCGGCGACTCATGCGTGTCCTCCTCGCTCATCTGACAGCGGGACAACAGTACGGAACGACCCGACTCGTGGGGAACACTTTTTCGATCAGGCGGCCTGCGATCCGTGCCGATTAGGGACAACGCCGGAGGGATAGGAGTGAGGCAGGTGACGCGCATGCCGGGGGGAGATGCAATGCGGTCCGCTTCGTCAGGGGTGAGCCGGTCGGCGGCCGGCGTGTACGCGGGCCTGGCGGCCCAAGCCGTAGCCATAGGGGCACTTGCCGTGTTCGAGGAGACGAGAGGGCGGAGATTGGCCGGACAGCTCGCGGCGTTCGGCGGTGATCCGGATGCGCCGGGGGCCGGCCAGGTGGTCGGGGCGGTGAGCGCCTTCGCGATCTTGATAATCACTGTATCGGCGGCGACAGCACTTGCCGGATCCGCCTATTTGGCCTGGTTGCGGCGGGTACGGCCCGGCACGCCCGCGCTGGCACTGGCCGCCGCGTGGCTGCTACCCGGCGTCAACCTGGTGATGCCCCCGATCCTCGCCGACCTGGCCTGGCGCGAAGCCGTACGGAACAACCGCCCCCGGCTCACTCCGGGGCATGGCGCGCAGCGGCCACGATGGCTGCTGCTGGTCGGCTGCTGGTGGCTGAGCTGGCTGGGGGCGCTCGGCTTGGTGTTCGCCCGTCCGACGCAGCCGGGGCGGGACCTGACGGGAGTCGGCCTGCCCGCGTTGGCCGCCGTCGTGGTCGCGGCGATCCTGTGCGCGGCCACGGTCCGCGAGATCACCTCCCTTCACGAGGACCACGAGTGCCGTGATGACGGCCGGGATGACAGCCGGGATCATGACTGCGATGACGGTGGTGACGACCGGAGCGGCGGAACCGGGAGGAGCCCTGAGGACCGCCAGGCATATCCGATCCAGCAGGGCGGGGACGATCCCGAACGGCCGGGCCTGATCCGCCCGCCGGCGCATCGTTCCAGCTACCGCCGCGCCGTACGGAACAGTCACCGGGCGGAGGGGGTCGGTCCCGAACTGCCCGAGCTGGCATGCCAGAGCCGGCGCTGGGGCTCCTCCGGATGGCGCAGGAACCGCCCCTCCCGGACGCCCGGGGCGGGCCCGATGTCGGAGTAGGGCGACAGCCGGTAGCCGTTGGCGTACTCGATGGGTCGCCCGCCGACGCCCGCGCCCGCCGCACTGGGCGGCGCGGGCGCCTCGCTCAGCACGGCTCGCACGGCGTCGATGCCGTGATCACGCCAGAGCCGGTCGAGGTCGAGCAGGTTCCAGCAGTTCAGGGCGCGCAGCGAGACGGCCCTGGCCCCGGTGCGCCTGACCACGCCCTTCGCGACCAGCAACCACGATCCGAACACGGTCGCGGCGGTGTGCGCCTGCACGGACTCGAAGAACGTCAGGTCGATCAGGCCGGTGGAGTCGTCCAGCGTGGTGAAGATCACCCGCTGGCCCGACCGTATGGCGGGGGTCTGGGTGGCGACCTTCGCCCCCGCCACCAGGATCTCGGCGCCGTTGCGCCGCCGGAGCAGATACCTGGACCTGGTCACGCCGATCGCGTCGAGCAGTTCGTCGTGGAAGCCGATCACGTGGCGGCTGACGTCCATGCCGAGGGTCGCGAGCTCCGCCTCGACGGCCTCGGCCTCGCTCATCTCCGGCAGCTCCCCCGGCACGACCCGCTCGGCGAACCCCATGGGCAGCTGCCCGGCGGTTCCCGGGCCTGAGGCCCGATCGAGGGCGCCCACCTGGGCGATCAGGTCCCGCCTCGTCAGCTCGCCCGGACGCCACCTGGGCTCGCCCGGGCGGAGGCCGTGCAGCGCGTCGAGACCGCCGACCTCCACGATCCGCTCGGTGACCGGCCTCGACGGGCGGGCCCGCTCCCAGAAGTCGGCCAGCGAGGTGTACGGCTGCCCGGCGGCCATCCGCTCGACCTCGGCCTCGCTCACTCCCTTCACGGCCGAGAACGGCACGCGCAGGCCGTACCCCCGGCCGATCCCGGCGTGCCCGGTCTCAGAGTGTCCGGTGGCGGGGGTCCGCTCGACCAGCCAGGTCCCGCCGGAGTGGTTGACGTCCAGCGGAAGGATGTCGACGCCGCACTGGCGGGCCTCGTCGAGGATCACCCGGCCGGGATACATGCCCGGCTCGTGGGTGAGCACGCCGGCGAAGAACGCGGCGGCGTGATGCCGCTTCAGCCACGCCGACTGGTAGGTGGGCAGCGCGAACGCCGCCGCGTGCGCCTTGCAGAACCCGAACCCGCCGAACGCGTCGAGCACCCGCCACGCCCGCTCGACCACGTCGGGGGCGAAGCCGCTGCCCCGGGCGAGCGGGACGAACCAGGCCCGCACGGCCTCCCGGCCGTCCGGCGTACCCAGGGCGCGGCGTGCCTTCTCGGCCTCCGAAAGGCCGCATCCGGTCATCACGTCGATGACCCTCAGCACCTGCTCGTGGAAGACGACCACGCCGTGGGTCTCCCTGAGCGGCTCTCGCAGCTTCTCGTGCGGATAGTCCGGTTCGCGAAATCCGTGTCTGGCCTCCAGGTACGGCGTGACCATGTCGGAGTTGACCGGTCCCGGCCGGAAGAGGGAGATGTCCACGATCAGGTCGTGCATCGTACGGGGTTCCAGCTTGGCGACCAACTCCCGCTGGCCCGGCGACTCGATCTGGAAGCAGCCGAGCGTGCGGCCGGTGCGGATCAGGTCGTAGGCGTCCCGGTCATCGCGGGGGACGGAGTCCAGGTCGATCTTCCGGCCGTCGACCCGTTCGATCTCCCGGAGGGAGTAGGCCATCGCCGACTGCATGCGCACGCCGAGCACGTCGAGCTTGAGCAGGCCGGCCGCCTCGACGTCGTCCTTGTCGAACTGCGACATCGGGAAGTCCAGCATGCTGCGCTCCACCGGAGTGCGGTCGCGGAGCGTGGAGTTGCCGATCAGTACACCGCACGGATGCAGCGCGATGTGCCTGGGCAGCCCGTCGAGCCGTTCGGCCAGCCGGAACACGGTCTCCAGCGACCGGTCGTTCAGCCCGCTGTCGCGTAGTTCCGGCAGATCGGACAGCGCGGCGCGGATCTGCCCGGCCCGGACGTGCGGGAACGCCTTGGCGATGACGTCGATCTCATGCGGGGGCAGGCCCATGGCGGCCCCGACGTCCCGGATCGCGCTGCGGGCGCGGTAGGTCTCCATCATCGAGACGCAGGCCACGCCGGTCTCGCCGTACCGGCCGAGGATCGCCCGGTAGCAGTCGAGGCGGCGCGCCGACTCCACGTCGACGTCGATGTCGGGCAGGCCGCGGCGTCCCTCGGACAGGAAGCGCTCCATCAGCAGGCCGTGTTCGAGCGGGTCCACGTCGCCGATGCCGATGAGGTAGTTGACCAGGCTGCCCGCGCCGGAGCCGCGGATGGCGCAGCGGACGCCCATCGAGCGGATCAGATCCGTGATATCGGCGACGGTGATGAAATATCCGGACAGCCGCTTCTTCTCGATGATCGCCAGCTCCGCGGCCAGCCGTCCGCGTGCGTCTGCCGTACGGGCCGAACCCGGACGACTCAGCCCTCGGCGGCGCAGCCCGTCCTCGCAGCGGCGGCGCAGCAGCGGCACCGGGTCCTCGCCGATCTCCGGCAGGTGGAGCCGGGGATTCTCGCCATCGAGCAGGGGAACGATCTCGACGGGGTCGAGCGCGCACCGCTCGGCGACCCGTCGCGTCTCCCCCAGCAGCCGTTCGGCCAGGTCCAGGTCGCCTCCGCAGATCCGGAGGGCCACCCGTGCCATCTCGCGGCCGTCCTTGAGGTAGGCGTGCGCGGTGGGATGATCGACGTGCCTCGGGTGGAGCGGCACGAGCCGGCGCGCCGCGTCGAGCACGTTGCCGACCTGGTGGTCGGCGGCGTCCAGATAGCGGACATCGTTGGTCAGCACGGCGGGTACGCCCATCGAGTAGGCGAGGCCCAGCATGCGGGTGGCCGTGTTCGCGTCGCGGTAGCCGTACAGGTCGGTCACCTCGACCGCGACATCGGGCACCGCGGAGCGCCACGCGTCCAGCAGCGCGCGGGCCCGGTCGTCGCGGCGTTCCGCCACCGCGCGGCCGACGTCCGAGCGGGGACCGAGCAGCACCGTCAGCCGCGGCCCGCAGCCCCCGACGCCGGCCCCGACGCCGGCCCCGACGCCGACCGTGCCGACGGCGTGTTCGGCCACCGTCTCCGGCGTGACATACGGCTCGCCGCGCTCTCCGAGTCGATGGGCGGCCGTGACCAGCCGGCACAGCGTCGCCCAGCCGTCGGACCGGGCCAGCACGACGATCCGCCGCGGCTCGCCGTTCCCGCCGCGTTTCCCACCGCCCGGGACCGACACGGCATGGCCGTCGCGGAGGACGAGGTCGACGCCGACGATCGGCGTGATGCCCCTGCCGTGACACGCCTGGACGTGCTTGATCGCGCCGTAGAGGCCGTCGCGGTCGGTCAGCGCGAGCATGTCCATGCCATGCTCGGCCGCCCGCCGCGCGAGCGAGTCCGGGAAGGCCGTGCCGTACCTGAGGGAGTAGGCAGAAGCCGTATGAAGGTGGATGAAGGGGGCCATCAGGGCCCTCCCACCGCGTCTCGCGTCCGGAACTTTTCCATCAGTCCCATGCCCTCAGCAGGAGCCAGACACCGCCGGCGGAGTCAAAACGCAGCTCATAAGTTCCGATCTCCCGGCCGTCCGCGGCCGCCACCCGCCAGAAACGCCGCTCGCCGGGGTCGTTGTCGGAGGTCTTCCACCACTCGCGGGCGACCACCCAGTGGTCCTGCACCTCACGGATGGTGTAGAGCCGATCACGCCAGACGAACTGGACCGGCTGCCCGCCCCTGGTCCATACCTCGATCGGATCGCCGTAAAGCTTGCTCAAGGCACTTCTCCCTGTGGCTCTCCCTGCCACCCGGGGGAAGACGGGCGGATCGACCGGCGAAGTCACTCGCCGCTACTTCGAACATACGTTCCCCAGCAGCCCGAACGCAAGTCGCCACACCTCAAGGGCAGGCCCACACCGGCGGGGCCGGGGTGGCTGAGTCAGACGCCGATGGGCCCGGCCGGTCGTTTCGCCGGCCGGGCCCTGTTGTCCGTCGCGGGATCGGGCTGACCACCCGTCAGGGCGAACCGTTCGCCGACTTCAGATCCTCGAAGGGGAACCGGTCGGCGAAGGCGGGCTCGAGGTCGTCGAGCCAGATCGCTTCGGGATCATATTTGGCGAAGAAGGGCTGGTTGACCAGGCTGGAGTCCCGGCACTGGATGAGGTGCAGCGCGAAGACCTTCTCGCCGGACAGCTCCACGACACCGTCGACGCAGACCTTGCCCGGAGTCGCCGACATCGAGGGGCCGCGCACCGTGCGAGCCAGGCCGGAAACGTTCCGGTAGGCGTCCCGGAAGATCTGTTGGGCCCGGGCGAGCGGCACCGCGAAGTAGTCCTGCGGGCCGGTGTCGCGCTCGACGAACATGTAGTAGGGGATCATCCCCATGCGGGTCTGCTGCCGCCACATGCTCTCCCAGAGCACCGCATCGTCGTTGATCGAGCGGATCAGCGGGGCCTGGGTACGGATGATCGCACCGGTGTCGCGGATCCGGCGCACCGCCTCCCCCACCGCTGGGGACGCCAACTCCCGTGGGTGGGTGAAGTGCGCCATGAAGGCGAGGTTCCGGCCCGACCGCACCACCTTCTCGAACAGGCGCAGCATGTCGTCGGCATCCGGGTCGGTGAGGAACTTGTACGGCCAGTAGGCCAGGGACTTGGTGCCGATCCGGATGGACTCCAGCTGCTCCAGATCCAGCAGCGGCTCGATGTGCCTGCTCAGCACGGACGCCCTCATGATCATCGGGTCGCCGCCGGTGAACAGGACACCGGTGATCCCCGGGTGCGCCAGCAGGTACTCCTTCAACCTGCCGACATCCTCGGCGGCCATCTTCAGATCGGGCTCGCCGACGAACTGCGCCCAGCGGAAGCAGTAGGTGCAGTACGCGTGGCAGGTCTGCCCCTGCCTGGGGAAGAACAGCGCCGTCTCGTCGTACTTGTGCTGGACGCCGGGCAGTTCGTCTCCGGCGAAGGTGGGGACGTTGAGCTGCAGTTGCCCGGCCGGATGCGGATTGAGCTTCCTGCGCACCGCCGTCGCCGCGGCGGCGACCTCACCCGTGGGCGCCTGCCGGCGCAGCAGGTCCGCGAGGTGGGCCACATCCTCCGGAGGAAGCATGTCCTCCTGCGGGAAGATCAGCCGGTAGATCGGATCGTCCGGCGCGGCATGCCAGTCGATCAGCTCGTCGACGACGTAGTTGTTCGTGCGGAAGGGCAGCACTGTGGCCACGGCCCGGGCGGCGACCCGCTGATCGGGGGTCAGCCCGGCCCGTGCCAGGAGCTCGTCCAGATGTCTCGAGGTGAATACGCGGAATTTGGGGGACAGGGTCGGTGCAGCCGAGGGTGCGGCATCGTAAATCAAGGTCACCGTGGGGCGTTCCTTGGGATCGGAAGCGGGGAACCTACACGATCACGGCACCGGCGAGGCGCTCGCAATCCCTTCCCATTTGAACAGATGTCACGCCTTTTGTCATGTTTGTCGTTTTTTGCACCGTTCCACCGATATCAGTGAGGCGTGAGTGACGCCGGAGACAGGCCGGATCTCGGCGCGACCAAGAACGACGCAGGGCCACCCGTCAATGGACCGTGAAACTTTCATCCGTACGGCTCGGCCCGGCGGCCGGCTCCGCCACGAGCGCTTGACGTCGGGCCGATCAATTTGTCCGGTTCTTCGCCAATTGCTCGCCGATCGTTCAGAATGAAATCGCAGGGTCAGCGAAGAATCACCGGTTAGGAGAAACGATGACCCCCTACGGCCCCCGGACGAATCCTCACAACGATCTCATCCGGGTGGGCGACGCCGAACGGGACGCGGTGACGACGATGCTCCACGAGGCGTTCAGCGAAGGCCGGCTCAACTCTCACGAACTGGACCAACGCCTGGACGCGGCGCTCAACGCCCGCACCCGACGCGATCTCGACGTCCTCATCTTCGACCTGCCGCAGGCACAGTCGGTTCCCCAGCGGCGGCCCGCGTCCCGGCCGCACCCGGCCGGCCTGCCGCACGCCCTCGCGGTCGCGGGAATCGCCACCGCCCTGGGACTGGCGCTTCTGCTGACGACGGGCCACTTCCCCCTCTTGCCTCCCATCATCGTGGCGGTGCTGCTCGCCAACCGCCACCTGTGGCGAGGCCATCGCGGCCGCAGGTGCTGATCGCCTCAGGGCTGCGGACGAGCGGACGAGGGCAGCCCGCAGAGGTCGTACGTCCTCCTCATCGATGACGAAGGTCCGGTCCCCGGAGAGGCAGCGGAGCGCCAGCATCGATACGACGTGTGTCGCCCAAGGAAGGGACGGATCATGGTGCGGTCGAGACGAGCCCGTCTTCCCCTCGTCTACTCATGCTCGGGCTGTTCCAGCGCCGCGCAGATGGCCAACGATCTGGCCCTGCGCCTCGACCGCATGGGGCTGGCGGAGATGTCGTGCATCGCCGGCGTCGGCGGGGACGTGCCGTCCCTCGTGCGGGTGGCCACCTCCGGACGGCCGATCCTCGCTCTCGACGGCTGTCCCCTGATGTGCGTGCTCGCCACTTTGAAGCGCCATGACGTGGTCCCCGACGAGCACGTCATGCTGGGCACGTACGGCGTGCCCAAGCGCAAGCACATCGACTACGACTCCGAGCAGGCCGAGACCGTGCTCGCACCGGTCGTCGAGGCCGCTCACCGACTGGCCTCGCCCGACCCTGCCGGCAAGGCGATGACTGCCTGATCACGCGGGTTGGATGCCGCTTGGCGGACGGCGGGGGAATTGGTGGCGAAGTGTGTGGGTTGAAACCTAGTTCGGGTTGAATCTGGGTTCGCGGAAATCGCGTGACCGCTGTCTCTCTCCATACCTGTCCGGGTCTCGTGATCGCGAGGGGGTGGACATGACCGCTCAGTCGCTACCGCTCGCCGCGCATGAGCGGTTTCACACGCATGACCTCGATGAGGCCCGTGCACAGGTCACGGGCACCCTCCCTGACTTCGGACTGCGCCTGGCGCAGCGCGAGACTCGGCTCGACGCCCGTATGAATGCGGTGAACTTCGACCGGACCGGGCTGTGCGCCCTCGACTATGGAGCGGAGGTGCTGATCACGCCGCGCCCGTGGGAGAGCAGTTTTCTCGTCGCGATCCCGCTGGCCGGTGTCGCCGAGGTGGTCCAAGGCCGGGACCGGCTCGTGTCCACGACGAAGCTCGCCTCCGTACTGTCACCGACGGATCGGCTGACCTTGCGATGGTCGGCCGGGAACCCGCAGCTCATGGTGCGCTTCGACCGCTCCGCACTCGAATCCCACCTCGGCAACATGCTGGGACGGCGACTTCGCGGGCCGATCTCCTTCTCCCTGGGCATGGACCTGACCCAGTCCTCGTCCCGGTCCTGGCTGTCGATCGTCGACCTGCTTCGCCGGGAGGCCGAGGCCGACGGCACCATGCTGGCCCAGCCGCTGGCTCTCAGGCAGATGGAGGACCTGCTCATGACGCAACTCCTGCTGGCCCAGCCCAACAATTACACGCCCGCGCTGCTCGGGGAACAGCCCCGCGTCGCACCGCCCACCGTGAAGCGGGCCATGGAACTCATCGAGGCGCACGCCCCCGAACCCCTCACGGTGGAGGACATCGCCGAGGCCGTCGGCGTCGGCACCCGGGCACTCCAGGACGGATTCCGCCGCCACCTGGACACCACACCCATGGCCTACCTGCGGAACGTACGCCTCGACCGCGTCCACGCCGAACTGACCGTCGGCGCCCCCGGCACCACCACCGTCACCGACATCGCCTTCCGCTGGGGCTTCGTCCACCTCGGCCGCTTCTCCACCGCCTACCGGCAGCGCTTCGGCCAGACCCCCTCCGACACACTGCGCCACTGACCCCGTCCCGCCCGAGGGTCCGTGCAAGGGCCTCCCGACGGAGCCGGCGACGCCTGCCGTACGAAGCCAAAGGGCGATCGTTCTTTAACAAGAATTAGAGTTATCACGGCTCGGCACCGGGAGAGAAATGATGAATATCGCACACCCGTTGCATCACAGGTAACAAGGGCGTGCATTACCGGTCAACTTCAACTTGCCGTCGACTCGTATCATGCGAATTGAAACCACGTCGGCTGTGAATAAACGACCGCCGGCCCTTGGGGCGTAGTGCCGTCCGGACCGTCGATCCCGGGAGGAGGTGGACTTGACCGCTCAGACGCTCCCGCTCACCGAGCATGAGCGACTGCACACGCATGACGCCGACGAGGCCAGCGCAGAGGTCGGGAAGGCTCTTGCTCCCCACAGGCTGCGCCTCGCGAAAGGGGCTCGGCTCGACGCCCGCCTGAACGGGATGATGTTCGAGCAGACCGGCCTGTTCTCCCTCGGCTATGGCGCGGAGGTGTCGATCTCGTTGGACGCGATGGAGAGTGCCTTCTTCGTCGAGATCCCGCTGACCGGTGTCGCCGAGGTGTCACACGGCCAAGAACAGATCGTGTCCACCACTGGGCTCGCCTCTGTGCTGTCACCGACAGAGCGCATGACGATGCACTGGGCGGCCGAGAACTCGCAGCTCATCGCGCGATTCGACCGCCCCGCGCTGGAAACCCGCCTCAGCCAGATGCTCGGCCGGCGACTGCGCAGGCCGCTCGTCTTCTCCCTGGGCATGGATTTCACCCAGCCCGCCTGCCGCTCGTGGCTGTCGCTCATCGAGTTGCTCAAGGTAGAGGCAGAAAACCCGGGCGGCATGCTGAGCCAGCCGCTGGCCGTCAAGCAGATGGAGGGGCTGCTGATGACGCAACTCCTGCTGGCGCAGCCCAACACCTACACCCCCGCGCTGCTCGGAGAGCAACCACGGGTCGCACCGCCCGTCGTGAAGCGGGCCATGGAACTCATCGAGGCGCACGCCCCCGAACCCCTCACGGTGGAGGACATCGCCGAGGCCGTCGGCGTCGGCACCCGGGCACTCCAGGACGGATTCCGCCGCCACCTGGACACCACACCCATGGCCTACCTGCGAGACGTACGCCTCGACCGCGTCCACGCCGAACTGACCGTCGGCGCCCCCGGCACCACCACCGTCACCGACATCGCCTTCCGCTGGGGCTTCGTCCACCTCGGCCGCTTCTCCACCGCCTACCGGCAGCGCTTCGGCCAGACCCCCTCCGACACACTGCGCCACTGACCCCCGAAGCCGCTGACCCGGGAACGGTCAGAACGCCGGCAGGTCGGCCCAGCGGGTGATGACGCCGGAACGGCTGTCGGTGCCATACCGAACGGCCAGGGCCTTGACCAGGGCGCTGCCGCAGCCGAGTACGTCACGCCGGGGCGCGACGCCCGGCCACACCGGCGCCAGCGCCGTCTCGGTCTCGACGATCTCGACGCGGACCACCGTACGCACGCCGTCGCGGCGCAGGGAGAGCCGCAACTCGGCCGGCGGCAGGCCGTGCATGACGGAGTCGGTGACAAGGTCGGAGATCGCCAGCAGGGCCTCCTGCGCGGCGGCGGCGGGGATCCCCCAGGCTGCCAGCACGCCCTGCGCACAGCGGCGCACCATGCCGACTCCCTCGGGGAGGTGCGGCAATTCACATGTGTACATGTTCTTGAACGGCGGCGCCGTGACGACGGCGGCCGAGCCGTCGATGGTCGGGCAGTTCATCATGCTGTGCTCCTCGGTCACCGGCGAGACGCCCTCCCCCCTCCGCCCTGCCACGCCCCCCGATACAGGGTCCACATGGACGGAAAGACTGTTCTGCATTGAAGAGTAGGCAGGGGTGCCATGACCGGCTATCCGCCGTACGAGGGCCGCTATCCGGATAGCGAACGACAGCCCGGCTCTCCGCCCCGCTCCGGCCGTGAGACGCTCACATGGCGAAGGACAGCCGGCCTCAGAACGGAAACGCCACGGCATGAACGACATGGATCACGAGACCGCGGCAGGGCACGGCTCCTCGCGGCGAGACGACCCACCGCACTATGACGTGGTCATCATGGGCGCGGGCCTTTCCGGGATCGGTGCCGCGTACCGGCTGCAGACCGAGTGCCCGGGGAAGACGTATGCGATCCTCGAGGCCCGCGATTCGATCGGCGGCACCTGGGACCTGTTCCGCTATCCGGGCGTCCGCTCCGACTCCGACATGTTCACCCTCGGATATCAGTTCAAGCCGTGGCACGGGACGAAGGCGCTGGCCGACGGTGAGACGATCCTGTCCTATGTCCGCCAGACGGCGGCCGAGTTCGACATCGAACGGCGGATCCGGTTCGCGAGCAGGGTCGTCGGGGCCGACTTCGACACCGCCACCGCCACCTGGACCCTGACCGTTGAGCGGCGCGGCGCTGCGGGGATCTCCCAGCACACCGTCACCTGCGGCTTCCTGTACTCGTGCGCCGGCTACTACGACTACGACCGGGGGCACGAGCCCGCGTTTCCCGGCGTCGAGGACTTCGCCGGGACCGTCGTGCATCCCCAGTTCTGGCCGGGCGACCTCGACTACGCCGGCGAACGGGTGGTCGTCATCGGCTCCGGCGCCACCGCCGTGACCATCGTCCCGGCCATGGCCGAACAGGCCGGGCACGTCACCATGCTGCAGCGCACCCCCACCTGGATCGCGTCGCTCTCCGGGCGGGACAAGTTCGCCGACTGGTGCCGGCGAAGGCTGCCTTCGAAGGTCGCTCACCGGCTGGTCCGTACGAAGAACATCGCCTTCGGCACCGTTTCCTACCAGTGGTGCCGCCGATTCCCCGGGGCGGCGCGGCGGCTCCTCACCGGTCTGGCCGCGAAGGTCCTCGGCGACCGGCGGTTGGTGGCCGAACACTTCACGCCCCCGTACGACGTCTGGGACCAGCGGGTGTGCGCCATCCCCGACGGCGATCTGTTCCGGGCGGTCAAGGCCGGCCGCGCCGACGTGGTCACCGACCACATCGACCGGTTCGTCGCCGGGGGGATCCGCCTGAGATCCGGCCGCGTGCTCGAGGCCGACATCATCGTGACCGCCACCGGACTGCGGTTGCGGGCCTTCGGCGGCGTGGCGCCGGCCGTGGACGGGGTCGAGGTGGCGTTGCCCGAGCAGTTCGTGTGGCGTGGCGCGATGCTCACCGGCATTCCGAACTTCGCGATCTGCATCGGATACACCAACGCGTCCTGGACGCTGCGCGCCGACCTGACCTCGCGCCTGGTCTGCAAGGTGCTCAAGTGGATGGACCGGCATGACTACGCCGCGGTCGTGCCGTACCCCGACCGCGAACTCGAGGAGCACCCGCTGCTGGATCTGGCCTCCGGTTACGTTCGGCGTTCCATCGACGACTTCCCCCGGCAGGGTCCCCGGGCGCCCTGGAGAATGCGGCAGAACTATGCGCTCGACGCCGCGACCACGATGCGTGCCAACCTGCGCCGCGGCCTCCGCCCCACTCCCCGCCGCGCCCTGTGTCCCCCTGCCGGGATGTTCTCCGGGGAGGTGGGGAACAACGCGTGAGGGCGGTGGGTTTGGGGACGGCAGGGAGAGAACCCGCGGACGCCGTAGATTCCGCAGACAGACAGGAGCCCACCATGCGCGCCATCGTCGTCAACACCCCCGGCGGGTCCGCCGCGCTGGAGCCCGCCGAGATCCCCGACCCCGTGCCCGGCCCGGGTGAGGTGCTGGTGGACGTGGCGGCGAGCGGGGTGAACTTCATCGACGTCTACCACCGGGAGGGCCGCTATCCGCTGCCGGTGCCGTTCGTCCCCGGCTCCGAGGGCGCCGGTACGGTCACGGCCGTGGGTGAAGGGGTGAGCGACGTCGTCGTCGGCGACCGCGTCGGCTGGGCACAGGTGCTCGGCTCGTACGCCGCCAAGGCCGTGATCCCGGCCGAGCAGACGATCGTGCTGCCCTCCGGGGTGTCGCCGGACCTCGCGGCCGCCGTCCTGCTCCAGGGCCTCACCGCGCACTACCTCACCCATTCGACCTACGCCGTACGGCAGGGCGACGACGTGCTCGTCCACGCCGCCGCCGGCGGCATGGGGCTGCTGCTCACGCAGATCGCCAAGCTGCGGGGCGCCCGAGTGATCGGTACGGTTTCCACCCCCGAGAAGGAGAAGCTCGCCAGGCAGGCCGGCGCCGACGAGGTGATCGGCTATGAGGACTTCGCCGACGAGGTGAAGAAGATCACCGGCGGGGGCGCCCACGTGGTCTACGACGGGGTCGGCGCCGCCACCTTCGACGGCTCGCTCACGTCGCTGCGCCCACGCGGGATGCTCGCGTTGTACGGCGCGGCCAGCGGGGCGGTGCCGCCGTTCGACCCGCAGCGGCTGAACGCCGCCGGCTCGGTCTTCCTGACCCGGCCCTCGCTCACCCACTACGTCGCCGACCGCGAGGAACTGCTGTGGCGGGCGGGCGACGTGCTGGGCTGGGTGGCCTCGGGGGCGCTCAAGGTGCATGTCTCACAGCGCTACCCGCTGGCCGAGGCGCGCCGCGCGCACGACGACCTGGAGGCCAGGCGCACCACCGGCAAACTGCTGCTCATCCCCTGATCCGCGGGCCGCGGATCTCAGTGCGGCGACAGGGTGTGGCGCCCGGGAAGACGCCGGCGGTAGCGGGACACGACCCGGTAGCCCGCCTCGGCCAGCCAGCTCAGCGGCGGGGCGAGCATGAGCCTGCCGGTCGCGCGCCACCGCGCCACCGGCTGCAGGGCCAGGACCAGCGCGACCGCCCGCGCACCCTGGGCGCGCAGCCCGTCCGGGCCGATGAGCTGTACGGACGCGGCGGCCTGCTCACGAGTGAGCCCGAAACCCGCGAGATCGACGAACTGCCAGGCGCGCACGGCGGGCATGTACGGCAGCAGCCTCCGCCCGGTGTTCACGCACAGCTGGCAGAAGCCGCATTCCCCATCGAACAGCAGCAGGACCCGGTTGGTACTGCCCACGATGTCGAATCTACCAATGCGCCCCGGCTCGTCCTCATCGGTCACCGGGGCGATGTCCGAAGAGGCTCGCGATCCCCAGGGCGCCCGCCGCCAGGGCGACGGCGGTGAGCGACACCGCGCGGGCGAGCCGTACGGAGCGCCGGATGTCCGCGACGCCCGGACGCGGGCCGTCACCGAGCTCGGGGCGGTGCTCCACCCGGCCGCCGTAGTCGTTCGCGCCGCCGAGCCGTACGCCGAGAGCGCCGGCGAAGGCGGCCTCGCACCGGCCGGAGTTGGGGCTGGGATGGCGGCGGCCGTCGCGGCGGAGCACGGCGGCGGCCCGGCCCGGAGAGCCGCCCGCTGTGCCGGCCAGCGCCGCGGTGAGCAGGCCGGTCAGCCGGGCCGGCAGGAAGTTGGCCGCGTCGTCGAGCCGGGCCGACGCCCACCCGAACCTCTCGTAGCGCGGCGACCGGTGACCGACCATCGCGTCGAGCGTGTTGATCGCCCGATAGGCCAGCAGGCCCGGCACGCCGAAGACCGCGCCCCACACCAGCGGGGCGACGACGGCGTCGGAGCTGTTCTCCGCGATCGACTCGACCGTCGCGCGGGCGATCTCCCCGGCGTCCAGCCTCGACGGGTCGCGGCCGCACAGGTGCGGCAGCCGCTCGCGGGCGGCCGGCAGATCTCCTGACTCAAGGGCGGCGGACAGGTGTGCGCCCTCTCTGGCGAGGGTCGTGCCGCCGAGCACGGCCCAGGTCGCGGCGGCCGTCACGGCCGTACGGGCGACCGGGCACGACCGGGTCAGCCGGTCGGCCGCCAGCCCAATGCCTGTCGCGGCACCCACGCAGGCGGCGGTGAAGGCGACCCCGGAGGCTCGAGAATCGCGATATATCCGCTTTTCCAGGGCGGCGGCGCGGTTGCCGAACACGGCAACGGGATGGCCTCTCCTGGGATCGCCCACCACCATGTCGATCGCGGCGCCCAGCAGGATGCCCGCCGCCGTCGCCCTGCTTCTGATCACGGCGGCCATTCTTCCCCACCCCGGCCGACGCCCTGTCAGGCGGGAGCTTCAGGCGAGGTGGGCGCGCAGCGCGTCCTCGTTGGCGTCGAGCCAGTCGGCGGCCCTTCTGATCCGCTCGCCCGCACCGTTCGACCACATCCGGGCCCAGCCGCCGCCCAGCGTCTGCGCCTTCTTCCGCATGAGGCCGTACGACCGGTCGAACCGGACGCGAGCCAGACCCGGCAGCCGGAGCCGGTCGCGCCGGGCCAGGCCGTACGCGTCGCAGAACAGCCGCAGCCGCGGCCCGACGTCCGCCGTGCGCAGCAGCGGATCGCGGTCGATCGGGTCGTCGATGGGCGCCCAGTGCCGCATCGTGATGAGCACGTCGAACAGCCGCGTCGTCGGCCGGGCCAGGTCGAAGTCGATCAGCGCGTACGGCACGGGCTCGGCCGCCTCGCGGAACACGACGTTCTGCGGGGTGACATCACAGTGGCCGATCAGCTCGGGCGCGTCGTCCGGGGCCGAGCCGATCTCCCAGACGGCGCCGGCCGGCGGGACGAACGACGCCGCCGCATCGTGGAGCCGCCGCAGCAGGCGGGCGAGTTCGGCGAGGGTCTCGTCGGCGGCGGCGTAACCGGGCAGCGGACGCGTCGGCACCCGGCCTTCGACGAACGTGAGGATCTCCCTGCCGAGCTCATCGGTGCCCAGCACGCGGGGGGCACCGTCGAACCCGGCCGCCTCCAGGTGCCTCAGCAGCGCGTGCACCGACGGCGACGACGCCCGCATCGGACGCCGGACCGTGTCCCCCACCCGTACGACTCCCTCGGTGACGTCGCCCCCGTGGAGCGGGATCTCCTGAGGATCCGTACGCGTGGACATGTCCAGGCAGCCTACTGAGCAGAAGAGCGTTCCGGAGGCGACTCCCGCCGGTTTTGGCAGTTCCCAACGCCACTTTTGCGCGCACTTCGTGCCGTTCGGCCGTACCGATGCCCGGTTGCGCGTTCAGACGTAAGGCGGCCTGACCATCACCGTACGGTTCGCTGCTCACAGCGGCCACGCGGCCAGCAACTCTCCGGGGCCGTAGGCGGCATCGAGTCCCGGGCAGTCGAGTCCACTGCGTGAGACCGCCACGACCGGGACAGGTTCGGCTGTGAGCGCGGCGCGGTGACGGTGGAGGGCTGCCAGGTCGTGTCGGTCGAACGGTGATTGCTCCAGCCACTTGATGGAACCGACGAAAAGCAACTCCTTGGCGATGGGGGCGCGGTCTGCCCCGACGATGTCGATCTCGATGTCGTCGGTGCGGGTCCAGTAGCCACCCACCGCGGGGGCTGCGGGCAGCCGGTCGTCGGGCAGTATCCGGGCGAGCGCGTCCCGGATGAGCGGCTCGACGGCCCGGCCGCGCCAGCTGGTCCAGCTCTCCCGGATGCGTTCCAAGGTCAGGTCGCCCCGCCCCCGCTCGATCTCCCCCATGAACGGACCGAGAAGGTGCAGCCAAAACCGCAGGTAGGGATCCGTCACCCGGTAACGGCGGTCCTTCGACGGGCGCAGGGAAACGGGCAGTTCCGCAGCGACGATCCGCTTGTCCGTGAGCAGCTCCAGCGCTCGCTGCAGTGGCGTGGCCCCGATCCCGCCGGCCGAGCGGGCGATGTTGGTGAAGGTCCGCTCGCCACTGCCGATCGCCGCCAGCACCGCACGGGCCTGAGCCTGCGGCGGGAACTCCGCGGCCAGCGAGCGCTCGGCCGACACCAGCAGGGCCGAGACCGGATCATTCAGCGCCTCGCCGAGGAAGTCCCACAGCCCCGCGCCCCGCGGCCATTCCGCGCAGATCAGCGGCAGCCCGCCGGTGACCAGGGCGGCGTCGAAGGCTTCCTCCGGATCCAGCCCCAGCATCCGCCCCACCTCCGCGGGGTTCAGCGGCCCGAGCACCATCTCCCGGCCGCGCTGGTGGAAAGGTCGTCCGTAGCTGTTCAGTGCCTCCATCATCGACAGATCCGAGCCGATGAGGACCAGCAGCACCGGCTTCGTCTTCAGGGCTCTGTCCCAGGCCCGCTGCAGCATCCCCTCGAAGGCGCCTTCGGCGTCCATCAGGTACGGCACCTCGTCTATCACCAGGACGCTCGGCCGGTCGGCGGGCAGCGCCGCGGCCAGCACATCGAACGCGGCATCCCAGCTCTCCGGCCGCGCGGCGGCGACCAGGTGCGCCAGCGGCAGCGTCGATGCCTGGGCGTCCCGGGCCAGCCGTGCCAGATCGTCCTGAGGCGACGCGCCGGTGGCCGCGTAAAACAGGTACGGCGTCGTGGCGCGCTCCACGAACCGCTCGACCAGCCGCGACTTGCCCACCCGGCGCCGCCCGCGCAGCATCACGCACCGGCCCGGCCGTTCTCCTCCGACCCCCGCCGCGACCTTCTGCAGCTCGCGCTCCAGCGTCGCCAGCTCTTGTCGGCGGCCGACGAAATCCACCATGCTGACCGACCTCCGTACCCTGCATGTTACTAACAAGAATGTCACTAACAAGAATGTTAGCAACATCGTACACACAGGAGGCCCGATCGCGGACCCGGGTGGCGTAGCTGAAGTCCCGGCCGGTGGCGGTGGGGTACTCGGCCAGCGCCTCTCCGACGCAGTTCCACACTCCTCGGGTGCCGCCCATCGGCTCCCGCTGCGGACTTCAGGGACGTCCGTACGGGCGGCGGCCGAAGTCGGTGGTGCCACCGGCGAGCCGGTTCCCCGTTGACGTCCGTCCGCCGGCCACCGACGACAACGCCCGCCGGCTGTCGAGCTCAGTCACCGGCCGGGCATCGACTGCGGTTCCTGCGGTGAGACCACGTACGCTTGCTGCTGCGGATGCCCTGGTCAGCCGTACGGACCGGGGTCGGCCGACACATATCCGGGAGAGGGGGTGTGTACCTACTCCCCGGATCATGCAGAATTAGGCACGAGCGCCCTTAGCTCAGCTGGATAGAGCATCGGACTTCTAATCCGACGGTCGCAGGTTCGAATCCTGCAGGGCGCGCTCCTCTCATCAGCCCGAACCCCGGCTGACCTGGGCATTCTCTTGATCGCGCCATGGCCGCCCGCGCAGCCGTACGCCATCAGACTCGGCACTGAGCGGGCACTCCCGGAACCTATCCGGAATGATCTCGGCGACGTTTCCGCAGGTCAGCTCTAGGATTTCGCCGCTCCCCGGAGCGATTCCGAGCCTCCCCGAGCACGCGGCAGGGTGGTTCGCGGAGCCGAGGTGTGGCACGATGCGACTCATGACGATCAGAAAGGGCGATGCCGCGTAGGCCGCCGAGCGCCATCCGCGCTCATCAAGCAGCAGCCCGAGAACAGGGCCGACCAGCTCGTCAAATTCCTGGCCTATCAGGCCGGACCCGTGCTGCGATCGCACGCCTGGAGGCCCAGGGGCTGGGGGCAGACACCGTCGCTCAAGCCTTTGATCAGTACAGAGGCTTCCTCCGACGCCCCGGCCGGATTCTGTACGTCCCGCCACATTCATGTCCCTGCTGTGACCCCACCGAGGCACGCGACACCCTGGAACTCGCGCTACGTCGACTACCGCCGGCAGCCCGCGCAGATCTCGGACGGCTGGTATGCCGCCTCGACGAGGAATTCCGCAGACGCACTCTCCCCGAGCCTCATCCTCAGCTACTTCCGTGGCAGCTCGACCGATGGTGGCACCGGCGCATTGTCGGCTATTGATCAGTTCACGACAGGCCGAAGGGCCTCGGCGTCGACCGAGACCCTTCGTTCCCTCGTGTTCGCGTCGCCTCATCGGCGAGGACTTCCATGGTCCGCTGGTTGGCGACCTCGCGTTGACCGTCGATGCACTTCGCGTAGACCCGGAGCATGACATCCACGCCATGTCCGGCCCGTTCGGCGGTGGCTTCCGGTGCGTGGACGCCCGCGTTGAGCCACAGGGACACGGCCGCGTGCCGCAGGTCGTACGGCCGGCCCGCCAGCGGCGATCTCACCGAACCCGGCGTGGACCGCCGTGTGCACGTCGACCGGGAGGTCATCCCATCGGGGTATGGTCACCTGCCACCCCAAGCCAACCCTTCGGTTCAGGCGCTGCGCCAGCGTGCGCGATCCCCACCGCTTGAGGTGCAGCGCATCAATGTGCCCGCGCTGGTGCGGCCGAGCGCCCCCTGCGGTGAGCAGAACGCGCCAGGGCGGACACCGGACCGCACAGACGGCCGGGATGGGCGCGCAGTCCTGTGCACGGGCTTGGGCGACACCTTCACCCGCGCCTTCCTCTTCTTGTGCGACGCCGGTGTTGGCGTCGGCGTGGCGGACGGGCTGAATGGAGTGGGCGTTGGTGTTGGTGTAGCCCATTGGCTCGGCGTGGCGAGCGGAGACCCCACCTGGGGCGAATGGGTGGATAGCGGAGCTGTCTGGGCAGTCCCTGCGGTGCTGCAGCCAGTCAGGAGTACTGCGGCGAGCAGCGTTACCAGGGCAGTGCGTCGAGGCATTCGAGGTGCTTTCCGTTCGGGGGCGGTCGGGCCATATCCCAGCACCTTCATTCACTCCTCGCCACCACATAAGCACATTGCGTCACTATCGATGCATGCGCGTGAATCACGACGCATTATGCGGAACCGCACGCTGACCCGCGCCCAGCGCAATGAACGGATCTGAACGACCCTGAAGATCGTTTGGGCACCTCAATGTCAGAAGGTCTGCTGGTCGGTTGCCGGCCAGGCATCTGGGGAGCGGCGGTGGTTGGTGTGGCCTGCCTTGAGGACCGTGCGTAGTTGGGCGAGAAATTTGGTGTCGAACGAGAGGTCCAGTTGCTGCAAGAGGGCGTAAGCGGCATGGGGCTCAAGACGGCCGTAGACGTCGTGGTAGCTGCCGAGCAGGCCTCGGAACAATGCGAGATGAAGAGCCGGTAGTGCCACGCACGCCTGATAGACCGGATGCTTGATCGGCCATGGTACGGGACCGGACACCTCCAGAACTCGCTGAGCTCGGCGAAGCAGCGGATTGTCCGCCGTATCCTGAAAGCGACCTTGGATGAGCAGCCTTGCAACGTCGTTGCCCAGCACTTCGGCGAAGGCGATCTCCACTGTGGTGCCTTCTTCGAACCAGTCGACCCATAGTGAATATGTGATCGGGTCCGCAGGTTCCGGTGCCTCCAGGCGCCGCCGGTAGGCATCCCATAGCAGGCCAGCGTTTGGGTCGTACGCATCTGCCATGGTGAAGCGGATTTCACAGGTCACCCAGTAGTCGTCAAGGAGGTCCAAGAGGCCAAGTGCAAGCCGCAGCCGAGCCTCCGAATCGAGATCGGGATCCTCTAGCAGCGCTCTCGTCCACGCGTGCGCCACATCGTTGGCGGTGAGCAGTTCGTCCCCCGAGCCTTCATCGCTCGTCCATACGCCGTCGCTGACTTGGGCGACGCCTTGTTCTGCCAGCCAACGCCGTGCTTCCTCTTTCGCCTTGTAGTCCACAAGAGAAGTGTCAGCCATCGCGATCGGCATGGCGATCAGCAGCCCGAGATGGCGAGGACGGAAGCAACAGTCTGTGTGATCCGGAACATCCTCGGAATGACTTTGCTCTGGTCGAGGGCATCCGGGAGATCACCTGCAGGTCCGCGCATTATCGGGCAAAGAAAAGGCGATCCACTTCTAATCCCGACGGTCGGGGGTTCGAATCCTGCAGGGCGCGCTCATACCGATGTCGGCAGCGGGCCGCCGTTCCAGGTCATGGCGTCGCTGAAGGCAGTGATAAGGTCCGCCTCGCCGCCTGACGCGTCGGCGTAGGCACGGTGGATGTTGAGCACCAGGCGCTCGGCATCCACCCAGTCAGCGAACTCCCCCAGGTCGGTGTCCCGCGCGACGGCCAGCGGCGTGAGCCCGTTCTCACGCCCCTTTCGAGCGGTTTCGAGCACGAAGCGGTAGTAACGCTCGTGGGCGGCGAGGATCTCCGGCAGCTCGCTCGCGCCCGCGAGCGGCCCGTGTCCCGGCACGATGTACTCGGGTTCGAAGCCCGCCAGCCAGTCCAGCGAACGCAACGCCCCTTCCAGCGACCCCATCAGCACCATCGGCGTGAGCCCATTGAAAAGCAGATCGCCGGCGAACAGCACGCGCTCGTCGGGAAGCCACGCCACGACGTCCCCGGCGGTGTGCGCAGCATGGCCGGGGTGCCGAAGCTCGACCCGGCGCCTGCCCAGATAGAGCGTCAGCTCGGATCGGAACACCGCGGACGGGGGACGGCGCGTCACGTTTCCCCAGTTGGGTACTGGCGTCCAGAACGGCGGACATCCGTCGATGACGTCATCGGCCAGCAGCGCGTTCCGCATCGCCTCGTGTCCGAAAATCATTGTCTGGTCCGGCAGCAGACAGTTGCCGTAGGAGTGATCCCCATGCTGGTGGGTGTTCACCGCCGTCCGCACGGGAGCTCCGCCGGTCACCTCGGCGACCGCTTCGAGGAAGCGGCGGGTACGCTGCTTGGTCGCGCACGTGTCGACGATCAGGACGCCGTCATCGCCCACCACGGCTCCGGCGTTGTTCAGCCACCAGGTGCCGTCCTGCTGTACCCAGGCGAAGATCCCTTGGCCTACCTCGTGCAGTCTCGCCGCATCGGCTTGCTTCACCACAACCACAACTCCATTCGCACAGTCCGGGCCCCAGTAGATGATCTCCCTTCTCATACGAAGACCGGCTCCAACGCCTGTGCCGAGGGATATGTATGCGCCGTCCGGGATGACGTCGAAGATCTCACGAGACCGATTCGTTCTCCATGCGGCAGCGCCGCCCGCTGACAGAGTGCGCGTCATCGGCATTGGATTGCTCTGTCATCGATCCTCCAGGACCTGCGAGGTCAACCGACCCAGATGATGTCCACCACACGCACCACGTAGGCCGAGCCAACCGGCACATAGGTGACAAAGCCCCGCCCCTGCCCGAAGTCCGCCCGCCGAACCATCGGGTCGTCGGTGCTCATGGTGGTCAGCGGATCGTACGGATCGTCACACACCACGGCCATGCCCTTGGCCAGGGCGTCCAAGGCTTCCTCGGGGAACCCGCCGAGCTGGGACAGCGCTCGCTCGGACAGGTCAGGTCTCCACGTCACGATGCGCGACGAGCACGCTCGTCGGCCAGGGCATCCTCAAGCTGTGTGTACCGTCCCACGCCGGCTTTGGCGGCCCTGATCGCCTCGTAGTAGCCGGGCTGGTTCGCGGCCACGACCACAAGGTGCCAGCGGCGTAGCAGCAGCCGCAGCGCCGGGTACTGGGCGACGTCATCGCGGGCGGCCTCAACCGCGGCCTGGTACTGGCGGAGGAACTCGCCACGCTCCCGTTCCGGTAGTCCCCGCAGGATCGCCTTGGGATCCTCGGGCTCTTCCATGTGAACGGGTTGGGCGCTCATGAGGGCATTGTATGCAGGGCGCTCAGAGCCTCCCGCCCATCCACCGTGATTGGCATCGAGATCTCCCTCGCCGTTGTCTCTGGTGCGCGCCCTGTCGGTACGACGGGCTGGCTCCTCCCATCACCTGGCACGCTGGAACGTCCGGTCGCCGGAAGATGCTCGTGTGGCCGAGGGAGTAGCGGCCCGGCTGCGGATACACGGACAGCCCGTGCGGCTTGGTGCCAACGGGGATGTTGCGTCACTCCCGACGAGCACCGAAACGTCACGCCACCTGAGCACCTCACGGTCCGAAATTCTCGACGGTGGGAGACACGGCCTGGCGCGCCACCCGGTAGCGGAGGTAGATGACTCTTGAGCTGAAGGTGCGGGTCTCTACGAGTTCGAGATCCACCCGGCGCTCGCGCTGGGGAAAGAATGGAATGCCACCGCCAAGCAGCACCGGGTAGACCCTGGCCCGGTACTCGTCGATCAGACCCAACGCGGCGGCCTCGGCGGCGAGAGTCGCGCCGCCAATCGCGATGTCGCCCTCCCCCGGCTCGGCTCGCAACCGCTCGACCTCCTCCGCCAGGCCGCCGGACGCCAGACGGGCATTGCCCTGCACCGCCGACAGCGTGGTGGAGAACACCACCTTCGGGAGCGCCTTCCAGATCGCGGCGAATTCGAGTGTTGAGTAGTCGAGCGACGGGTTCTGGTCGGTGGTCTCCCAGTACAGCATGGTCTCGTACAGCCGTCGTCCCAGCAGATGGACGCCGACCCTGCGTACCTCGTCGGTGGCGAGGTTGAAGACCTCCTCGTCGGGTGCCGTCCAGTCGAAGGAACCGTCCGGCCCGATGACGTAGCCGTCCAGTGACACGGCCATCGAGTAGGTCACGCTGCGCATCAGAAGTCCTCCTCGGTAACTGGTTCGACAGTACGACCGCCGGATTCCGCGGGACTCATCACGGCTCGCGGAATCCCCTCAGTCCTGCTCGGTGCGGGCGCGGCGTACGTGTACGTCTGCGTCGCTGAAGTCATGGCCGGGACAATAGATCGCCCCGCCGACAAACCGGCGCGGCAGATGCCGAGGAGACGAAAGACCCTGTGAACATCCACACCCCCGGGCAACGGAATAACCTGGTGCGGCTCATCGCCCTGCTGGGTTAGCATCCCGTTCATGTTCCGCCACGCTCTCCTGACGACGCCCGCCACCGCGGGCGCGTTCGAGCGTGCCTTCGACGGCCTGGAGCGCTGACCTCTTCCCGTACGTCCTGATGTGACCCGGCGGGGAGAGGTTGACCGCCCCGGCGACGGGTCACAAGACCTCAGGCTTTCGGAGAAGGAATCATGGCCAAGCAGGCCTATGTACGGAACAAGCCACATCTCAACATCGGCACGATGGGTCACGTCGACCATGGCAAGACCACGCTGACCGCCGCGATCACCAAGGTGCTCGCCGAGCGGGGCGGCGCGACGTACACACCGTTCGAGAGGATCGACCGTACGCCCGAGGAGGCGCAGCGGGGCATCACGATCAACATCTCGCACGTCGAGTACGAGACGGCCACCCGCCACTACGCGCACGTGGACATGCCCGGCCACGCCGACTACGTAAAGAACATGATCACAGGTGCGGCGCAACTCGACGGGGCCATTCTGGTGGTCTCCGCGCAGGACGGCATCATGCCGCAGACCCGCGAGCATGTGCTGCTCGCCAAGCGGGTCGGGGTCGAGCACCTGGTCGTCGCACTGAACAAGGCGGACGGCGCCGACCCCGAGCTGGCCGACCTGGTTGAACTGGAGCTCGCGGAGCTGCTCGCCGAGCACGGCTACCACGACATGCCCATGGTCAGGGTCTCCGGGCTGCGGGCGCTGGCGGGCGACCCCGAATGGACGGCGTCCATCGAGGCGCTGCTCCAGGCGGTGGACGAGCACATCCCGATCCCGGTCCGTTACGTCGACGCGCCGTTCCTCATGCCGGTCGAGAACGTGCTCACCGTCACCGGGCGCGGCACCGTCGTCACCGGCGCGATCGAGCGCGGTACGGTCAAGATCGGCGACACGGTTGAGGTCGTCGGTCTCGGCGAAGGCTTCACCGCGGTGGCAACCGGGGTCGAAACCTTCGGCAGGACCATGGACCGGGGCGAGGCCGGCGACAATGCCGCGGTGCTGTTGCGCGGCGTACGGCGCGAGCAGGTACGTCGGGGCCAGGTGCTGGCCGCGCCCGGCTCGCAGAGCGCCCATCGGCGCCTCACCGCCAGGATCTATCTCCTCACAGAGGCCGAGGGAGGGCGGCGCAGGCCCATCGCCGGCGGCTACCGGCCACAGTTCTACTTCCGCACCACCGACGTACCCGGCCAGATCGTCATGGATGAGCCCGCCGAGCCGGGAGACACCGTTGAGGCGGTCGTGGAGCTGGGCAAGGCGGTGGCTCTCGAGCCCGGCCTGGGCTTCGCCATCCGCGAAGGCGGACTGACGGTCGGCGCGGGGACGGTGCTGACCGTCCTCGGCTAGCGCCGGCGTAGGCGGGGTTCTCGGTGTCGCGGTTACCCGTGCTGCGGTTACCGCCACCGAGGGTCCCGGCCTCGGATCAGGGCAGCGCGCGGTTGACGGCGGCGACGTAGCGGTGGAAGGCCTCGGTGCGTTTGGCCGGGTTCTCGATCCAGGCGCGGCCCAGCTTCCCCCCGGCGAAGAACCGCTCTCGCTGTCCGCGGCTGATCTCCAGTTGGACTCCCATGCCTCTGCGGTTCTTGTTCACGATGTTGCGCGGGCTCACCCCTGCGACCTCGGCGGGCACCGAGGTCGCGACGGTGAACCCCGCCGCACGCAGTTCGGCACTGACCGTACGGACAAGTCTCCTGTCGCGTCCGCCGACGTACGTCGTCACCTCGGCGCCTGTGGTGGCGTGCCAGGAGACGGTGTAGTCGACCGTTCCTACCAGCTTGACGGCCCTGGGCTCGTCGAAGTGGGTGGCGGTGATGTGGAGCTCCTTGTTGCCGGACGGCTTGAGTCCCTCGAAGGAGTAGAAGGCGTACCTGCTCGCCGCGGCCGCGTCGGCCAACTGTGTGGTGGGCGGCTCGATCGCTCCGCCGTGGATGGCGATGTGCGCCACTCGCGCCCCACGTGGAAATCGCTGTACGCGACGGTAGTCCTTCCCTTCGTCCTGGTGGGCCGCGAGCTCCCCGAAGTCGGGATATGTATCGGCCGGGGTGGCTTGGGCGCTGTCGCAGGACGTGAAAACGAGTACGTTCGCCGCGACGACGAGCAGTGCTTTCTTCATGAGGCAGGCTCCCTCCCTTTCGCCGCCGCCTATGATCGGCGGAATGACCGTCCCCGCCGTACGGGCCAGCGCCCGCGTTCTGCTGGTCGACCGCGACGACCGGCTTCTGCTGTTCCGTTTCCGCGCCTCCGACGATCTGTCCGCCTCCCACTTCTGGGTCACGCCCGGCGGCGGTGTCGACGACGGAGAGACCCTCTCCCAGGCCGCGGTACGCGAGCTGTTCGAGGAGACCGGTCACATCCTGGCTCCGCAGCGGCTGGGTCCGGTGGTGGCCGTCTCCTCCGGTCCTGCCCGATTCGGCGAGCTCACCCTGGACGCCGCCGATTCGTTCTTCTTCACCCGTGTCGACCGTCTGCCCTTGGCCCCTTCCACCCAGGAGGCCCACGAACGCGAGGCGATCGCCGCACACCGCTGGTGGACCGTCCACGAGCTTCAGACCACCTCCGACCTCGTCTTCCCCGTCGGCATCGGCGCGCTTCTGCCCCGGCTGCTCGCCGGAGACCTCCCCGCCGAACCGGTGATCCTGCCCTGGCGCCCGGCCTCCTCCCATTAAGCCCTTGGGGACCCTGTGGAATTGCGCGGGTTCTGATCTTCAGGCCACTATGACCAGGCCGGGAACGCGGGACGGGAGCGCGGAAAGTGCGTCGTGAGGAACTGCCGGAGAACATCGGCGAGTACCGTCCCCAGTCGCATCTCGCGACCGGCGGCATGGGCCGGGTCTTCCTCGCCCTCGATCCCGAGGGGCGGACCGTCGCGGTCAAGCAGCTCCATCCCGGCATCGCCCATGAGAGCGACATGCGGGAACGGCTCAGGCGCGAGGTCGAGGTGATGCGGAAGATCCGCAGTGCCCGGGTCGCCGAACTGGTCGACGCCGATCTGGAGGCCGACCCGCCGTACATCGTCACCCGCTACGTACAGGGCCGTACGCTCCGCGACCACGTCGAGGCGGAGGGCCCGCTCGGCGGGGACGCCCTGCTGCGGATGGCGTACGGCGTCGCCGAGGCCCTGGTGGCGATCCACGACGCCGGTCACGTCCATCGCGACCTCAAGCCGTCCAACGTCATGGTGGTCGGCGGTGAACCGGTGGTCATCGACTTCGGGATCGCCCAGGAACAGGACGCGACCCGGCTCACCCATGACGGCGGAGCGATCGGCACGGTCGGCTACGTCCCACCCGAGGTGCTGGAGGGGGCGGTGGCCGGCCCGCCCGCCGACGTCTTCGCCTGGGGGGCGACGGTCGCGTACGCGGCGACCGGAAGGCCGGCCTTCGGCACCGGTGGCATGCAGGCGGTCGCGCTCCGCGCCTACCGGGGCGCGGCGGATCTGGACGGCGTCCCCGGTGAGTTCCGCCCGCTCCTGACCGCGGCGCTCGCACCACGGGCGGAGGTCCGCCCCGGCGCCCGCACCCTCATGCGTGCCCTGGCGGGCCGGCCCGCCGACTTCGCGATGGACCCGGCCGCCGTCCGGCCCGTCCCGGCACCCGGGTACGGCACCGCCGCCGGACCCGACATCGCCGGACCCGGCATCGCCGGACCCGACACCGAGCCGGTACGCCCCGGGAGGAGACGGGCGCTGGCCATGGGTGCGAGCGTGACCGCCGCGGCCGTACTCGTCACCGGAGCACTGCTCGTCCGGCAACTCGGCGAGAAGAGCGAACCACCGCGGTCCTCGCCTTCGCCCGTGGCCGCTCCGTCCCGGCCGTCCTATCAGGAGACCATCGACAATGGGCAGGCGGGAGAGCGGCTGATGGATTTCCTGGCGGCCAACGTGGGCAAGAAGGTCCTCGTCTTCGCCCCGCTCGATGCGGAGATCACCCCTTACGCCGGCGACGGCGAGGACTTCGACTCATTCGGCGAGAACGACAAGGCGCTGTTCACCTTCTGGCCGCGGTGCCGCGAAAAGCTGAACCCGGGTGAGCAGCCGACCTCCGCGAAATGCGTGGGCGTGCAGGTCACCATCCTGGGAGAGCAGCCGGCGCCGGTGGGCCTGCTGCATACCAACGGGTTCTATCGGGTCCAGGGGAATTTCGAGGTGTCGATGGTCGGGACCAACCAGGGCATCCATGCCTTCACGCTCAAGCCCACCGAGGCGGCCTGACGCGCTACGTACCGGAGGAGACGAGTGATCAAGGGAAACCCGCCGCGGTTCAGGACCGGACGGGCCTGGCGCTACTGGCCGGTGGCCGTTTCTGGCATTGCTTTGGTTCTCGCAGCCGGAGCCCATCTGGTTGACCGCGACGACCTGGAGAAAAACAGATCAGTCATCGCGCCGACCGGTGGTGGCGAGGCGTCGAGCATGACCGTCATCGATAAAGATCAGGTCATCTATGCCGAGACCTTCGATCAGACGGACAGTCCGGCGTGGCCACTGGTCGAGAAGCTTCGAAGCGCTACCCCTCAGAACGGCAGGTGAAGCCGCGGCAGCTGAGGCCACGCGAAATCCGTTCGCCTGAACGCGACGCCGGTGAAATACTCCACCAGCGTGACAGCAGACTCCGCCGCGATCCTGACCGTCGGTGACCGCGACCCCGAGTTGAGCGAGAAACTCGACGAGGCGCTGACCGCGTTCAACGAGGCCGCCACCGGCACGGCCCATGGCGACTCCTTCTCCGTCAAGGTCACCGACGATGACGGTGAGCTGGTCGGCGGATTGACCGCCTGGACCTGGGGCGGGCTCTGCGGCATTTCGCTGCTCTGGATCCGCGAGGACGGCCGCGGGCACGGATGGGGCAGCAAAATCCTCCACGCCGCCGAGGCGGAAGCCGTACGGCGAGGTTGTGACCGAATCGCCGTCTCGTCCTTCACCTTTCAGGCTCCCGGCTTCTACCAGCGGCACGGTTACGTTGAAACCGGCCGGATGCTCGGCATTCCCGGCGGCCACGAAGACGTGCACCTGTTCAAACGACTGGCCGTTTGAAGCCTCCGGCGGGGCGTTCCGACTTCGGGATGGCGCCCATCAGCGACGGTCCGACGTTCACCGGCCGACCACCGCCTTGGGCAGCGGTCAGCCGGTGAGCGCGTCGCCGGCCGTCTCAGCGACGCAGGGAGGCGAAGAGCGTCACCCATTGATCGGGATGGACGAACGCCACCACCTCGTCACGAGCGACGCCCGCCCGGTCGAATGCCGCGTCCACCCCGTCGTACCGCCGACTGAGCGAGGCGTACAGCGAGCCGCCGACGCCGGAGAACGTCGGTAGTTGTTCGCCTGGGGTCTCCTCGGCGTGATCTGGATCATCCGTCTGATCGTCGCATCATGGGCGAGTCGCCCGGTGCCGACAACGATCCGTTGGTTCCTGATTCCGCTGATCTTCGCGGTGGTCGTCCTCGCGATCAGGGCAGACGTTCCCTTCCGGGTACGGTTCGGACTGTCTCAGTCCAGCCTGGAACATGGGCTGGCCCGGTAGGCCGAAGACCCGCGGCCGGGCCGGCAGGCTCAGGCCGCGGGTGAGGTTCCGGACGGAGCACGGCGAGCAGCCGCCGGGTCAGGCGATGCTGCCGGACCAGTGGTTCGCCGCCGACTTGTAGACATCGTAGGTCTCGCCGTCGAAGTACGGCGAGACGCTGGTGTCGATCCGGTCGTTGCCGTCGGTGTCGGAGACGCCGCTGGTCACACCGTTGAGGTAGCCGAGCCGGCGGGCGCTCTTGTAGTTGAGCAGCCACGCCGAGCCTGAGGAGCCCTCACCGACTTGACTCGGGACCGCATGGGAGCTCCTTCGATGAAGCAGAGGGTGTGCGCGGTGAAGATAAGCCGCCCCGGTTGCAGCACACTTACAAGCCACCGACCCGCGCCCATGCCCACGGGCAGGGCTGGTGGCGGTTTGCCGGGCTTGTTATCGTCGGCCATGCCGGGTTGCGGGAACGCTCGGCGTGAAACTCGGGGCGGGACGCCCGGCGACGGCAGGACGGCAGGAAAACGTGGGCTTGATGGACCGCATCCGCGGTGAGTTCATCGACATCGTCGAGTGGACGGACGACAGCAGGGACACCATCGTCTGGCGCTTCCCGCGATATGAGAACGAAATCAAGATGGGCGCCCGGCTGGTGGTCCGGGAATCTCAGACGGCCGTCTTCGTCAACGAGGGCCGCATAGCCGATGTCTTCGTCCCGGGGACGTACGTCCTCGAGACGCAGAATCTGCCGATCCTGTCGACGTTGAAGGGCTGGAAGTACGGCTTCCACTCGCCGTTCAAGGCCGAGGTCTATTTCGTCAACACCCGCCAGTTCACCGACCTGAAATGGGGCACCCAGCACCCGATCACCCTCCGGGACCCGGAGTTCGGCATGGTGCGGCTTCGGGCGTTCGGCGGGTTCGCCGTGCAGATCGTCGATCCCGCCGGGCTGCTGCGCGAGCTGGCGGGGACCGACCCGCGGTTCCGGACCGAGGAGGTGCGGGAGTACCTGCGGCAGATGATCGTGGGCCGGCTGGCGAACGCGCTGGCCACGGCGAACATCCCCGTGCTCGACCTGGCGACCCATCAGGACGCGCTGGGCACCCGGTTGGCGGGCGTCCTCACCCACGAACTGACCCCGGTCGGCGTCTCGGTGCCCACGTTCATCATCGAGAACATCTCCCTGCCGCCGGAGGTCGAGGCGGCGATCGACACGCGTACCCGGATGGCGATCGCCGGCGATCTCGACCAGTACACCCGGTTCCAGACCGCGAACGCGATCGGCGACGCCGCCCGCAACTCCGGCGGCGCGGGCGAGGGAATCGGCCTGGGCATGGGGATGGCCATCGGCCGGCAGTTGGCTGACGGTCTCGCCCCGCAGCCCCGACCGGCGCATGCCGCCCCGGCCGCCCCGGCCGGCGGGCCGCCGCCGCTCCCGGCGCAGCAGCAGACGCAGTGGTACGTCGCCGTCAACGACACACAGCATGGGCCGTACGAACCCTCGGCGCTGCCGGGTCTCGTGGGCACGGGCGTGCTGACCCGCGCGAGCCTGGTCTGGCGGGCGGGCATGTCCGCCTGGCTCCCGGCCGGCCAGGTCCCCGAACTGACCCAGGCGCTGGCCAGCGTCCCGCCGCCGCTGCCCCCGCAGGCGTAGGAGACGCCACCCGGGCGGGACGAGCGCCGCGCATCGCTTCCCCCGGCAGTTCCCCGGGTTCCCCCGCGATTTCCCCCAATTCCCGCTGTGCACCTCCGGAGTATCGACCGTGTCCGATCCGAACATCGCCGGCGCGGCGCCCGCCCGCTCCTATCCCTGCCAGGCGTGCGGCGCCACCCTCGAGTACGCCCCCGGCACGCGGGTGATGCGCTGCCCGTACTGTCAGCACGAGCAGCCGATCGCCCACGCCGGGCGGGAGGTGCGGGAGCACGACTACGCCGAGCTGGCCCAGTTGCCGATCAAGCCGCGCCAGATGGCCGGCACGCTGCATGTGTTCGTCTGCCCGGGCTGCCACGCACGCACCGAGAGCGACACACTGTCCGAGAAGTGCCAGTTCTGTGGCACGCCGCTGGTCGCCGAGGCGGGCGCCACCGAGCGAATCGTGCCCGAGGCGATGGTGCCGTTCGGCATCGACCGGAACGGCGCCCGTGACGCGCTGCGCAGGTGGACGTCCTCCCGCTGGTTCGCCCCCTCAAGCCTGAAGAAGGTGACCGAGGCGGAGACCTTCAAAGGGAGCTACCTGCCGTACTGGACCTACGACGCCGACACGGTCTCCGACTACACGGGCCAGCGGGGCGACTACTACTGGGAGACCGAGACCTACACGGTCACCGAGAACGGCCAGACCCGGACCGAGACCCGCCAGGTGCGCAAGACCCGCTGGCGGCACGCCTCCGGAACGGTCTCGCGATTCTTCGACGACGTGCTCGTCACCGGGACCAGCCGAGTGGCCGCCAGGCAGCTGGACAAACTCACCCCATGGCCGCTGGAACGGGTGATCCCGTACCAGGAGGAGTATCTGGCTGGTTTCCAGACCGTGCGTTACGACATCGAGCCGGAGAGCGGTCTCGAGCTGGCCAAGCAGAAGATGGCCGAGGTCATCGAGGACGACTGCCGCCATGACATCGGCGGGGACGAGCAGCGGGTCAGCTGGGTCGACACCCGGTATTTCGATCTCACCTTCAAGCTGGTGCTGCTCCCGGTGTGGTTCCTCACCTACCTGCACGGCGGCAAGACGTTGCAGGTGATGGTGAACGCGCACACCGGCGAGGTGATCGGGCAGCGGCCGTACAGCGCCGCGAAGATCACCGCTGCCGTGCTCGCGGCCCTGACCGTCATCGCGGTCATCGCCGTCATCATCTTCAAGGCCCAGGCCGGCGGGTGACCGCCACGTTTCAGGCCCCGCCACCTGCGACGTTCCGGACCGCGGTCTGACGGTCGAAGACGATCTCGCCGCCGAGCACGGTGAGGTCGATCGGCAGGGTGGGGATGTCATGGGGGTCGATCGCGCGCAGATCACCACCGAGGACACACAGGTCGGCGACCTTCCCCACCTCGATGCTGCCCTTCCAGGTCTCCGCGAAGTCCTGGCGGGCGGCGTTGATCGTGTAGGCGCGGATGGCGGTGGCCAGGTCGACGCACTGCTCGGGGCCGCTGGGCCGGCCGGTGGCCCGTGACTCGCGCAGCAGCATCGCGGCGACGCCCTGCCGCCAGTTGGGCTCGGTGATGGGGGCGTCGGAGCTGGCGCAGACCGCGAGCCCGGCCTCGGCGGCGGAGCGGACCGGCCACTGGTAGTCCGAGCGTTCCTTGCCGACGACCTCGTCCATCAGGTCGGCGATGGTCCACTTGATGGCCGGTTGCATGTTCACCGAATACCCGTGCTCGGCCAGCTTGGCGAGGGTCTCCTCGGCGGTGAAGTCCGCGTGGATCAGGTAGTGCCGGGCGTCCTGCCGGGGGTGCGCCCTGCTCGCGGCGATGAAGGCGTCGGTGACCGCGTCGATCGTCCGGTCTCCGGTGGCGTGCACGCCGACCTGGTAGCCGGCGGCGTGCGCGATGCGGACCATCTCGGTCAGTTCGGCCTGCTGCAGCGCGGCGTCGGCGCCGTGCACGCACAGGGAACCGTGGCCGCCGGCCGCGCCGTACGCCTCGTGCATCCAGGCGGTCTCGTTGGGCGGCACACCGTCCGCGAAGATTTTGACGCCGATCACCGCGAGCAGTTCCGGGTCGACGTCGGACGGGATGGCGGCGAGGTCGCGCAGTCCGGCGGTCACGTCGGCCGCCGAGCCTCCCATGGGGGCGGGCAGCAGCAGCACGCGGACCCGGGCGTCCAGCTCTCCGGCCCGGGCCAGCTCGACGTACGCCTCCAGCGACTCGGTGCTGAGCCCGCCGCCGAGAATCTCGACGCCGCCGGGGCCGAGGCCCGGCTCGGTGTAGCTGGTGATGCCCTCGGCGTGCAGCGCCGCCACCGCCGACCGGATGGCCTGCTTGCGCAGTTCCACGGTCGCGGGCGGGAGGTGCCGCTGAACCAGGGACATCGCACCCTCCCGGAGCAGGCCGGTGGGCTCTCCGGCCGCGTCGACGTCGATGACGCCGCCGGGAGGAGGTGAGGTGTCGCGGGTGATGCCGGCGATCTCCAGCGCCTTGGAGTTGACCCAGAGCATGTGTCCGGAGAAGTCGGTCAGACCGACCGGGTGATCTGGTGAGACGGCGTCCAGGTCCCGGCGGTGCGGGCGGCGGCCCGGGTCGGCGAGGCATTCGGCCAGGTAGCCGAGGTCCCAGCCGAGGCCGGTGATCCATTCACCGGCGGGGGTGGTCGCGGCGGCCTGCCGTACCGACTCGGCGATGTCCGCGATCGAGCGCACCACGGGGTGGCCCACGGCGAGGGCGAACGGCGGCCGGGTCAGGCCCCACGCGGCCGCGTGCAGGTGCGAGTCGTTGATGCCGGGCAGGAGGGTGCGGCCCGCGAGATCGATGACCCGCGTGTGCGGCCCGGCCAGCGCCTCGATCTCGGCGGTCTCCCCGACCGCGAGGATGCGCCCCTCGCGTACGGCCACCGCCTGCGCGACGGAGAATTCCGCGTCGACGGTCAGGACGTCGCCGTTGACGAAAAGCAGATCCGCGGGGTCGGTCATCGCCGTGAGTCTCCAGGTGTTCGGCGGGAAAGGTGCTGGTCCGGAGACGACTGTATGGGCCCAAACGACTCCGGTCAACGCCGACGATCGCCCTCAGCCTACGACTCACCGTGATTCGGCGGCATCGGTCGCGGGCATCGGTCGGCGGCTCAACGCGCGCCGTACGCGGGGACCATGTCTGCGCCACCATGCCCGCGCCCAGAGCACCTGGACCACGACGACGGCCAGGACCACGGCGACGGCGTCCAGCACGGCGAGCGGGTCCGGGGGGGAGAGAAGCCCGGCCACCGCACGGGAGAGCAGGGCCAGCGTCACCGGCAACGTCACCGTGAGGGCCACCCCCAGGCAGATCGCCGTACCCACCACCAGCAGCACGGTGTAGACCCGAAGATTGCGGCGCTCCCGGCTCGGCAGCCCGGCGAGCGGGTCGCGGGAGGGACGGCCGAGCATCCGCAGCGCCAGGTGCCGGAAGTACGCGGAGGCGTCGCCGTACATGTTGCGGCAACCCATCAGGTCCTGGAGCAGGAAGTAGACATCGGTCCGCATGAACACCAGGAACTGGGTGGCGAGCATGGTGAGCGAGGTCAGCACGATGAGCGACAGCGCCGGGTGAGGCCCCACGACGGCGGTCAGGATGAGCGCCGCAGAGCAGGCCGCCGCGTCCGTCGCCATGCCGGCGAGGTAGACCGTCAGGCGGATCCGCCGCTCCGCCAGCCACACGCCGGACACCTCGGTCTGGACGGCCAGAAACTGCAGCCGGGTGCCGAGCCGGATCCTGCCCGGCACGCCGACGGCTCTGGCGGTCGTCAGGTGGGCCAACTCGTGTAGGAAGATCAGCGTCCAGCCGACGGCGGCCTGCGAGACGAGGACGAGCGTGCCGCGCTCGCTCCACAGCAGATCGCGCCAGCCCGGCACGTTCTCCGGCCGCAGCGCGGCCACCGCGATCCCGGCCACGATCCCGGCCGCGATCACGAGGCCGACGGCCATGTGGAGCAGCGGATTCAGCGTCCACCGCACATGCCGGGCGTGCAGCCGGGAGAAGGACGGGGCCCGCGCCGGACCGCCGGGCACGGGTCGCCCTCCGGCGGTGTCCACCATGCCGAGTTCGCCGAGTGTCCGCACGAAGTCGTGGATGTCGAACTCGGCGCCGGTCTCGGCGTGCAGTCGCCGTTCGGCCTCCTCGACCGTGGCCCCCTCCAGGAGCAGCCGGATGGCCCGCATGCCCTCGTACGGCACGGCGACGAACTCGTCTCCGTCCACCCGGCCGACGATCCACTCCTGCCCGTCCTGCCGGAAGCCCAGTTCGCGCAGGCGCACGGTCGTTCCACGCACGGTCGTTCCACGCACGGTCGTTCCAACGGACACCGGGGACCCGGCCGGCGCCCGCCCGGGGTCATGGCTCACATCGGCCTCCAGATGTGCCCACTGTCCCCCCTGTGCTCAGGGGCGGAAGGTCCCGGTGTGTTGGGAGTAGTCGGGCAGAGGCTCTCGCATTCGAAGGGAGACCGACGGCGGCGGCAGCGGGACGACCTCCCGGTCGAAGTAGGGCAGCAGGTCCTCTCCCCGGTCGTACAGTTCCCGCACCGCGTCGAGGCAGGGAACGATCACGTCGGGATCGGTGACCCGCCGGCCTCCGATGTGGCCGCCGCCGTCGTCGTAGAGCACCTCATACAGGAGCGACGGGCCGAACACGACGAGTTCCGGCAGCGCCGCGATGTGCTCGAACTCCCGTACGGCCTCCGCGGCGAGCACCCGGGGACGTTCGCCCGCGGCCGCGCGGACCGCCAGGGCGTGCATCTCCCACTGCAGGTACGGCGTGAGCGGCCGCTCCACGATCCGGACTCGACAGAAATCAGGCCGGATACGGTAGAACTCGGTCAGAGTCGGCCCCATCTCCTGGAGCAGGGAGAGCGAGTCCTCCCATTCCCCGGCCATCATCGCGCGCCAGCTCGCCACATCCGGCTCGTAGAAATCCTGGGCCCGCTCGAGTTTCCACACCGTGGCGGTGGCGCGCTCCAAGTCGTCGGCGAACTCGGCCTGATAGGCGTCGACCGGCAGAATCCGCCCCTCGGCGTCCCGCACCCTTTCGAAGACGTTCAGAGAAAACTCCATTGCTCCCTCCACGCATTAGTTCCTCTGGTTCCGAGGCGCGGGTCCCGGCTTCGGCTCGCGGTGCGTCGGAGAGGACGCCGGAGAGCAGGACACCGGAGAGCGAGGCATGGAAACGGTGTTCCGCCTGCACGTACCGCCCCTCACCTGCGGCGTGCGGGCCTGCCGAGCGCGTCGCGCCCGCACGCCGCCGCTCCTCGCAGTCGAGTCAGTTGCCGGTGCTGTTGCTGTCCGTCGTCGTCTCGATCTTGTCGAGTCGACGAATTATGATCTTCATCTTCGCCGGCGGGGTCGCCGTTTCCACCCGCTCGCCCTTGCACTCGTGCTGACTCATCCGGTTCCTTCCTTGCAGGGGAGGGACAAGGAGGTTCTCGCGAGAACGCCTCCATGCTTGGCTGGTTTACCGCGCCAGTCAAGATCTATGGCGAATAGTCATGGGAGATCGAGTTCGGTGCGGCTCCCGCAGATCGGGCAGTCGGGGCGGGGCGGGTGCCGGACCCACACGTGATGGTCGGGGGCGACCAGGTTGACTCCCTGGATGGTGCCGACCGGCGGCATGGGAACCCCGGTGAGCAATCCGAGCACCGCGTGCGCGACGAGCTGGCCGGAAAGACCGGCCGACGTCGCGATCGCCCCCGGCCCGCCGAGGTCCACCGGGGTCTTGGGACGGCGTCTGGCCTCCTCCCCCGCGCTCAGGCACTCGTAGCACGTGCCCGCGCCCGGGGCGAACATCCCCACCGTGACCAGAGGACCGTTGTACCCTCCGCCCGCCCATGGAATGCCGGCCGCGGCGCATGCCCGGTTCGCCCAGACCCTGATGCGGTGCCCATCCGGCCGGTCGGCGCACAGCGCGAGCGCGTCACAGCCCGCGATCAGGTCGCCGAGGTCGTCGCGGCTGGAGATCCGAAGCCGCTCACCGGTGACGGTGATATCGGAGTTGACGGTCCGGAGCCGGGCGACGGCCACGTCCGCCTTGGGGCGTCCCACGTCGTCCTCGCAGTAGAGGATCTGACGGTTGAGGTTGGAGAGCTCGACCAGATCGGGGTCCACGCAGTGGATGGCGCCGACGCCGGCGGCCGCCAACGCCCACGCCGCGTGGCTGCCCGTGCCGCCCAGCCCCAGCACCACGACCCGCGCCGTTTTCAGCCGGAGCTGCGCCTCCCAGCCGTGGCCCCGGGGCGCGAGGTCGACGGCGCGGAAGAACGCGTGGTTCCTGCTGTAGCGGTCGAGCTCCCGCTCCTCCAGCTCGCCCGGCGGCGTCGCGGCCGCGTCCTCCACGTACCCCGACGCGACCAGTTGCTCGACGATCGACGCGGCGTCGGGCACCTTCGGGTGGGCGTCGCTCAGCCTCTCGGCGATCTGCCCGGCAGATCGGGTGCCGTCCATCAGTGACAGGGCCGTCCACACCCAGCCGTACGGATCCTCGATCTCGGCCGCGATCCCGTAGACCTCGCCTCCGATGCGGATGGTCCCGTCGTCGTATCGGTGGGGCCGGTGCTCAAGCTTCACGCGGGGAAGACGCACCAGTTGATCATGATTTGTCATGACTGAACAAGTCAAGACCGAGTTGAAAGGACGGGCGGCCCTCGGACGCGTCAGGGACTCGTCGCGTGCCGTCGCGATGACGGTGCCGAGTCCCAGCACTGTCCCGGCACGGAGACGGCCAGGTTCATGTTGCCTGCTGCGCGCCCCGGTCGGCGAACTGCTTCAGCCGACCCACGCGGACCTGGGAGAACCGGTCGCCGCGTCCGGCCGAGCCGGGATGGGGTGTGGACCTGCGTGAGGAGCTCACCAGGGCCGGGTCTTGTCGATTTCCTTGCCAAGGGCCGGGCACGGACGACCCGAATATCACCCTTTGTAGTTATATCGACGCGCTACGACGATCCCGAGCTGTCCGGATTCGACAGAGTTTGAACGTCCGCCGAAGTCATTGACCGGCACGGGTCCGGATTGCGAACGTCCACCCGTACCACCCATGCGCTTCCTGCCGACCGCACCGCCGGCGCGCCGACCGCACCCGGCCGCACTCGCGCAGGTCTCGCTCGATGTCCCGCCGCCCCCAGCGGTCACGGCGGTCCCCCCACATCGTCCGAACAAGCGAGGATGAACATGAGAGGTTCCCCCCGAAGACTCGGAAAACTCGGCAGGTTCGGCAGGCTCGCTCCGGTCGGCGTCGCCGCGGCGCTGGCCCTGCCCCTGGCCACCTCGATGACGGTCGGGCTTCCCGCCTCGGCGAGCGCACTGCCTGCCACGTCACTGCCTGTGACATCGCTGCCCGCCACGTCACAGGCGGTCGCGGCGAGTGTCGTACCGGACATTTCACTCAACAACGTCAAGGGGCATCTGCAGCAACTCCAGTCGATCGCGAACGCCAACGGCGGCAACCGCGCTCACGGCCGCTCCGGATTCAGGGCCTCGGTCGACTACGTCAAGGCGAAACTCGACGCGGCCGGCTTCACCACCACGGTGCAGTCGTTCAGCTACAACGGCGCCACCGGATACAACGTGATCGCCGACTGGCCCGGCGGCGACCCCAACGACGTGCTCATGATCGGCGCGCACCTGGACAGCGTGACGGCCGGCCCCGGCATCAACGACAACGGCTCCGGATCGGCCGGCATCCTCGAGGTGGCGCTGGAGGTGGCCCGCAGCGGCTTCACTCCGGGCAAGCATCTGCGGTTCGGCTGGTGGGGCGCCGAGGAGCTCGGCCTGCGCGGGTCGAACTACTACGTGACCAACCTGCCCAGCACCGAACGGTCGAAGATCAAGGCGTACTACAACTTCGACATGATCGGCTCGCCCAACCCGGGCTACTTCATATACGACGGCGACGACTCCGACCGCACCGGTTCCGGCCCCGGCCCGGCGGGCTCCGACTACCTGGAGCGGGTGCTCCAGGACTACTTCGCCTCGATCAACGTACCCACCCGCGGCACGGACTTCGACGGCCGCAGCGACTACGGGCCGTTCATCCGGTACGGCATCGCCGCCGGCGGCACCTTCACCGGCGCCGAGGGCCGCAAGACCAGCGCCGAGGCGCAGCTGTGGGGCGGCACGGCCGGTCAGGCGTACGACCGGTGCTATCACAGCTCCTGCGACACGATGTCGAACATCAACGACACCGCGCTGAACCGCAACGCCGACGCCATCGCCTACGCGGTGTGGACGGTGGCCGGCTCCGGCCGGCAGACCAACGACTTCTCGATGGCGGTGTCGCCCGCCACGGGCTCGACCAACCCCGGCAACTCGCTGACCACGACCGTGTCGACCACGGTGACCAGGGGCGGCGCCCAGACGGTCGCGCTGTCGGCCAGCGGCCTGCCCGGCGGAGCCACCGCCACGTTCGCCCCCGCCTCGGTCACCGCCGGCGGTTCCGCCACCATGTCCATCGGCACCACAGCCGCCACCCCCGCCGGCGCCTACCAGGTCACCATCACCGGCAGGGGCACCGACGCCACCCGGACGACGACCTTCGCCCTGACAGTCACCGGCACCGGCGGCGGCACCTGCCAGGGATATACGACCACCAAGACCGGCTCGCTGACGTCGGGGTCGAGCGCCTACCAGCCCGACGGCAGCTACT